>DIHT01000079.1:32941-36494 GCA_002420305.1 Akkermansiaceae bacterium UBA5689 | reverse complement strand
TGCTGATATTATCCCAGCGTTTGTTTTCCGCGACCTCCTCAGGAGGAAGGTGAGTGTGGTAATCTATGATCGGCTGGATTGCAGCTACTTCATGGAAAAGGCGCTCCGCAGTTTTGCTGCGAAGAAGGAAGTTGTCATCCAGGAAGGCTCTGGCCATGCCGTATCGTAGAGGCGCGCACCGGGTGAGTGAATCGGAATCTCAGTCATCTTGATAACGCGCAGAATAGAGCAAAGATACTGCGCAAAAGAGTCGAATGCTTCTCACTGAGACCCCGATCTCCGAACGCGGTCATATTCGGGATTTACACACTTATCCTTCCACTGATTGAGAACTTCACGCAGGCCCGCGTCTGATTCCGGGTATTGACCTTTGTCGTCAGTCCGCAGCTGCCACTCGGCGAGAATAGAGCGATGCTTCTCAAGAACCTTTGTGAAGCCCGGATCTGACGCGAGGTTTTTGATCTCATGAGGATCCTGCTCGATATCATAGAGTTCTTCTCGAGGGCGGGGGCCGAAAAAGATCTCGTCTGTCAGGGCTGGAAGAGTTCCCGCTGCATGCCCTTGGCGGAGAAATACGACGTAGTCACGGTTGTCCCGATATTGAGGCTGAAGGAATGGGCGGTCGGTAAGGAAATTGCGGATGTAGCGATATCGGTCGCTGCGGACGCTGCGGATGTAGTCGATCGTATAATCACAACGATCACGGGCGGAGATCACATATTCACGTGGGGTGAAAGAAGGAGAGAAGAGGTCTACGCCATCATAATGAGAGGGTATTTGGATCCCTGCAAGGGTGAGAGAGGTCGCTGAGATGTCGAGGGTCGATGTCAGTTCGTTGCGGACGCTCCCTGCGCGGATGCGTTTGTCAGCTCCAGAGATAATCAATGGCACGTGGGTGCCTGCTTCGGTGCAGAACTGCTTGGCTCTCAGGGAATGGTTATTTCCGTGATCGGTGAACCAGAAGATGATGGTGTTTTCCAGGAGGCCATCCGCTTTGAGATTGGCGAGGATCTTTCGGGTGTCGTCATCGGTCTGGCGCACGGTGTCATAGTGGTGGGCATGCCACTTACGAAAGAGGGCGGTGTTTGGCAGGTAAGGAGGAGGAGTGACGGAGTCAGGGTTGACCTTGTCGTTCCACTTTTTGGTATTGCTTTTACCCCCGGCGAGCTGGATTTGACCAAACCAAGGTTTGCCTTTTGGGAGGTTACGCCATGCACCAAAGTCTCTTCTGGGGCCCTTGATGGAATAGAGGTCAGAGTTTTCAAAGATGAAGTTGTAGTCCTCCTTCCCGCTATTGAAGGTGAGGTAGCCGTGCTTTCTGAAGAGCTGGGGGATTGTTGTGATGCCGGCAGGAAGGTTGATAGCCCCCGCCTTGGTTCTGGAGGAACGGTGGTTGTGCAGCCCAGTGGTTGTCTGATAGGTGCCGGTAATCATTGCGGACCTGCAAGGGGAGCATACTGGGGCAGGGACGTAGCACCGGGAAAATCGCACCCCACCCTTAGCGAGGGCGTCTATATTTGGTGTCTTGTCTGCGTTAACCGAATCGCCGTAGCAACCGATAAGCGGGGACATGTCCTCGATAAAGATCCAGAGGATATTGGGCCGACCGGCGGAAGCGGGCAGGGTTGATAGGAGAAGGAGGCAAACCAGGAATCGCGTCATCTCTGGAAATAGACTTGAGAGATCGCCTAGGCGCTTACCCTTCGGGCTGGTCTTTTTTATCATCGATAATCTGATTGATCGGTTGCGCAATATTATCGGGAGCTTCCTCCTTGTTAGCCATCGCGTAGAGGCATTGCATCACGTTGAAACCGTGGTTCCCGATCTTCTCGCAGTGGTTGTTGAGCTCCATATTGAGGATCTCAGCCTTGATGTCAGGTTCCGGCATTGCCATCCGACCCAAGGCCAGCTTGTTGAGAGACTTGCCGCGTGATCCGATCTCATTCTCGAGGGTTCGTGCTGCATCAATTTCCTTCCGGTCGACTGGTTGGAACATCTTCTCATTGTAGACGGTGATGAACCGCGCAATGAGTTGTGCGTAATCGCGCAGGCCCTCGGTAGCTTCCGAGGTGAATTCCCGCTCCTTCTTGTACTTACGCTGCGTGAGTTTTACGAGACGGTAGATCGTGTCTGAAATCTCCTCCAGTTCAGAGACGATCCGGATCATCTGAGCCACCCCGCTGGCGTTTGATTGACCGATCTCGGCCGAGGCACAGCGCACCAGATATTCGGTGATGTCAGCAGTGCGTTCGTCGGCCTCGTCCTCCATTTCATGGAGACTGTTTACCTTTTCAGAGAGGTCTTGTTTGGGATTGTTGAAGACTTCAACGAAGCCATCGAACATGTCCTGGGTGAGCTTGGCCAGCTCGATGGTGGCTTTCTCCGCCTCCGGAAGATTGAGCTCCCCGGTGTTGACCATGCCCTGAGTGATGAAGGTGAGGCGCTCGCGGCGGCCGGTTGAGGCAGGTTCCTTGACCCACTTTGTGACGATCTTCTCAATGAACGGAACGAACCCGATCAGAAGACAGATATTGGTGAAGTTGAAAAGGGTGTGGAAGATGGCGAGATTGAAGCCAACGTCGGTATTGTGCTTCTCCATTCGGAACGACTCGGGAAGGCCTCCCGATATCCACAACACAAGTTCCTTGAAGGGCCCGAAGAGGATCAGCATCCAGATGACGCCGATAACATTGAACATGAAGTGGGCTCGCGCAGCGCGCTTGGCATGATGATTGGCCCCGAGCGATGCCAGCCAGGCCGTGACCGTAGTTCCAATGTTCTCGCCCAGCACAACAAAGGCTGATTCCTCGAATCCAATCCATCCGTTCATCGCGAGAGTTACGGTGATGGCCATGGCGGCGGACGATGATTGCACCATCAGGGTAAGAACCACCCCGAGGACCAGAAAAATGAGGTAGGAAAGATAGCCCTTGCCACCGAGGCTCTTGATGAATTCGAGGACAGCCTCTGCTTGGGCCTTCACGTTGGCGTCCTCGCTCGCAAGCATCCCCTTCACGTCCGGAACAGCCTCTTTAAGGAGGCCGAGGCCGAAGAAAAGAAGGCCGAATCCGATCATCACTTCGCCCCAGCCCTTGGCACGGCCCTTGCCGATGAAAATGAACGGAACGCCAATTCCGATGATCGGAATTGCGATCTTTGCGAGGCTGAATTTACCTACCGCCGCGATGATCCAGGCGGTAACGGTCGTGCCAAGGTTGGCACCCATGATGACACCGATTGACTCGATGAGCGTGAGGAGGCCCACGTTCACGAAAGAAACCACAATGACAGTGGTGGCAGACGAGGACTGCAGGAGACAGGTAACTCCGAAACCGGTAGCAACTCCGGACGCCCGATTCTTCGTCATGGTGGCCATGACGTGGCGCATGCGTTGACCGGCGACCTTCTGAGTGCCCTCACTCAGGACTTTCATGCCAAACAAGAAAACACCAAGACTCCCGAGGATCTCTAAGAAGGTAACCATGGGCATGTTGTTTAATGGTTGACGCGAATGTCACAAAGGGAGCTTGGTGACAAATCCGTCACAAATCCG
>DIHT01000079.1:0-32622 GCA_002420305.1 Akkermansiaceae bacterium UBA5689 | reverse complement strand
ACAAATCCGTCACAAATCCGGCACGACTCCGGAACCTCGAGAATCCCGAGTCATGGGGCTAGCTTTCGACTAAGTCTAGCGGGCTGCCGTCGTGGCATTTTGGTGCCGGAATGGCCGGAATCAGCACGAAGCAACCGTCAAATCCGGCGAACTAGCTCACAAATACTGTAATCGCAAAGTTGAAAAGACTGATACCAATGCACATCCACTAAAATAAGAGAGACGCCCATCCCTGAGCAGGATCCATGGTGCGATGCACGCACAGGGTACAAATGTGCAGGAAGCAGGTTGTGGGGGGAGGGGGATAGGTCGGGGCGTGGTCACGGCTCAGAGCGGTTCATCAGTAACCCGTCTGCAGTGGGGACTTCGTGTGGAATCATCCTCTGGATGGTCAAGGAAACCCATAACCTTCTAGTGATCAGGTTGTTTCGAAATCCGATCTCTCTCTGACTTCAGCAGGGGATTTTGGATGAGGGTTCTGGACTGGGGAGGGTGTGCGCTGTGTAGTAGTAGGGATCAAAAGTTTACATAGTAGTGACAGCGGCTCGCTTCCTGCTTTGGACCGTCAACGAGCATCAAGAAAGTAGAACAATGGCCAGAATTGACTCAGACAGTAGCTTGCGAGTGTATTTACGTGAGATCACCCAAACAGAGCTTCTCACCGCTGCAGAGGAGGTCGCATTGGCGGCCCGAATCAAAGCTGGAGATGAGCGAGCTCGTGCCACGATGATCAAGGCGAACCTTCGCTTGGTGGTGAAAATCGCGCAGGACTATTCTGGATACGGGTTGCCCCTGGCAGACCTGATTTCGGAGGGAAACATAGGTTTGATGAAAGCGGTTGAACGTTTCGACCCGGCGAAAGGAGGAAAGCTGAGCACCTATGGTTCGTGGTGGATCAAACAGTCTATCAAGCGAGCCCTCGCCAACCAGAGTAAGACCATCAGATTGCCCATCCACATGGTGGATAAAATAGCGAAGATGAGAAGAATCTCAGCGCTTCTGTCGGAGTGTCTTGGTCGGGAGCCCTCCGAGGAAGAGCTCTCGGAAGAGCTAGGTCTCCCGCGGCGAAAGTTGTCTCTTCTGACACGGGCCTCGCAGAGGCCAGTCTCTCTAGATGCACCCGTTAATGAAGATGATACCGTCGGCCTTGGAGATGTGATTGGAGATGAGAAGGCGCTGAGTCCGCTGGACACTCTGGTCGCCAAGAATATTCATGACCAGCTGGAGGATCTTCTTGCGGTGCTGGATCCGAGAGAGCGCCAAATCATTGAGGAGCGATTTGGCCTGGACGGTATTGAATCGAGGACCTTGGAAGAGGTGGGAGGGGAGTTAGGTGTCACTCGAGAGCGCATACGACAGCTTCAAAACCTGGCGGTAAAAAAGATGAGGGCTGCACTCAGGAAGAAAGAGAAGCCTTTGCCGAAGGCGGTATGAAGGGAGAGAAGCAGGCACCCACCGAGCCATGAGGTGGTAGCCTCCGGGAAGGAATCGATTTACCAGTTACTGCCCCCCCGGAGGGCCTCAAACTCTTCATTGTAGATGTTAAACTCCAATCTCGAGAAGGCGCTGAGTTTGAACTCTACGTTGCCAAATGTTTGACTGTAACCCGTCAAGGTGTCCTTGGAAAAGGCGTCGAGGCGGAAGGTAATACGGCCTCCCTCCCTCAGCCAGCCTCTGACGTCTCCCTTCTTGCGAATCGGCTCTTCGTAATCACCTTCAGTGAGATCAATCGTGCGCATCCGGTCGACGGGGATGTTCATCTTGCAAAACGGCGTCTCCACCGCAAGCACGCCATCCTTGATCAGCCCGACATTGCCTATCACGGTGTCACCGTTCTGGAGGCGAATTTTCTGTCCCTCCAACTCGTCCTCTTCCGGATCGGCCTCGAGCTGCACGGTGTCCGGCAATTCTCCTTTCCAAGGGCTGGCCCTGATGCGGCTCACCTTGACCTTGTAAAAGTCCTCCGAGATGAAATGGAGCCAGTTTCCAAAGGACCCTGCCTTCGGATTCTCGTCGCTCCATACCTGCGCCTGTCTTCCGTCGATGTAGAGTGCGATCGTTCCCTCCTTGCGGTCGATATAGAACTCGAACCGGACACTCTCCTTTTCCGCAAGCTCGGGGATGTTTGCCTGGCCGACGATCTTGGACCCTCCCGAAGCTCCATCAATCCAGCGCTTTCTGAGGTAGACAAAGCGGCGTTGACAGACCAAGTCGTAACAATTGTCAGGCTGAGTGGTCGACCCTTTGTCAGAAAGGAGGAGAACGCGAAATCGAAGAGAGTTTCTCCAGGCCAGATCAAACTGGATGCGGCAGCGGTCAGGGGTCTTGATTTCTCTGGCGATGCCGGCCCCCTTATTGGATGAAAGGCTCCCGGCATTGAGACTCCAGGCGTCCTTTTCTCCTTCGATGATCCACGAATCAAAGTCTTCTGGTCCCGAATACACCGTCTGATTCGCCCGTTGAATTTCAAGGTCCGAAGCCATCGTCCGCCGAATTTTGAGAGGGCCGCCGTACCATGTTTGCAGAGTCACGTGCTCGTCATCGAGGGCGTCAAGCTGGCCACGCAGGGTATCTCCATTGGTAAGGAGGAGAAGGGCTTGGTGGTCATTCGCGTCTTGTAATGAAGCTCCTCCTTCCAGCCGCATCTCCAGCAGGGAGGATGGTTTGACAGGGATAGGCTGGTGGAGAAATCCAGCGTTCCAGCGGAGATTTCCGTCCTCGTCAATTCCCTCGGGGCTGCCGCTTATTTTGTCCTCGTTGGCAAAGGTGAGGAATCCCGCTACTGAATCAGACTCCACTGGGAGATCGGAATTGCCTGCATCTTCTTTCCCGGGTTTCTGTTGTCCGAGAGCGATCGCCGAAAGGAAGGGGATTAATAGGAGGAACTTCTTCATGATCCGTTGTTCTCGGAGGCCCCAATCGCCAGACGCTTAAGGGTGCTTCGGTCGAGAGTTAATTGTCCAAGGAGTGGGTGTGTTGCTACAATCGAGGCGTCTTTCATTTCCAGGCTGGCACACTGCAGGGATCCTCCGCCGGTAAGAGAGAGTTCAACCGGAGCCTGTCCTTCGGGCGCTTGTGGGGAATCCTTGAAGTAGAGAGAGGAGATTCTCGAGGTTTGAACTTCAAGGGGTTGTTTGTTGAAGCGGCTTTCAAAAATGATGCGATCACCCTGCGCGTCTTGCTGGAGTTGAAGCGCAGACCCACTGAGGTGCTGCCCTTCTACGTCAACCAGCCCGTCGGTTTCAGGATCCTCGTGCCCTTCATCGCGCCGAAGTTCGGTGACGGCGTCCCACTCGTAGATTTCAAGATCGCTGACAATGTTCTTTAAGTCGCCACCCGCCTGGCTTTGGAGCATGATCCCGGTCCCTGTAGGAAAGCTGTCGATAGGGTCAGGAGTGCGTTGGATTTTCTCGCTGTTCAGGTAGAGGTAAATTTGCCGGCTGTCCCGGTTCACACGTAATTCAACGTCGATTGCGCGGCTTGGGTATTCGCGGGGCTTCTGATGTGATTGCGCCAGAGTATGCCAGCGGCGCCCGCCCATGGTGGTCTGCCTTTTCAGCTGCGAGCCCATTGAATTTACCTCGAAGTAATATCTGTCGGCATTCCCCGTTCGCTTCAGGAAATCATCACAAAAGTAGATTCGGAAATTAGGATCGTTCTCCCATTCTAATCGGAATCGCAGGATGAACTGTCGTGGGAGAACGCCCTCTGCGGCAATTGTGCCGCTGGTGTTGCAGGTAAGACTTCCGTTTTCCCATTCCCAGTCGTCATTATCACTCCACTCGGTGATGGGCTTCGGTCCAGAGTAGACAAGTTTTTGAGGGGTAACACCAAAGTCAATGGAGCGCACATAGTTGCGGGGAATAGTCAGCTCATTGGCATATCCGGTCAGAAAGCTGACCTCCTTACTATCGAGATTATGGAGAGTTCCCGGTAACACATCTCCATTCACGAGATGGAGGAGCTGGGGAGCCTTGTTAGGGTTTTCGATATCTTTGCGAAAGTTGATTGAGCTTAGAGACTGGGCTCTGAGGTGTATCGGCTCTTCGCTGAGATTGGAATCAAGGACGACCTTGTCATTTCCCTGAATAGAAAGAACCTTGCCGCTAAGGACGCTTCCATCGTTCAGTTCCAGTTTGTCCTCCGCAGAGAGCACCGGAAGGACAAGAAGCAGGGCGAGGGCTGCCATACCAGCAGGTTTGAAAATTGAGGTCATCAGTAGTCGTCGTCCCATGAGTCCAAGATGCTTGATCCAAAAGAGAATTCCATCAGGCCCGCATAGCGGAGATTAAGGTTAATTTCACCGAGGGCGGGGTGGCGCCCTCTCAGGGTATCAGCGTTTGCCTTAATCGGGGAAAGCGTCAAGCGCCCGTGAGGCTTCAGAAGGAGGCGTAGCCGCTGCCGACTCGCCCATTCTTCGTCTTCCTCCGTCTGGTTGGAAGACGCCAGGCGAATTTCCTGAATTTCGTCAGCGGGAACCTTCATTTCGGCGTAGGTTCCCTTGATCAGAAACTGCCCATCCTGAAGTGATTCCAGCTTGCCGGAAAACCGATCCGTGCCGTTGGTCAGGAGAACCACGTCTCGGTCCTCGGTCTCCATGCTTTGGGCACTGTCCATCATGCCGTTCCAGCCGGTCACGAGGACGTCAGATATACGGAGCCGAGCTGAGGAGTTCTGGGAAGCGAAGGCAAGGTGTGATCCACTGCCAACGTATCCCTGTCTGTCAGTCCACTGGCTGACAAATCTGCCATTGGCAAAGAGGGCTATGGTGCCAGCAGGCCGGTCACAACGAATCTCAAACTCGGCCTGACCTGCTTCGTCGAGGCGCAGGTTGGCGCTGGAGTTGGAGAGGCGGTCGATGTCCGCATTGCCATCCTCAGTAAAGTCACAGCGGTAGATTTGGGCATAATTGGAGTAGATAGTCAGGACGTAGCTATGCCCGTAGGTATAAGCGAATCCCTCTTTGAACTTGGAGCCTGCATTCGGCGCCTGCTTGCGCTTTTCGTCATTCTCTTTCTCGTCTCCCTCCTCGTTGGCCTGATCTGGCCTTTCCATGGTGGCGTGGAATGCAATTGCTGTATTGAGACGGTTACGCCATGCCAAGGTGAAGCGAATCCGGGAACGATCCCCGGCATGTGTATCCACAGCGATAGGGAGTTGTCCGTTGCTGTAGTATGCTCCACCGCTGAAGACCCATGGGGCCTCTGGAGGATCCTGTTCCTCGGCTTCCTCCTTGTTCTCCTCAGGGTTCTCTTCTGGGTTGTCGGTAGCAGGGAGGTCCGGAGGGGTGATGATATTCCATTCACCATCGCTGAAGGGGCCAATATATTGAACGTGTCCTCCATGGGGAGCTGGCGCGATCTGGCTGACAAATTCCCGGGGAATCGACACTCGCCCCGCGAACTCCGTATCGATTTCTAATCTTTCCGGGCCCAGGCTCACTAGCGTTCCTGGGATTCGATCGCCGTCCGACAGTTCGACGAAGGAAGGGCTACGCAAGTTTTTGCGGGCGCGGCCTCCGTGGAAGGAAAGTCTGCGGATCTTGTCGGTTCGTAGGGTGATCGGTTCGACGGCTTCCGAGTGGCGCCAACGTAACTCTCCATCGCCGAGGCCAAGAAAGGCGCCGTGCAAAGAGTCTCCATTACGAAACCGGAGAAGGTCTTCATGCTGGTCCGAATTTTGACCGGGCAATGAGGATGAGAGGGTAAGCCCCAGAGCTAGTGCAACAGTGGTTACACGAAGAGGGGAACCGCACTCCGTTAGATGGCTACTTCTCATAAATCGGCAGAAACCGGTAGTTCAGGGCCATTGAGAGAAGGGCGCCTGATGTGCTGAAAGCGGCTCCCTTGTTTCCGGGCCAGCTCCCATCGCGGGCTTGCACAGTGGAAAGGTAGCGGATGTTTTTTGTATTCCACTCCTGCCATACCTGCTCATCAGCATGAAAGAGGGCCTGCGACATGTAATATTCAAAATAATAAGGGTAAAAACGATCTCGATAGTTCAGACGTTTGCCCAGATATCCAAGGCTGGCCTTGTAGCCCTTGTTGTCTTTCTCCTTGGCGAGGGCGAGACAGAGGGATCCGATGGCGGTGAGAGTGGGCTTGCCGCTACCCGCCGAGGTGTATCCGTAACCACCGTCTGATGCGCGGCACCTTTTCATAAACGCATGCCCCTTCTTGAGCGCTTCCTCAGGTACGGGTATGCCCGCATTTCTCGCCGCGTAGAGGGCAACCATCTGAGCTCCCGTCACAGTTGTGTCGGCGTCCTGACTATCCGGAGTGTATCTCCAGGCGCCCCGGCTATTGCGTTCCTGTGCGCTGAGGATCAGGGCCACCGCTTCCTTGAGGGCAGGGGCGAGCTTGTCCTCCCTGAGGACGCCGTATGCCTCCGCCAAGGCGAGCGTGGCAAAACCGTGGTTATACATGCTTGAACCGATGTAACCGTTGGTTTCGTTCTGGTTCTCGAGAATAAAGCCGATACCTCTGCGGATATTTTGCGCATAGGGTCCGTGATTGGGGTCTTCCCCATGCGCAAGGAACGCCATCACGCATAGCCCAACAACACCCGGCTCACTGCCGTTTCGGTCTGGCCAGTTCCCATTTTCCGTCTGGCTTCCCGCAAGATAGCGTAGCCCTTTGACATACATCTGGTCCACCTGCGGTGGAATCGGGTCGTCCTGCCGCCGTAGTAAGGCCTGAGCCAGTCCGGCCTGAGAGGTCGCCAGCAAAACAGCTGCGACCAGCAAAGAAAAAGGTCTCATCGCGATCAGCGCCCCTTATTGTAGGAGTCGAGAGCTTTCTGGAACTCGGGAGGGAGATGCGACCCTGCCTTACCGGCCTTTTTGCCAATAGTGCGCTCCTCCTTCTTGCCTTTGCCGGCATCTGTGAATTCCTTGTTGGCGGAGTCAGATTCGCCCTCCTGGCCTTCGCCCGCCTGTTCGCCGGGTTGGCCCTTTTGTTCCCCCTGACCTTGTCCAGGAGTCTGGCCCATCATCCGCTGCATCATATCGAGCATGGCACCCATGCTCATTCCGCTATCTGGTCATGTCCCGCCACTTTGTTGAGACCTCTGCTTTGCGGCTTCAAAAATCTTTTCGATGATTTCAGTTTCTGCAGCAATGGTCGGTCCGCCGGTGTTGGTCTCGTCGAGTGAGTCAATGACTTCTGCCATGACTTCTTCAACTTCTTCCAGCAGGGCAATGAGTTTTTCGTCCGTCTGCTCCTCGATCAGGTCCTGAACATCGGCAGCGAGTTCGTCCTGTTCTCCGGCGAGGTTCTGTGAACCTTCGCGGTGTTTTCCCACAGCTTCTTTCTGAGCCTCGGTGACCGGGTCGGGATAAGTGATTTTCGGGAGCTCAACCGAGGGCTTTGGGTCCGGTGTATCCTGCGATACCGCGGATCCCGTTAGGAAGAGTAGTGCCCCAGTTGTGAGCAGGGGAAAACGTAGTTTCATATTAATTTCGGAGTTCTAGCTGTTTAAATCGATGTGTTTGGTGCCCGGAGCCTGACAGACCTACTCGGGAAGATCCTGTAAGTGGAGAGTTCGGCGGAGTTGTTCCAGAGCCCGGGTCCGCGCCCGGATGTCCTGTTCAGTCTGGATCATCTTCATGACTTTCAGCATGAATTCAAAATCGTTGTCGTCGAGAGAAGGCTCCTGACCCTCGCCCCCGCCGCCTCCTCCAGCCCCGGCAGGATCCTGAGGAGGGTCGAGGATGTCAGCCCACGCTTTCAACTGCGCGGCCCACTTTTTCGCAGAAGCGAGTGCCATGAAAGTTCGGTTCGCAACGATTTTTTCACGAACTGCTTCCAGATGAGAATCGATGTTCGACTCTCTCATTTCGATCATAATCTGCTTGTGCTCTTCCTTCTCGGTTCGCGCATAAAAATGTCCCAGGTCTTCGTGGATCCAGTGAACATCCGACGCTGTTCTTCGCTGCTGCATGGAAAGTTCTCCGAGGACCCTCTGGTCTACCGGATCCAATTCATCGTAGGGTGTTCCGGCGATGGTGGTGTTGCCTTTGTCATCGATGGAGGCAATGAGGGTGTTCGCAATTCCGTCTTCCTCGGACGCAGCCCGACGTAACCTATTCACAAAGGTGCTAGCCTCAAAGTCCTGGTTAGCTTCGTTGGCGCCATCTATCGTCTCCCGCATTTTTTCCAAGACCTTCTCCTGCTCTTCGATGGCCTCCTGGAGATCTTTCTCTGACTGTTCAGGAGTTGAGCTCGGATCCTGTGCTTCCTGCAGTTGCTGCTCCACCTTGGGCATATCCTCCTGACTGAGCTCCTGCATTTTCTGCATGGTCTCTGCCATCTTCTGCATGGTTTCAGGCGCAACTTCGCCATTTTTCAGCGCCTCCCCGAGAAGCTCTTCCATCCGCTCTGACAGCTCAGACATCTTTTCGATATTCTCTGCCTCATTCATCTCCTGCTGCTCCAGCCTTTCCTTGTTGGCCTCTTCCTGAAGCTTTTCGGCGCCGTCTTGTTCGATTCGACGGTTCTCGTCGAAATTATTCTGTTCGCGGCGCGCGGCATCCTCGAGCTCACCAATAATACGGTCGAACTGGTCTTTCAGCAGTTGGGCTTGCTCGTCTTTAGTCAAGATATGGAGAGTGATGGGCTCGGAATACACCCGTCCTCGTCCGGGAAAGTAGTCCTCGACGAAGGCACGCACCTGGAGCTTCTGGGCAGGAATATTCCGGGTTTTGGGTGAAAAGTGAACTGCTCCCGAGAGTCGCCGCTGGTTGGGTGCTCCGAGCTCCAGAATGTGGCTTCCTCTGGAAGGAGTCTCGTCAGTTGGCTTTGTGAATTCGCCAGTCCACTCGTATCCTATATGCTTTGTGCCATAGTCGTCTTCCGCGATAATTTCGAAGCTGACGGTCTCCTCTTCAAGGAGGACCGTTTGCCTCTCGATGTCTTGAATGTAAGCGAGGGGCCTCTGGTCATCGAGGGGCTCGACTCGAATTCTGTGCCCTCCTGCATCCTCCAAACCGTTCACGTCTTCCCAGTTCATCTGAAGTTGGAGAGGTTGGGACTGAAGAGAGATGGATGGTGAATTCAGCTGGGAACCCGTGACCCTGAGCGGAAGAATTCGTGGGGGAGCGGGCCCAGCTTCTGGCTCCCCGTCAGGCGGGGAGTTCGCTTCGAGGGGAGAACCTGAATTTGAATCCTCAGCAGTTTCGCTGGGTTCCTGATTGTCTCCAGGGAGGTCGAAGTCGTTGTCAAATAGGTCGCGCTCGGTGGTTTTGGGGAGCTCCTCGATGGTGAGCGTCCCGGCTTTCAACTCGCGGCCCTCGAGTGTAGTGGCCTCGAGAGAAATTTTGCTTCCTACCACCACGTCACCTGAAAGCGTGCCCACCCGGAGCTCCTTTGTTTTATCTCGGAGTTGTAGATAGTCAGGGTAGACGATGGTGGCTCGCACCGATTTAATGGCGGGCCGGGTTTGTGGAAGCACTTGTATGACAGGTCGAGCATCTCCGATGTTAATCAAGACGCGCCCTGGCTCAGACTGCCCGGGGAAATCAAAAGTATAGCTCTTGTTGTCGTCCTGAAGCTGGGCCGAGACAGGCTCTTGGATCCCGAATCTTGCAACACCACTGGTCGGCGTCTGATCAGAAAGTTCGCTCAGAGTGAGTGTTACACTGAAAGGCTCGTCCATCGGGACGATCATGGTCTCTTCAAAGTCGCTGATCTTGGTGAATGTGTAGCGTTGCACATCCGAGAATGGTTTGAGCCAGCGCTCAAACGCGTTCTGACTTGGTTTCGGAACCTTCCACAGGGCGGCCCCTATGATCGCTGCAGTCAGAGCTACCATCAGGCCCCACCGCAAGTGACGGGGGGACGGTAACGCAGCTTTCAAGTTTCGGCCCTCTGCTTGCCGGGCTACAGCTTTCATCGCAGCGGCTCTTAGCTCCGGGGAGAGAGCTTCTTTGCTCTCTGTTTGATCCTGAAGCTCCACAACGCCGAGCATTCGGTCTCCCAGACGAGGGAACTTTCGTGCGATTAGCCGCGCTAGCTGGGCTTCGCGGCGATGCCTGAAAACCCATCGATGGATCCAGTAGGGAGCGAAAAGGGTGAACAGAGACGTTCCGCCCAATAAAATCACGAGCCGCACTGTCGGTGGGGTGTTCCAAATGCGATCCAAGCCGAATACGATCAGATAGGAAAAGAGAAGCCCGAAGAGGCCCGCTAACAGGGCTTCTGCGACCTTGATAAACCACAAGCGCCCACGAAACGCTTCCAGTTGCCTCCTCAGGCTATCGGGTAAGGGCGTACGCTGGTCCTTTGAGTTGGGGCCTTGGTCGGATGACATACAATCGCTGGTAGGGGAAGGACCGAACTCCTCCCGGAAAGAGTCTTGCAGAGGAGACACGGCCAATCCAGTGGGAAATTCCCCCAAAGGATCCTTGAATAGGGGGGGTAAGCCAGATTCCCACCGGGGTACACTAGACCTACCGCAAATCTTTTTAAACTATTGGAGAAATGGATTATTGTGAGCTTCCTCGCCAATACTACCAGTCGGGCCGTGGCCAGGCAGAAGTTGAGTCGCAGCTGGGAGAGTTAATATCTTGGTTTTTATCCCTGATAATAAGAGTTCATGGTCTCCATGAGGAAAGTCGGTGCGTCCAATCCCACCCCCGGAGAAAAGAGTATCTCCCGAGAAAAGTTTTTGGAAAAGTGCCACGTGGAACACAAAAGAATCGGGGGAATGGCCAGGGACGGGGATCGGCTCAAATTCGATTCCATTGATTCGGATCGGGCTCGTTTCTGCCGTGAAAACTTCATCGACCGAGAATTCCGGGCATGTCAGGGGGATTCCCCATTTTGCAGCAAGATCTGTCAATTGGAGTTCGGGTGAAAATGGCGCGGAGGCATAGATGCGGACTCCTGCCTGCTGAAATAGCGATACATCTTCGATGTGGTCGAAGTGTTGATGGGTCAGTAACAGACCGGTCGGTTTACAATCTCTTTGTTTGCAGAAGTTAAACATTCCCTCTGGGGCGTCTATGGCGACTGCCCCCTCTGTTGTTTCCAGGAGGTAGCCGTTGGTCTGGCAAAATCCTCCGCAGTGAGCGCTCACCTTCATAGGGAGAAGAGTGTGCTAATTCGTTGAATGGTGCAAGCCGGCGACAGTTCAAGGAAGGGATACAGTTGCACCTAACAGAAACTCTGTTATGAAAAATTCAGAGAGTAATGTTGGCAGGCAAGCGGAGCAGGAAGAAGGATCGATGGATGTCCTTTACAGGTATTTTTTTCCCGTCAATATTGCTCGCACATCACCAATGAAGACCTCGGTTCGGAGCTCCACCGGAAGGCGTTCGTGATCATCGCTGAGCCAGAGGGTGGCAGTCTTCATTTTATCGTATTTGATCAGTTTCCCTCCCGCTCCGATCTTCTGAAGTTTGATGTCCATTTTGATGCATTTCAGGCCCCGATGGGGTTCCCTTCGCAGGACGGAAATCCTTGCTAAATAGGGGCTTGCGAATGGATGGACCACGATAACTGCTTTCTCGCCGGTTTTCATTTCGAGTCGCCTCAGATAGATCAGAGCAGAGGCAAAATCGTAGATGGGGGCCTTGCGCAAGGAAAAGGTGGAGTTCTTCTTTTTGGAGCCTGAGCTCCCGCGGGAGGGGGTGAAAGTCTCCCTGCTGCGGACAGTCGGGCCATACCAGTTACTGGTATCGGTGCGTCCCTTGCTCGTCGTTTCTAAAGAGGTAAACATCGATGGCAGGTAAGAGTCGTATTTTAGGAATGAGGTGAAGCTGTAGTCGTAGGGATACAGCGACCGCGCGAGCCCGGTGCTGGCGCCATAAATCTGGGTGATAAAGTGAGAGGGGTAGCGGTCGTCTTCTCGACCGAAGAGCATATTCATGTGCCCAGAGTTAATCTTGCCATTCCAGTTTATCTGGAAGCTGAGGTGAACAGGCCTGATGGTCAGAAATGAAGGGTCTGGTTGACGGGAGGTAACTTCGTCCTGCCAGTCTGCCTGCAGTGGCGCCGTGATTATTGCGATGAGCGCCGCGATGATAAGGTGTGATTTCATCTTTTCAGTTAGACGGTGGACACGCCAAGTAATTCACGAACCTTCGCCTTCCTTATCATGATATAAAACCAGTGCGCCTCGAGGTTGCCCCCGGCAGGCCAAATGTCCAGTCAGCTCCGTGAGTAGCAAACGGCCTCGCCTCGGTGAAGCATCTGTTTCAGGGAAGACTCGCTCATCGATGCAAAGATCAGAGGTCGGAGGATTCTAGGTTGGGTCTCGATGGCTGGAATACGTCCATTAGGGACGAACACGGGGCAAAACTCACTCGTTTTGTCCAATGCGGCGGAATCCTGCCCGAGTAAAAGATCATAGGCTCAAGAAAGTCCTGAAGGGCCACGCAGATGATGCTGTTTTAGGCCTGGGAAAAGGAAAAGTCGTAAATCTGGGAAATGAGTCAGTGGCCGGCGCTGGATGGGAGTCGGTTTTAATTGCAGGCCGCTCTGGGATCCGTTGGATTGAAGCATGGCGCTGACGGAGGAGATGGCTTTCAATTTAATTGAGGGTGCCCATGCACGGAGCCGACTCGCGCATGCCTTTCTGATTTCCGGAGCTGCGGGCAGTGGTAAGCGGGATCTTGCGGCCAGGGTTGTCGCGCTGGTTAATCCTGTTGAGACAGGTGATGGATCAGATCTTTTTGGAGAATCCCCGGAGTCGTCCAGTTCGGTGGATCTCGATGATCTCGAGGGAGAGTTTGTGAGGGTTGTTCGGCCTCGTTCGAGGTCAAGGAGGATTCTTATTGATGATATTCGTGGTCTGGAGCGTAGCATGCATCTGGCTGCCCCCTCGGGAATATGGAAAATCGGCGTGGTTGTTGATGCGGACCGTATGTTTGACGAGCCGGCAAACGCCTTTCTTAAGACCCTGGAGGAACCGCCGCCGGGTTGTCTTCTGCTCTTGTTAACTTCCAATGCGGATATTCTGTTGCCAACGATTCGCTCTCGTTGCGTTGAGATCGTACTGCAATCCAACGGCGAAAATAGATTTCTTGAAGAGGAGGAGAGTGCGGCCTTTGCCTCAATTCTGGCTCACAGTGCCGCTAAGCCTTCAGCACACAGTGCGTTGCTTCTGAAGTCCGCCTTTGAGTCCTTGCTGAACAAAAGAAAGGACGCCATCAACGCGGCCAATAAGGAAGCGTTGAAGCTGGAATCAGATACATACAAGCAGGCAACAGAGGGGGACTGGCTGGATGAACGTGAGAAGTATTACGAGGCTCTGGGCGCTTCCGAGTATCTCGCTGTTCGTTCCGCTCTGGTAGACTGGTTGATTACGTGGTTGGGCGATGCAGTGAGGCAAAAAGCAGGCTCCAAAGCACTGAGCTTCTCTCAGTATGGAGGGGATACCATGAAGCTTGCGGAGTCTCAGGATATGGCCGGGCTCCTTTCCAGAATCGAGACTCTGCAAGAGCTCAGAGATCTCCTGAATACCAACGTGCCGGAAAATCTTGCGCTTGAAGTATCGTTCCTCAAGGCGTTCGGGGCTCCCGTTATAGGGTAAGGGTGCCAGTTTTTATGGAATGTCCTTCTAGTAGAATGGGCAGATCTGGAGAGAATAAATCTTTTGAATCGCTCGATTTCATCGCAAACCACCCGCATGGATCAATTTAAGGATAAGAGAGTGGTCGTGACCGGAGCAGGCCGAGGCATCGGCCTGGCCGTCGCAGAGGCCTTTGCTGCTGAAGGGGCACGGGTGGCCGTTCTTAGCCGTAATGAGCAAAGCTGTGGGCAGGCTGCGGCCGCTATAAACCAGAAATATTCCAACGCCGCGACACCCTTCGCAGTCGATGTGGCCGATTCCGATGCGATGCAGGTGGTCGGTAAGGAAATCGTGACGGACTTCGAGGGAGTGGACATTCTCATCAACAATGCGGGCATTACGCGTGACGGATTGCTACTCCGCATGACCGGTGAGGATTGGGATGCAGTAATGAATACAAACCTCAAAGGAGCGTTCAATGCAGTGAAGGCCTTTCAGCGTCCTCTCATGAAATCTGGTGGCGGACGCATCCTTAATGTCAGTTCGGTAATTGGTCTTATCGGTAATGCCGGTCAGGCGAATTACGCGGCCTCGAAGGCGGGATTGATAGGTTTTACGAAGTCGGTCGCTCGTGAACTTGCTTCACGGAAGGTTACCTGTAATGCGATCGCCCCGGGGTTCATTCGAACCGACATGACAGATGCTCTCAGTGAGGAGGTGCAGGATGAAATCATCAAGAGGGTGCCTTTGAAAGACATGGGGAACACCGAGGAGATCGCAAGTCTTGCGCTCTATCTATCCAGTCCGGAAGCTCGCTACCTGACTGGGCAGGTGATAGCGATTGACGGTGGAATGACCATGTGACCGAGGGCTCGCTCCTTACGAGGATGGGTCTAGCGCTCTCGCTCAAAAGGGCGGACCTGTTCTGTTTCGATGCACTCGGTCAGCCAGTTGAAAAGCCTCCGGACTTCCTCGTTGTCGGAGCGGATTGCATCAAGAGATGCCCAGTCCAGATGATCCTTAAGGCGGGGGCTGGCAATGCGTCTCACATCGAAGCGCTCCATAAGGGCCTCTGTCTCACGGGGTTGCGCAGTGAGAATATGCTCGGGCCCAGGAAGTTCATCGAGCATTTCAGCCGTCAGGCCAAATGTAGTAATTCCAATCCCGAAGCGGTTGCTTAGCTGGCGCAGGGCGTCGGCCAGGGCCTCATCCTCAATGGGACCGGCATAAAATAGTTCTCCACCCTGACACCATGAGCTCACGCTCAATGCCTGAAAAAATTCTTCCCGGAATAACTCGAGATTCGGGACAAGGCGCAGCGTCACGGATTGAATCCGGTAAGGAGGTATGCCAAGCCCGCTCTTGAGAGCAAGGGTTTCAGGGTCGAGATTGAGTAGTTGATCTGCTGGTTCGCCGCCTTCCCAGTCAACGACTACCATATCTGGAAACTTCCACAGGTTGCCGAGGGGGGAATCGCGGGTCAGAGCATCCCTGAATGGATAGGGAAAGCGACCGTTGACTTCGCAGTAGCGTGTGGCGGCGGCTCGGAATTTACGGATCCTCTGCAGGATGTGATCCACTGCTCCAATGTCTCCTGCGAAGTCGTCAAGGCGCCCTTGGGTCATGGAGAGAAGATCCTGCGCTCCTGACAATGCCGGAACCGGGGCTGCCCGGCGGTAATAACCCTGTCCCTTCTCAACCTTCGCGATGGGCGAGGCGGGATCGCAGGACATGATCGAAAAATGGTAGCGAAGGGAGGCGTCTGAGTAGTCACCTTCCAGCCGAAGCCTCACGAGCCTGATAAGTTCTGTGCCTTTTGTCGCCTCCTTCGGGCTAGAGGGAAGAATCGTTGGGAGGATGTCGGTCAGTTGCTGGCGGAGACTCATGACAGATGCAGGAGATGCTGGGCTATCCAAGTCCCCTCGGCGATCAGGCCGCAAGCAGCAATACGCTCCCGGCGTAAAAATTTTCTCCAATCGTGAACAACCCGCCGCTTATTAACAGAAACTCCATTGATACTCTCAAAAATATGGACACTGATTCGTGAAAGATGGTGTTGATTAATAAAACGAGTGGATTGAATAAAGAAGCCACTCTTGCGTCTTAGAGAGGTCACTGCGATATTCCCCCATGACTTCGGCACCTTGGTCTGCGTTCTTATTTGTTTGCGTTTTTGCGCTTAGTGCAGTTCCCGTCGGTGCACAGGAGGGAGCCCCCAATGCTGATGCCTTGCTGAAGACCGCCAGATTTGTAACGACGTTACAGCATCAGGATTTAAAGGGGTATATACGGAAAGGAGAGACCAAGTTCCCAGTCGGTCTCTATCTGAGAGGTCAGGATATTCAATTGAGCTACACGCGACCAAATAAGGGAAAGGACATTCGCTTTCACATGCGTCTCGGGGAAAACCGTTATGACCTCTTCGAGTTGGCAGATGGAAAAACTGTTAGATTTCCTGAGGAGAAGCTAGGGGAGCCGATCGAGAAAACAGATTTATCCTACGAAGACTTGGCGATGCGATTTCTCTACTGGCCTGGGGGTCAGGTTGACGGCTTGGAAAAGGTCAAGGGGCAGGACTGTTGGGTAGTTCGTCTCGTCAACCCCACGCAGACAGGGCGCTACGTTCAGGTGCGAGTCTGGGTTCATAAGAAGTCGCAGGCTCTGATGCAGGTGGTTGGCTATGATAAGGGAGGGAAGCCTTTGAAAAGGTTCGCGGTCACGGATGTGATGAAGGTGGGAGATTCTTACACTCTGAGGAGGATGCGAGTCGACAGTGTAGACCCGGTTCAGAACAGAGTAGTCGGGATGACTTATCTCGAGTTTGATAAGCCGAAAGCACGAGCTCCCCGGCCCGGTGGATTGAGGTAAGGGCTACTGCTAGAATTTAGAAGGGAGTGATTCGCGCTCCGTCGGTGGGGATATGAATCGTAGTGCCATTCGAATTCTTCGTTGCAGCCCCGCTCGTTCGTCGTAAAGAGGGGCATGCGGACGTCCGTGAAAGAAGTACTCAACCGGGTGGAAGCGGCTGAGGGTGTCAGCGTCGCCGGATGGGTGCGCACCCGGCGCGATTCCAAGGATTTCTCCTTTCTTGAGGTCAATGATGGTAGTTGTCTCGCTGGTTTGCAGGTGATCGCTGATGCTGGAGTGAATGGCTACGAGGATATCCAGATGATGTCGACAGGGTCGGCAATCAGAGTTGAGGGAAATCTGGTAACCTCACCCGGGGAGGGCCAGAGCTGGGAATTGCAGGCAACAGCGTTAGAGCTGATGGGGGGCGCGCCAGAGGATTACCCCCTGCAGAAAAAACGACATGGTCCAGAGTTTCTTCGGGAGATCGCCCATCTCAGGCCTCGAACAAACCTTTTCGGAGCGGTGTTCCGGACCCGAAGCCGCCTCGCGCTTGCCGTGCATCACTTTTTCGAAAAGCGAGGCTTTGTCTACGTCCATACGCCAATCATCACGGCCAATGACTGCGAGGGAGCGGGGGAGATGTTCAAAGTAAACACGGACGGCGCAGATCTTCAGGACGGTGAACATTTTTTTGGGAAGCCTGCTCACCTCACGGTGAGTGGGCAGCTTGAGGGGGAGACATTTGCCTGTGCGTTGAGTAATATTTATACATTTGGGCCAACCTTTCGCGCGGAGAATTCTCATACCTCCCGTCACGCGTCTGAGTTCTGGATGATAGAGCCGGAGATGGCCTTCTGCAATCTTGAGGGCGACATGGATCTCGCAGAATCTTTCGTTAAGGAGCTCACACAGGAAATTCTGGATGGCCCTGGAGATGACTTCGGACTCTTTTCAAAATTTGTGGATAAGGAGTTGGAGCCGAGGTTGAGGATGATCGTGGAGCGGCCATTCGCTCGGATTAGCTATACGGACGCAGTCAGGGTTCTTGAGGACTCCGGGCACGACTTCGAGTATCCTGTGGCATGGGGCGAGAATCTTCAGTCCGAGCATGAGCGCTATCTTACCGAGGAATATTGCAAATCACCGGTGACGGTTTTTGACTATCCGGAAACAATTAAGCCCTTCTACATGAGACGGAATGATGACCAGAAGACCGTAGCAGCAATGGATGTTCTGGTGCCGGGAATCGGAGAGATCATAGGCGGTAGCCAGCGGGAAGAGCGTCTTGAAGTGCTTCAAGATAACATGAGGTCTGAAGGCCTCAGTGAGGAGGATTACCAGTGGTATCTCGACCTGAGGAAATTCGGAAGCGTTCCCCACGCAGGGTTTGGGCTAGGTTTTGAACGAATGTTGATGATGGTCACTGGTGTCCAGAACATCAGAGATGTGATTCCCTTTCCGCGGACGCCTGGTGCTTGTGGGCCTTGATAACAGGGTCTTGGCGCCAAGAGACCTGGTCCATCCACGTGATACCAGGTTTTCGGAATGCCTCGCCTGAAGTCAGGAGATCGATCCCCTCGGCGGGGTCGCAGGTTCACGAAATTCCTAGCCTCGGATCGAGGTTCTCAGTTCACGGGAAGAAAAGCAGCTCAGATGCCGCTCAGCGGCTGATGGGGAAAGGGTCCAATTAAATGATGAGCCGAGGGATGCCTACTTTGCCTCGGTGATCATTTTTTTGAAGGCGGCCGCTTGAGCTGAAATAGTTGCCTTGGGGCCGGTAAACTTGGCAAAGATCGCACCCTGTTTGCTCTCGATGATTGCTCCGAGAAGAGCGTATCCCGGCTTCTCCTCAATTGGGCCACGAGGTGGTCCTGCCTTGAATGTGCCCTCAGCGGAAACGAAGGTCACGGCTGCTTCACCCGCCTTCGATTTTTCCGTCTTAGCGTTGATGTCTTTCTTCGGTTCTGTGAACTGACCGTACCAGCGATCTATGTTGGCTTGGAGGCCGCCCCCGCCTTGAGGGCCAAAGTGAAAGAAAACGATTTGGCCTTCGGCGGCATCGACACCCACCTTGAGCTGAGCCTTGCGCATGAAGGAGCTTGGTTTGACTGAGACGAATTGCTCGGGTCCGTTGAAGGTCAGGCCAGCAACCTTGAATTCATCGGCGAGAGCGGGGCATAGACTGAGGAGCGTTGATGCGACAGCGAGGAGCTTGAAAGTCTTCACGGTTGTTTCCCTAACCCCCTTAGTGGCGTTGGTCAAAGAAAGAAGATGCCATCCGGAGTTCTAAGGATGGTTTTACCTGCTTTGAGGCTGATTAAGCCCGCCTTTTCCGCGGTTTAAGTCGTTATCCGTTGGCATGCTCACGTGGGAGAACCGGTTATATCACAGGTCCCGAATGAGAGATCTCCCATCGGCTTCTCTTTTTTAGGGTTTCGGGTAGTTTCATGAGAGAAAAGGCTTTCAAGAATCGTTTTTAAAGGATCACCTATACTCGGTTTCAGGGAGTGGTGCGCCCGCGCGATTCTCTGGCCTGAACCAGTTAAGGGACCTCCTAAGCAGAAGGTTCCTAGCCGACACTACACAATATAATATCATGGAAGATTCCATTCAATCTGACCGGAGGAAGTTCCTCAAAACGAGCGGGGTAGCGGCAGCTGCTACGTCATTGCCTGTTGCTGCTTATGCGCAGGTCGAGGGTAAAAGTGAAATCAAGGTAGCCCTCGTTGGTTGCGGAGGACGGGGAACAGGTGCGGTTTCTCAAACCCTGAATGTTGAGGGTGCGAAGCTTGTCGCCGTGGCCGATGCCTTTCCTGATAAGACACAGGGGGTCATTAACAATATCAAGGGTCGCTTCAAAGAGAAGGTCGATGTTCCCGCAGAGCGAATGTTCCATGGGTTCGATGCTTACAAGAAGGCCATCGAGTTTGCGGACATGGTCATTTTGACAACGCCTCCCGGATTTCGTCCTGAGATGTTTGAGTATGCCGTTTCAAGAGGTAAACACGTCTTCATGGAGAAGCCGGTTGCCACTGACGCGGCAGGGATCCGAAGAGTGCTGGCGGCTGCCAAAGAGGCCGATGCCAAAAAGCTCAAGGTGGTCTGTGGTCTTCAGCGTCGCTATCAAAAATCGTATACGGCGACGCATCAGGAGGTGATGGAAGGACGAATTGGTAAGGTGCTTGGTAGTCAGGTCTACTGGAATGGTGGTGGAGTATGGGTTCGTCCGAGGAAAAAGGAGCAGTCTGAGATGGAATATCAGATGAGAAACTGGTACTACTTTAACTGGCTCTGCGGCGATCACATCTGTGAGCAGCATGTCCACAATCTGGATGTGGCCAACTGGTTCATGGGAGGGCATCCCACAGTTGCACAGGGAATGGGGGGAAGGCAGCAGAGGATCGGGCCCGACTTTGGAGAGATCTTCGATCACCACTTTGTGGAGCTTCAATATGAGGGCGGAGGTTATACCAACTCCCAATGCCGCCACCAGAGAGGGTGCATGAACCGAGTCACGGAAGTCATCATCGGGGAAAAGGGCCGCGCCTACCCGGGGAGGATCACTGACAACGACGGCAAGATTATCTGGAAGCTGAACGAGAAATCAAAGAACCCCTACCAGGTAGAGCATGACGAGTTGCACCGCCACATCAGGGAGGATAAGCCAATCAACAACGCGTACTATACGGCGGAAAGCACGATGACTTCGATCATTGGGCGAATGGCTACCTATTCCGGAAAGGAATTGAAGTGGGATGAGGCTCTCAACTCTGAGATCAGTATCATGCCGAAAAATTATGCATGGGATGCAGATCCTGGTCCCAAAATGGATCCTGAAACTGGTCTTTACCCTTGCCCTGAGCCCGGAGTTACCAAAGTGATTTAAGCCGAGGCAGAGTTTCAATCGAAAAGCCGGGCCAATGCGCCCGGCTTTTTATTTGATCAGGCATCGCGAAAGAAGCGCCCGTTAAAACAGCTGATTCTGGGGGTGGCACAGATTAGGAAAGGATTTCTCTGACAACGCGTCCGAAGATGTCGGTAAGGCGGAAGTCGCGGCCATCGTAGCGGTAGGTGAGCTTCTTATGATCAAGTCCAAGCTGGTGCAGGATGGTGGCGTGGAGATCATGCATGTGAACCTGTTCCTCAACGGCGTGATGACCGTGGCTGTCAGTTTGTCCGTATGATATGCCGGGTTTGAACCCTCCGCCAGCCAGCCAGACCGTGAACCCGTCCGGATTATGGTCTCTGCCTGTTCCTTTATTCTGAGCGTAAGGAGTGCGCCCGAATTCACTTCCCCACCAGACGATGGTATCCTCCAGGAGGCCGCGGCGCTTGAGGTCTTCAAGAAGCCCTGCGACCGGTTTGTCTGTCGCACGTGCATGTTCGATATGCTTGGGCATATTGGAATGCTGATCCCACGCAGGGTTGTTGGAGTTGTCGGTGTAGTTGACCTGTATATAACGGACTCCAGCCTCGCTGAGCCGGCGGGCTCGGAGACAGTATTGTCCAAAATTATCGGTGTGTTTTTCACCGATACCATACATTTCGAGAGTGGAGGGGCTTTCCCGAGAAAGATCAAGGATGTCGGGAGCATTATTCTGCATCCGCCAGGCCAATTCAAAGGAGCTGATGACAGCTTCAAGCTTGTCATCTCCCGGCATTCGCTCTGCCTGTTCAGCGTTCAATTGGCGCAGGAGTTCGTATTGGTCTCGCTGTTGTGTTGGGTTGTTTTGAAAGTCGACGAGATTCCTGATTGTTGCCTCCTTTGCTGGAATGCCAGCTCTTCCCACAGGAGTTCCCTGGTATGCTGCGGGCAAGAAGGCATTACTGAAATTACGCGGTCCACCATTGCCCATCGCGGGGCCAATGCTGACGAAACCCGGGAGATTGTTATTTTCGGTTCCTAGCCCGTAGTTCGTCCACGAGCCCATGCTGGGCCGGACAAGGTTTATCGAGCCGGTGTGAAGAAACAGAGTGCTTGGTCCGTGGGCAACTCCCTCGGTGTGCATCCCCTTCAGGAAGCAAAGGTCGTCTACATGCCTGGCAGTATGCGGGAAGAGCTCACTGACATGCTGTCCGGTCTGACCATATTGCTCGAAGTTCCACAGTGGCTTCATTACCCGGTGCTCAACGATCTTACGCGTCTTTGCCAGCGTTCTGGCATCATCGAACCGGATCATTTTGCCATCATCCCGGAAGAGGTTTTCCTTATAGTCGTAGGAATCCACGTGGCTGACACCTCCAGCCATAAAGAGAAAGATAACGCGCTTGGCCCCGGGGGAATGGTGAAGAATTTTGCCGGGAGGAACTGCGCCGTCAGCCCTTGCCTTCTGGTGGGCGAGGGCGCCCATCGCGAGGCCACCAAATCCGCAGGCCATATCGCGAAGGGCATGTCGGCGGGAGATATTCATCGTTGGAGTGAAGCTTCGAGTAAGAGCGCCTCTTCTTGGTCGAAAATAATAGAGGCTGTATTGTCCGGCTTCAAGTCTGCCCTAATGAAGATGCCGGAAGTCCAGGCTGGCAAAGAGGCTCTGAAAGATCTGTGTCCAGGATTCCTTGGAGTTAGTATTGGTTTGCAGGTATGACAGAAGGATTTGCTCTTCGCGGTCAGTGGGAGGGCGTCCAAGAGCAAGGAGATAGGAATGGTCAATTCTAGAGCTTTCTCCAGAAAGGGGCTCTTTCAGCAGGCGTTCCGCGGCGAGTTTCGCCTGCTCCTGCACGAAGGGGTTGTTCATCATGAAGAGTGCCTGAGTAGGGACGCTGCTGGTTGTTCTAGCTCCTGTTACTAGGTTGGGATCCGCGAAGTCAAAAACCTGCATGATCTCCGGCAGTGTATTGCGGAAAACAGGCGTATAGATGCTCCTCCGTGTCCCGCCAAATTGATAGCCATACTCTGTTTTAGTGCCGGGTTTCACGGTGTTGCCACCAAGTCTTTCATCGAGCGTGCCGCTTACCGACAGAATAGAATCCCGAATGGCCTCAGCTTGAAGACGTCGGTGGTTCTGGCGCCAATGATAGAGATTTTCAACATCAGTCGACGCTTGGGAAGGCATGGATAAAGAGCTCAGTTGATATACTCTGGACAACATGATGTTGCGAATGAGGGCCTTGGTGGACCAGCCTTCTTCGATGAAGAGAGTTGAAAGGTGGTCGAGAAGCTCAGGGTTTGAGGGTGAATCGCCCATCTGACCGAAGTTGTCCACTGACTGCACGATCCCTCGACCAAAGAGGTGATGCCAGATCCGATTGACATACACCCGGGCAGTGAGGGGATTTTTAGGGTTGGCAATCCAATCGGCGAGCTCTGCTCGTCCGCTTGATTTTGGAGCTATTACAGGAATTGGATTCGCTTGAAGAATTTTGATGAAGCCCCTGGGAGCGTTAGGCCCGGCTTCGTGAGCGTTACCACGCAGGGCGATAGGGATATCCCTGGGGTCAGGAGCCTCCTCGGCAGCGATCACCATCGCAGAAGCGCTTCCTGCTTTCTTTAAGGATTGGAGCTCGCTCTCTAACAAGGCAAGCTGCTCTTTTGTTCGCCCAGTCTCCTCTGGAGAGGTGGCCTTGATGCTATTGGGAGCTTCCCCTTCCGGAATTAACTGCACCGCATCGGCGATGACATGCGCCGTTGTTCCCTTATTGGAAACAATAACGACATCCCAGTCGCCTGCGAGAAAGTCGTATGTTCCGAGTGAGATGAAGCTCCCATCAATAGGAGGGCGGCGGGTCTGGTCAACGTAGTTGATTTTTTCTCCATCGGCGTGACGGACGATCACAGGGACTTTGCGATCCCTGTTAGTTCCTTCGGTGTAGGAGATGCGGACTTCAAATTTTCCATCTCCGGGAACCCTAGCCCTGTATCGGACTTCTTTCTCTCCTTTGCCGGCGGCTCCATCATGGAGGTAGTTTGCAGCCACATATCCGCTATTCGAGGTTGAGCGAGTCCACTCTCCTTTTTTCTCGGCCCTCTCATCGTCTACCACAATGCCACTGAGGGAGCTTATCAGGACAGAGGACTTCGGCTTCTTTTTGCGGAGGAGCGATATCTCCTGCTGAAGAGTCTTGATGCGGGCTGCTCGCTTTTTATGAAGTCGTTCGTCTTCAGGAGAGAGGGGGAGGGGGCGCTTATTCCAAGTAGACACGTTGCTGTGAATCACGACCTTGGTTCCCTTTAGAATGCCCGCCATTCCGTAGTAGTCTTCGGAATTGATTGGGTCGAATTTGTGATCGTGGCAGCGGGCGCAGCCTACGGTCAAGCCCATGAAGGTCTTGCCGATAGTGTCAAGTTGCTCATCGATGATGTCCATCTCAAGGACCGTCTTGTCCTGAAGTTCATAATTGGTTGGGCCCAGGAGGAGAAACGCCGTGGCAATCAAAGCCTGTTGCTGCTCCTCGAGGGTTCCACTCTTCATCAGATCGCCAGCTATTTGCTCGCGGATGAAGCGGTCATAGGGTTTGTCAGAATTGAAGGAGTTGACCACGTAATCACGGTATCTCCATGCTTCACCAAATAAGAGAGTGCGCCCACCCCCAGTGGATTCCGAGTAGCGGGCAATATCGAGCCAGTGTCTTGCCCACTTGACGCCGAAGCTGGGACTCGAGAGGAGGTTGTCAATGACAGTCGCGATTGCCTCCTCTCGGTTGATTCTGGATGCTTCAAGGAAGGCCAAGATTTGAGAAGGGCTCGGAGGCAGACCTATCAGATCGAAGTAAATACGCCTGAGAAGCGTAGTGGCAGGTGCATTGGCCACCGGAGAGAGGTTGTGGCGGTGGTGGGCAGCGAGGATGAAGTGGTCGATTTTGGTCTGTGGCCAGTCGGGCACCTGAACGAGAGGAGGAGAGGGGTGGGTGATGGGCTGGAACGACCAGAAATCCTTTCCTGCCCTGAGAGAGTTCTTGGTCTCCGAGGCGCTCCTAGGATCATCAGCAGTCTCACCGGCGCTAGCAGCTGCACCGAGGCAGGCAATAGCGCAGAGCAAAACCTTCGGGTTGAAGCCGGAGAGGCTAAGTGTGATCGGGTTCGATGCCATTAATTCCGGTTAGGAAACGTCCTGTAACAACCGGATACTACTCTTTATCTCTCCTTTTTTCAGTGAGAATCTGGGGTGGAGGCCTTTACCCCAAGGATCAGGAGAAAACCAGTGCTGCCCTCGGATGCAGCATGGTTATTGCCCATGTGGCTCTTCTAATCGTGGGGTTCTGGCGCGCGGGTCTCAAAACGCATGAGCTGCTTGAGGAAGGTGAGCTCCACATTGCCTGTTGGGCCATTTCGATTCTTGGCAATAATGAGTTCTGCCTTGCCCTGGTTAGCATCGCGCTCGTGGTCGGCGTCGTCGCCCTCCGGTGTGGTATTGTCATAATACTCCTGCCGGTAGAGAAGACCGATGAGGTCTGCATCCTGCTCCAGTGAGCCGGATTCCCGTAGGTCAGACATCCGTGGAGCGCCCCCTCTCTGTTCGGGGCCACGGTTGAGCTGGGCGAGGACAATGATGGGGATATTAAGTTCCTTCGCGAGGGCCTTGAGCCCGGCAGAAATCTCGGCGATTTCTCGCTCGCGGGAGCCTTCTGCTTGGCGCGATTGCGAGCGCATGAGCTGGAGGTAGTCGACCGCGATCAATCCAATGTCAGAGTCGCGCTTCTTTCGGCGTGCTTTTGCCCGAACGTCACCAATGGGAATTGCGGGGGTGTCGTCAATATAGAGCGGCGCAGCCTTTAACTGCTTGGAGGCATCAAGGATGTTCTGAAGCTCTTCCTTGGTGGGTTGGAGGCCGGGGCGGAGATTGGCCATGCTGTAACGGGCTCTTGAGAAAAGGAGTCGTTGCACGATCTGCTGGGCACTCATTTCGCATGAAAATACCAGGGTCGGGATATCCTGCTCAATGGCGACATGCTCCACGATATTCATCATGAGCGATGTTTTCCCCATCGAAGGACGCGCGGCGATAATGAACATCTCCCCAGGCTTCAGGCCTTTGCTCATTTCGTCGAGCTTGGTGTATTTAGTCGATACGCCTTCAAGTGGGCGCTCGTTATGCATGAACTGCTGCAGAACCTCGATGACGCCCTCGATAAGGTCTCCAACCTTTGTCTCTCCCTGAACTTCCGAATCTTCCTTGATTGCGAAGACTTTGGATTCCACGGCATCGAGGAACGCCTGAACATCCTCGGGGTCGTCGTAAGCCTTGCTGATTGAGTCCGTGCAGGAGGAGATAACAGATCGGAGAATATGCTTGGCCTTGACGATACCAAGGTGGTGCTCGAAGTGGGCCGCCGTCGGGGAGTAGGTGTAAATGGTTGTTAACTCACCCGGTCCTCCGAGGTTTTCGAGAAGATTACGGTCTTTCAGCAGCTGGGTCAGAGAGACCAGTTCGATAGGCTGGCCTTTCTCATAAAGCTCCAAGAGCGTTTCATAGAGAGTGCCATGAGAGGGAATATAGAAATGAGCGGGAGCGAGGTGCTCCTCAACCGCGGCACCGATGTATTCCGTTGGCTCCTGCATCATGGAGCTGAGAATGCTTTTTTCGGGCCCAATCGCATTGGGTAGTGCACGAGCTGCGCCCTGATCACCAGCCTCTACAACTTGCAGGCGTGGGGTGTCCTTGTTAGGCGGCGAGTCGGAAGGCATGGTGGGTAGAAAACTACCAAGGGCTGAGGGCCGCGAATCTAACTGAAGGTAAGATTTGGTTAAGGGGGCCGAGTTAATGTGAACCACACAGAGAGAGGCTGGGAGGAGCCCTTATAGAAGGGGTTTTTCTTCCCAGGGGAGGGTGGGCGAGTGTGAAGAACCCGGCGAAGAACTTGTCGAATTGTTAGGCGTGCATACCCCGGATAGGCAGCTTACTCGCTGCCGCTGCAGGCACTTAGGGTCGCGCAAGTGTGGCTGGGGGACTCTCCTTCCGCTCTAGCTGTCAGATTCCCCGCTTCCGGAAGCGCCTTCCTCAGTCTCGACCGTGACGGTCAAAGTGGTAGTGACCTCGGAGTGAATCTTTATCTCAACATCGCTTTTGCCCGATCGCTTGAGAGGCTTGCTCAACTTAATTGCGGTGCGGTCAATGATGATACCCTTGGACTCCAGTTCTTTTTGAATGTCCATGGAGGTAATCGATCCAAACGCTTTCCCTCCCTGTCCGGTCTCGAGAGTAAACTTCGGCTTAACACGGCTGATCTTTCCGGCTAATTCCTGAGCTTCGGCTAATTCTTCAGTCTCTCTCTGGGCTCGCTTGGCGTGCAGAGATTCCAGTGTTCGAAGATTTCCCTTGGTGGCTTCAAGGGCCTTACCCTGAGGGATGAGGAAGTTTCGAGCAAAGCCAGCTTTGACTTTCACGACATCAGCCTCGGCTCCCAAGCCGGTTATTTTCTCGCGGAGGATGACTTCGGTAGTTGCCATGTCAGTCTTAATGATGGTGGAGGTCCGAGCCCTAGGGGTAGGACAAGCGGGCGCCCCAGATAGTAGCGGCTGGCGTTCCGGTCAAGGAGTTAATCGCTGTGGAGGCCTGTTTTCCAGCGATATCAGGGGAGGTCCCATGCCGATTTGAGTCGGCGGTAATCCTGTAAGGGGAGAAGGACGTAGACGGGTTTTTTGTGGGGGTCTAATCCCGCTATGAGAGAGCGGAGGTTAATTTCCCTGAGGGTAGTACAGCCTGCGGTGGGGCGTGTGCCACTGCTGCGCCAGATATGAAAGAAGATGGAGGACCCTGCTCTGGGCACAGGCTTGGGTTCGGTATTGTGAGCGATAAAGAGCTTCAGTGAATGCGGGTAGTCATTTTGGCGCATTTGGGCCTTCTTCTCCCAAGGCTCAAGGGGTTCGCGATTGAGAACAAGGTGCCTGTTGTAATGTGGCGAGGTAGGGTCTTCAACCCAGAGGTCGCGAGAGGTGATTTGGCGGTATTTCATACCGGGTCTCCTTTTCACGGACGTCCCATATCCCCAGACCCCGCCAAGGCTGAAGACTCCGGCGGGAGAGCGCCAGTCACCCTCGGCTTTAATCAACGAAGAGCTGGGTTTGGGGTGGAGACCAAGACCCCAGGCAAGGCCCTTTTTTCCACAACGGCCTTTCCACGGACCGGCTGTTTGTTGCCATGACTGACCGGGGGTCCTCTCGTATACTGATAAGGTGAGGTGCGAACTCTGCCAGGTTTCTGTGGTGCCCACGATTACTTGGCGGCAATCGCTTGCGATCTCAAAGCCTGATACCGGTAGAGACAGGGCTAGGCTGAAGAGGAGGACGCGGGTCACGAGACAAGTGTATACTCAATTATCATATCATAACAGGGCCGACTTTGGGCGCTCCTGCTGAAGTATCTTGAAGGCACTTCCGGCCCCCACGGGGTCGGTGAGAAACTCGGTTGCTTGTGTATCCGTTGTGCGGTCGAGGTGTGGGTGACAGTAATCGTGCTGGGTCATGAAGCTTGTTGTGGCAAGGCCGGATTGCTCTCCCCAATAAATCAGGTCCTCAAAATTGACGTCCGCAGTCAGGTCCTGTCTCCCGCCCAGTCTGTAGATGTCTGAACCGGTGAGACATTGATGGTGATAATAGGCCCGAAGTGTTCCTTCAGGCTTCCGATGGTATATCTCTGTTCCCCGGCCACCGTAATCGATGGTGATCACCCTCCCATTTTTAAAAGATGGAAGCCAGTGGTTGATCCAGGTGCGGTAACTGTGATGGATCTCCAGGCGTTGTTTAGGATCTCGAGAGAGGTTGAATTGTGTTGAGTCCGGGAGTTCGCTGGAGGGCACCCACTCCTCGACAGGGCTGCCCTCTTTTAAAGAAAGGAAAAGCTCATGGATCGCGCCATGGGCTCCCTGAAACACCCGAACAGGAAAGGCGTCAACAAGTTCGTTGGATATGATAAAGCCAGTTCCACCCGTGACCTTGAGAGCAGACTGCATGTCAGGGTGGAATTGTACTGAGCGACTGAGTCGTTGTTTCAGGAGAGCTCTCAGAGGGGCTGAGCGCTCCACTAGGTGATATCGGATTCGCTTTCGGAAGGAGAATGCGGATGGCTTTAGCTGGAGCAGAAGTCGAGTGGCGAGACTTCCAGCACCAGGCCCAATTTCGATAACGTCGTGCAGGCCGGAAGCGATGATGGCTTTAGAGAGAGCGATAGCGAGGACCGGTGAAAGGCTGGGGGTCGTGGAAAAGTCCCCAGTAGTACCGACCGAATTTATGTTTTTCGCATAATACCCATGCTCCACGTCATAAAGACAGAGCTCCATGAAGCGGTCAAACCGCAGGAGGTTCTCTGCCTCCATGAAATGAGGTCGGAGCCAATGAGGCCGGGCACTCTCGCATGTTCCCATTTTTACACCCCGGGTGCGCTCTCCTGCGCCAAGGTGTTGCAGGCCTTCAGGTCGAGTTTGCCAGATGCGAGGAGGGGGATCTCACTCACCGGGATGATGGCCTTTGGGCACCAGAGCGAGGGGATGCCTTCGTCCATAAGCTGATGACGGATGTCGACGAGCTCCTGCTGAAGGGTGTCACCTGAAATTGTTGAGAGGAGACCGATGACTTCGCCTTTCTTCTCGTCGGGTATTCCGACTACTGTGATCTTCCGCTCCTCTTCTCCGTCTAGGTTGAGGATCCTGTTGAGATGCCCCTCGATGACTTCATGGGGAACCATTTCTCCCGCAATTTTAGAGAAGCGCGACATCCGTCCCTCGATGTAGAGGAACCCATTTTCGTCCATTCTTCCGACGTCGCCCGTTTTGAACCAGCCGTGAATCATGACCTCCTCGGTGAGATCCTCTCGATCCAGGTATCCGGGGAAGACGTTGGCGCCCCGAAGCCAGATGATTCCGCTCTGGTCCACTGTGCATGGTGCCTCGGTGGACGCATCCGTGATTTTGACAGCCATACCAGGAAGGAAAGGGCCCACTGAGCCAAGCTTACTGCAGGATATCACTGGAAGATTCTCCGTTGAAGTCTCGGGATCAGGCAGGTTAACGTTGGTCGCGGGTGAGGTTTCAGTGAGGCCGTATCCCTCGAAGGGAAGTTTCCCGAATTTCTTTTCGAAGGACTGGGCAAGGTTCGAGGGTAGCTTCTCTGCTCCGGTAACGACATAGTCGAGCGAGGAGAGAAGCTCTGGGTCTACCCGGCGCATATATCCACGAAGGAAGGTAGGCGTGGCTAAGAGCAGATTAAGCTGGTGTTCATGAATTAACTCAGCGAGGCGCTTGGTTTCAAGAGGGCTGGGGTAAGTTACGAGCCTAGTGCCTTCGATGATTGGATACCAAAGAGTGACTGTGCAGCCAAAGGAATGAAAGAGCGGCAGGGAGCCAAGGATTCCCGAATTTTTTGGGAGCGATAACCGCGTGCCAAACTGGCACACATTCGCGAGCACATTGCGGTGAGTGAGAGGGACGCCTTTCGGTTCGCCTGAGGATCCGGAGGTAAAGAGAAGTATGGCCTCATCGTCTCCTCTTCCAGATTGGTGCAGCTTCAGCAGAAAGGAGAGAGCCCATGTCGGAAGGAGCTTGGAAAAAAGGAACCATCGGGTAATCGCCGATTTGATCCCAGGAAGAATACGCTCTATCAGGAGAAGGTCCCGGGTGGGCGGCCAAGGAAAGGTTGGGACCTTGCGAACGAAGGGATCAGCGGTAATGAATTTATCGAGATCAGCCTGTCTAATTGCTGATTCTACGGCTTCCTGCGACGCAGTGAAATTCAGGTTAACGGGTATCTTGTTTGCAAAGAGAACGGCGATATTTGCGAGCAATCCTCCTTTGCCCGGAGGGAGGATGATTCCCACCCTTTTTTTGTCGGTGCTTCTCCGAATCTCTTTTGAGAGGGCGATAGCGGCAGCGAGTAGTTTGCCGTAGGAGAGTGAGCTGTCATCGGTGCCGTCGTGAACGGAAATGTTACTGTGTTTCTTTAGTCCGATGAGGAGGTGCTTGCTGAGAGATTCTCGCAGAAAGGTTCGTGAGCTGAAGCTCCTTTCGGAGGCTCGAAGAAGATTTTCCTGGTAAGCAGGCAGGGTGACCTCGCTGGCAGGGATCATGTCACCGAGGGCAAAAATTGTGGAAGGGAGGCGAGATCCGGACTCCGTGGCAAGTTTGAGCTCGGAGGGGAGAGAGACGGCAATGGGGATGGTCGGCAGCTTGAGCTCACAGAGAAATGCGTTCAGATCCGGGGGAATGTGGCATGCTGTGCCCCGTCGAGCTGCCGCATCTCCGGGGATGAAGACCATCAAGGAATTGTCCTTTATTTTATCTGTGAGGGCTTTCCCGATAGCTGTGGGATCAGGGTCGGCTTGGGAAAAAGTCACTGCTAGGATGTCCTCACGGTTGAGGTATTCCTGGGTAGCAGGATCCACCATGGCAGTTTCCTCGACCAACCAGATCAGGCTCCGGGGTGCTAGCTTGGTAGCTAGGGCCAGAAGGTCCTCATGTCGGAGTCGTCCAGGAACGAGGAGGGCTCCGTGGGCGGGGAGGGTATCAAAACCTAAGAAACTTGGAGAGGAGGCCATCGGATGCTCGATTAAGGTGTCATTCCTCTGCCCCTCTGAAAAGTCATAAACACTACTCTTTGGGAGACTTACTCACATCGGTATTCTGGAAAAATTCTTCCCTCGGCGTCGCTGCATTGTTAGACCCCGCCGCTATGAGCGAGACCCCCTCCGCCGCCGCCCGGGCCCGGTATTGGCGAAAGAACTTATCCTGGCTGGGAGGGCTCCTCTCCGTTTGGTTCATTGTGTCCTACGGATGCGGGATCCTGTTCGTAGACCAGCTGGACAAATTTAAACTTGGAGGGGTGCCGCTGGGGTTTTGGTTTGCCCAGCAGGGCAGCATCTATGTCTTTGTGGTGCTAATAGCTGTCTATGTTCTTGTAATGAACAAGTTAGACAAGGAGATCCTCGGAGATCAATCTCAGTAGTCTGGACCCATGGATGTAAAAACTTGGACCTTTCTGATCGTGGGGCTTTCGTTTGCCCTCTACATCGCCATTGCGATTCGCTCTCGGGCAACCTCGACCGGTGAGTTTTATGTGGCAGGCAAGGGTGTTCCCAGTCTTGCGAATGGGATGGCCACCGCCGCCGACTGGATGAGCGCGGCCTCCTTTATCTCGATGGCGGGCCTTATTTCCTTCATGGGGCGTGATGGTGCCATGTATCTGATGGGCTGGACTGGTGGCTATGTGTTGCTCGCTCTTCTTCTTGCGCCCTACCTCCGGCGCTTCGGGAAATTCACGGTTCCTGATTTCATCGGAGACCGCTATTACTCAAATACGGCCCGAGTGGTGGCCGTTCTGTGCGCCGTATTTGTGTCCTTCACCTATGTGGCGGGACAGATGCGAGGGGTCGGGGTGGTGTTTTCAAGATTCCTGGAGGTCGAGGTTAATACGGGAGTGATTGTCGGTATGGTAATCGTGCTGATCTATGCCGTTCTGGGAGGGATGAAGGGGATCACCTACACGCAGGTGGCACAGTATTGCGTCCTGATCTTTGCCTATCTGGTGCCTGCAATCTTTATTTCAATCATGCTTACGGGGAATCCTGTTCCCCAACTTGGACTTGGTTCGAACGTTCTTGAGAATGGTGTCCCAGGAACTGTGAGCCTCTTAGATAAGCTAAATGGTCTTTCAGCGGATCTCGGGTTTCAAGCATACACCGATGGCCAGAAGTCCACAATTGATGTCTTTTTCATCACGGCTGCCCTGATGGTAGGAACTGCTGGCTTACCTCACGTCATTGTCCGTTTTTACACCGTGAAGCGGGTAAAAGATGCGCGCATTTCTGCGTTCTGGGCTCTGTTGTTCATTGCGATCCTCTATACGGTTGCGCCAGCGGTAGGTGTCTTCGCTCGCACCAACCTTCTGGAGACTATTCCTAACAAGGAATACGCTGCCCTTCCTGCTGCTAAGTCGGAAGGCGGGTGGTTTAAGAACTGGGAGAAGTCCGACTTAATTGCCTGGGTGGACAAGAACGGAGATGGGAAAATTCAATATACCAGCGGTCCGGCGTTTCTTGGTAAGCCCAGCTTCAGGGAGGACGACCAGGGTGGGCCGCTACTTGGGAATCATGGGGAGAGACTTCTCGATAATGAGAAGACAGATGGAGCGAATGAGCTTTATGTTGATAGAGACATCATGGTCCTCGCCAATCCAGAGATCGCGGGGCTTCCCAACTGGGTGATTGCCCTCGTGGCCGCGGGTGGACTGGCGGCAGCTCTTTCTACCGCAGCGGGCCTGCTGCTCGTGATTTCGACCTCAGTGGCTCACGATCTTGTGAAGCGCACCATTAATCCCGGAATCAGTGAAAAGGCTGA
>DIHT01000174.1 GCA_002420305.1 Akkermansiaceae bacterium UBA5689 | reverse complement strand
TAGTAAGGGCCGCAAGAATTGAAGCGGTCAACTGCTTGGGTTTTGTCATGTTAAATATCGTCTATAGTTAATCTGTGTCACAACCGACACATAAGTGTCGGTTGCGACACTTTAAGCTGTTTTGTGTGTCTTATCTGTCACATTCGCGGGCTAAGCACTCAAGGACGAATTGGAGCGTAGCCTCCCACCAGAGTGAGGCAAATCTCGGTGGATCGAAAAGTCTGACCAACGGGGCTACTTCAGCTCGATCCGGTAAGTCCCGGATTGGATCACATTTAAGGTGATCTTCTCTTTCTTGTCCGTCTGTAGGAATCCACCGGGAAACCGGTTATCCGCCCCCGGCGCCTTTCCATCAACGAGGAGCTTGGACGCAGGGCCCATCGGTAACCGCACGGTCGCAGTCGTCTGAACCGGTATCGTAAAGACGTAGAGAAGTCCCCCGCCCTCCAAGCGGTTCCATTGCACCTGAATGCGGCCCCTCACGGAGTCATAATGAGCTTTGACCCAGCTTACAGGCGTGCCTTCGCTCCCTTCCGGCTGGCTTTGTGGAATCCACGGCTCCAGGCGGATCCGCTGGAAGCCAGGGATCGTCGTGTCAATGCCCGCCAACTTGGCCATCAGCCAACCACTGACCGCGGAAAAGCTCTGGTTAAGCCCTGCGGCTCCTGGCGCTCTTTTCCTTCCGGCGGGCCCCCATCCCCTCTGCAGCGTCGTGTCGCCCTGCTTTACTCCATATCCCCACGACGGGAATTTTGAAGTCTGGAGAATCTTGAGTGCCGTATCATGATTCCCAGTCCAGGTCAGCACGGGGAGAAGGGACTTTGTCCCAAGCGCTCCACTCGTCACTCCACTCGTTTCCGCAGTCTCCTTTGCTGCGAGGAGATCGAGGAGGTCGCTGGTCACCTTGGTTTTTGAAGAATCGGTCAGAAGACCATACCGAAGGGCGAGCACGTGGGCCGTCTGGGACCTTACCTTCAGACTCCCATCTTCCTTGACGAACAATTTTCGGAAATCCGCCTGCAGCTCCCCGAAGGTCCTGTTGTAAGAGAGGTGGTTGATGGGGTTTCCTGCCACTCGTGACATCTCCGCCATGAGCCGAAAGTTCAAGGCGAGCATCGCGAGATCGATAAACCTCGTCGATGTTGGATCGTTGTAGTGCATCACGTCTCCCTCACTGATTCCAAAGGCTCTCCCCCGTAAGGCCCGGTAGGCATCATAACGAGCTTGCAGGTATTTCTTCATCGCATTCCAGTTCTCCTTCACGACCTCGCCATCTCCATACATCCACCAGTGATCAAACACAGCGTGAATGCCCGCATCGGAGAAACCCGCACCGTGAGAGACTCTCCCTGAGGCAAAGGGAAAAGGAGCATATCTACGATAGTAGCCCTGCTTGTCCCGGGCACCCCGCATGGTGGTAAACCACTGGCGCAGGAACCCCGCGTTATCGGCATGATAGCAGGCGGATCTCGCGGAGAGTTGAACGGGGCCAAGAGCACCCATACGTTCATTCACCTTCTCAGAGGTGGAAGGCAGGCCAATCCAGTTCGCTCGCTGGGTCCAGAGACAGCTCTGGTAGATTTTGTTGACCTGCTCATCACTGCATTCGAAACCACTTGTTAGCGGAGTATCGGTGTGGGTCACCAGTCCGGTAAGAAATCCGGCTTCCGGCGTTTCCAGTAATCCTTCTACTTCCGCGAAGCGAAAGGTGTGCAGAGTAAACTTGGGCGCCCATCCTTCCACTCCCTCTCCCTTGCACACATAGGTGTCTGTTGCTCTTTCACTCCTCCCAAGATCACCATCAAAGTCACCCTCCGTAACTCCGTATCGAATGATGAGCTTCTGCCCCTTTTTCATTCCCTCTCCCTCTAAGCGCACGTTCCCGGTAAAGTTCTGGCCGAAATCAAAACGGTAGCACTGAGGACGAGGCTCGCTGACTTCAACCGCTTTCCTTTCTTCGATGATCCGAATGGGGGGGGCGGCATAACTCTTCAAGACCTTTGGCCTGACAAACCCGACCTCCGCAACCCGGCGGCCTTTACCGTCATTAAATGGTGCCTTCACGGATTGATTGGAGGGCGCTTCCACGCTCTGACCCCATTCCTTGTCATCGTAGGCGGGCTGCGACCAATTCGTGAGTTCCCGGGTGGCGTCATAGCCCTCACCCATCAGCGGGTCGGCCTCGAACTCTGGCCCGGTAGTCACTTTCCACGTGGGATCACTGGTGACAATCCGCGATGTTCCGTCCTCGTAGTGGAGATGCAGTTGCACGAGCAGCGCCGGAGTCTTGCCATAGAGGTTTCGACCTGTCCCAAAGGGCCCGAACCTTTTCCTTTTCGCCGAGCCAAGATAGCCGCAGTACCACCCGTCTGCCACAATCGCCCCGAGGCAGTTGGACCCCGCAACAACCCAGGAACTCACATCGTGGCTGACGTAGTTGGCCCTCGCCTGATAGTCACTCCATCCCGGGGCCATAAGGGAGTCCCCTATTCGTTTCCCATTCAGGTAGAGCTCCAGCGCCCCCAGTGAACTTGCATACAATTGCGCTCTCGCCACTTTCTTGCCCTCGTCAAACGCCTTCCGGTAATACCGCGGGGCGGGAAGGGACAGCTCACCAGGGTTCCGGTGCAGAGGGGTCTCATCGTTATGGGAAATCCAGTCAGCCTTCCAGTCATCCTGTCCAAGCATTCCAACGGTGAAGTGAGCGACGCTGCTCCAGGGAGAAGGCTCATCGCTCTCATCCCACACTCGGACCTTCCAGAAAACCCGCTGCCGGGAAACGAGTTTCTCAGCACCTTTGTAAAAGATCAGGTGGTTCTCAAGGCTGGCTTGCTTCCCGGTGTCCCAAAGGTCTCCTTCCTCCCGAGCAAGGGCATCCGGAGAACTGGATGCAATGATCCGGTAGGCTCGTTGCGCCTTTCCCTTCTTGGTAGATTTAAGGTGCCAACTCAAGCGGGGAACCTCAGCGTGAAGAGCACTTGGATTGGTCTGGTGCTCGCAGGCCAGTTTCGAGACCTCCAAGTCTGCACCGAACAGCAGGGAAGGAGTAAGAGCGGTGATAAATACGATCAGGGTTCTCATGGCGCCATCAGGAGAGGGGTGTATCTCGCTGCGATCGCAAGAGAACAGCAGGTTACGTGGTTGGGCAAGCACCTCCTACGACACATCGGGCATCTCAGGAGGCCCCCCAAGTCCTGGAGACCCGTACAAAAAAATACCTGCCGGTCTTTCGACCGGCAGGCACTAAAAAAACGACCTAGGTTCTGAGAACCTGGTGCACCCTTACCGCCTGCGGCGGATCAGGAGCGACAGACCAGCGAGGCCAATCAGAAGGCTGCTGGAAGGCTCCGGAATGGCAGCGAGCCTGAGCGCCGGGTTTTGGCGCGGGATAGTCGCTGGCTGGAGTGTGAAGGTGTCGAAATCCCCCAGGAATGGAGTTGCCGTAGCGTTGTTCACGAAGATCGTGGAAACTGCAGGCTCTGAAGTTGGGAAAGACCCAATCTCAAGAATTGCTGCTTCAGTCGAACTCGCAAGATCAGCTCCGTTACCGATCACCAGGTGAATTGGCCCCGAGAAACCAGTGGTGGTGATATCAGCTCCGTTGTTGGAGAAGTTATATACCCCGCTGAAGATCGTCTGGGTGCCAACTGTGCCAGTTGCTCCGTCGAACACGCTAAAAGCTGAGGCAAGGTCTGCCCCAGAGGACAGCGTTGCGAGCTGGGCAACATCGAAAGTGCCGATGGCAGCAAATCCGCCGTCAACCGCTGCTCCGCTGTTGTCCACTACAGACTGGGTATTAACCGGTCCCTGGTTGTTGGTCACCGTGATGCTGGCTCCAAAAGCGGAGACCGACATGGCGGCGAGGGTAGCTACTACGTGCTTTAATTTCATGTGGGTAGTAATAATGAGTTTGTTATTGAGAGAGAATCACGGGAGCAGGGAGGCTTGGCCTCGACTGCTCCCGCAGAAGATTTCCTAGAGGTCAGCGTAGAAGGCTGGAGGAGTGACGGTCGCGTTGAACGCGGCGCCGGTTCCGTTCTGGCTGATGATGATGCCGGAGGTCAGCTCAATGTCGCCTGCGGCTGCGAAAGTCGCGGAGTTCAGCCAACCGTCAAACCCGGCGAGGGTTGAAAAGAAGTACTGGTCATAGCCACTTGCATCCGGCTTGGGGAGATACACTGTATCGGCCTCGGAGGGGTCTGCATTTTCAGAACCACTCACACTGTCGGCCAGCCCGCTGTTGCCAAGGGTAGATCCGACAGGGTAGGCAGTACCGAGGTAAGTGAATGCGTCACTCACCGGAAGCAACGTGCTGGTGGTCTTCACCATGCCGGTCACAACGAGCGAAATATTGGCAGCGCCCTTCTCGTTGACGATCAAACCGTCAACGTAGTTGAGAGGCAGGTCGGAAGCATCCGCAAATGTTCCTGCGTCAAGCCAGCCGCTGAACCCAGCAAGGGTGGAGTAGAACACCTGAGTAAATCCGCTCCCACTGGGAACGTAGATAACACTCGCCTCGGAAGGATCCGCATTTGCAGAAGCGGTGAGCCCAGCGGAGTTCTCTGCACCAAACACGTCACCAATCGTCTTGGCGGCACGGATGGTGTAATCGGAAGCATCAGCTGCTTCGACACCAGCAAGGCCGGTGAGGTCGCTCCCGCTCCAGGCGTCAACCTCGATCACGCATCCGGAGTCGGCGATCTCTACGAGGTAGCGCTTACCTGCAGTGAGAACGTCCGTAAAGTTTACGTCATTGTCTGTGAGACTGTCGACAGTGTTGGCGTCAAATGTTCCAGATACTACCTGTGGCTCGTGAAGACGAAGGCCAAGGACGTTGAATTTGCCCGCATTAATGGTGAGCGTTTCGTAACCGCCTGCGCCTGATACTGCCGACTGTGAGAAGGCTGAACCAGCGAGGAAGCTAAGTGAACCGGCAACCAGTGCCGCTTTTTTTAGTGTCGTTGCTTTCATGACTAATAGGTGACTCTATCGTAGAGGTCGTTTTTGTTTTTTTGGTGTTGTTCTCAGTTTCCGCAGGCAATCCACCTGCAAACTACCTACCGGAAGCCCCTCTGGTCAATTTTTTTCTAAGTTTGCCCTGAAAAAACAACTTAAGGAAAACTAAGGAGCGATGGAAGCGGTAAACCCCTACAAATTAAGGGTTTGTCATACAAAGTGTACGCCAAAAAAAAAGAAATCAAAGGCCCCAGACGGCGCTATGGCAAATGTGTCACCCCCTGTGGGCCGGGCGCAGCCCCAATTTGGAGCATTTTGGAGCCATCTGGGCCGCTCTGTTGCCCATTTTAGCGATGGCTACCAGCAGCTGATGTCCGTGAAGGTTTGCAGACGCTCCTCAATTTCAAGGGAGGAAAGGTCCTCGATCCTCCGGGTCGAAAAGGCCTCGCAAGTGAATGATGCCATTACGGTCCCACGGACGATCGCATTGCGAATATCCGCGAACTGGTAATCGGTGTTGCCGAGAGAAGCGAGGTATCCCGCCATCGCTCCCAGAAAGGTGTCTCCTGCCCCCGTCGGGTCTGCAACCTCGCGCAAGGGAAATGCGCCGCATCGGAAGATTCCATGATTAATCTCGGGAGGTCCGAAGAGAATCGCTCCAAACTCTCCCAGCTTAATGATCACATACGCTGGTCCCTTACTCCGAAGCAGTGCCCCTGCTTCTACGAGGTTTGACGTCCCCGCATATTCACGAGCCTCAGTTTCATTGATGACGAGGAGGTCGATCCTCCCGAGGACTTTCTCCAGCTCTTCTCGTGCGATCCCGATCCAGAGATCCATGGTGTCAGCTAGAACGAAGCGGTCCTCACCGACGCACTGGTCGAGCATCTCCAGTTGGTTCTTCGGAGCCATGTTGGCAAGAACGACGACGGGAGAAGCGGTGACGGCGACCGGCAGATTGACCTCCCAGCTCTCGAGAACATTGACCGCTACATTGTGCGTGGTCCGGTCGTTCATGTTTTGATGATACTCCCCGCTCCAGCTAAAGGACGCTCCCTCGGAGCGCTCTACCCCGCCAAGAGTTACTCCGTGCCGCTCAAGCATGGCGAGATGCTCGGGTGGATAATCGTTTCCGATCACACCTACAAGGTGAACAGGTTTCGTAAAATAAGTGGCCGCCAACGACGCATAGGAAGCCGACCCGCCCAGAAGGTTAGTCGCTTCATCAGAGGGTGTCTTGACGTTATCGATCGCAATGGAGCCACCAACGAGTAGAGGAAGGGGTTGAGACATCTGCGCGAAGTTCGGCTCCTTTCGGGTCAAGATTCAAGCCCGATGTTCGGCACTTTCTCCAATCACCTGCCCGCCAAGGAGTTCACGGACTTGCCGACAGGCTCCTTGAATGTCCTCTGCCTGGAGAAGACCGGAAACAATCACAACCCGGCTTGCCCCGGCGCCCAGCACCTGACTCAGGTTTTCTGCCTTAATGCCTCCGATACAGAACACAGGTATCTCTGCTCCAACAGCTCTCTCAACCTCTTCGAGATCGCCGAGACCAATTCCAGGGCGCCCTTCCTTGGTCGGTGTGGGAAAGAGAGGGCCAAACCCGATGTAGGAAGCCCCCTCTTTGAGGGCCGCGCGCGCCTGCGCCGGGGTATGGGTAGACCGCCCCACCAGTGAACCGGCCGGCATGGCCGCACGGGCATCATCGATCTCTCCGTCGTCTTGTCCGAGGTGAACACCGTCTGCTCCAACCTCCCGTGCAATCTCAACAAAGTCATTCACAATGAATGGAACATTCCCAGCCCGGCACAATGGAGTGAGCTCGTGTGCGATCTGGGTAATCTCTCTCCTCCCGTGCCCCTTGGCACGGAGCTGGAGGACATCCACCCCGCCTTCAAGCAGCGACAGAGTTGCTCGAACGCAATCATCCGCCGTGAGGTAGCCCAGGTCCACGATTCCATAGAGCCGGGCGGCATCGAAGCTCAGCTGACGAGCAGGGGTCATTCCGCAGAGGCCACGGCCTCACGCTCCTTCAGGTAGCGCTCGACCCAGCCAATGTCGTAACGCCCCTCAATAAAGTCAGGATGGTCCACGATCACCTGCTGGAAGGGAATCGTGGTTTTTATGCCACGAATCATGAACTCTGAGAGAGCACGACGCATTCTTGCAATGGCGACATCTCGTCGAGCCCCCGTCACAATAAGCTTCGCAATCATGGAATCATAATGGGGAGGAACCGTGTATCCTGCATACACGTGGGTATCGACTCGCACACCTTTGCCGCCAGGGGCATACCACATGGAGATGTGTCCTGGGCTCGGCGCAAAATTGTTGTAGGGATCCTCCGCATTAATTCGGCACTCAATACTGTGCCCACGCGGCGTTCCCTCGCATACGTGAGAGGAGAGAGGCTCTCCTGCTGCTACCCGGATCTGCTCCTTGATGAGCTCACATCCCATGACCTCCTCGGTGATCGGGTGCTCTACCTGGATCCGGGTGTTCATTTCCATGAAGTAGAAATTCTCCCCGCTCTCATCGACAAGATATTCGATTGTCCCAGCATTTTGGTAGCCGATATTTTCTGCCAGCTCGACCGAGGCCTGCCCCATCCTTTCCCGAAGCTCCGGGGTAAGTAGCGGACTAGGACACTCCTCTATGATCTTCTGATTACGGCGCTGCATGGAGCAGTCACGCTCTCCGAGGTGCACCACCTTGCCATGCGAGTCTGCCATGATCTGGAACTCGATATGATGCGGATTGAGCACGAGCTTCTCGAGGTAACAATCTCCATTCCCGAATACCGCGTTCGCCTCGTTACTGGCCGCCCTAAACTGATCCAGAAACTCCTCCTCGTTAGTAGCGGCACGCATCCCCTTGCCCCCGCCACCCGCTGTCGCCTTGATCATGACCGGAAATCCGATCTGACGGGCCGCCTCCAGCGCCTCCTCTTCACTCTCCATTACCCCGTCGGTTCCGGGGGTAACCGGCACCCCATACTTCGTGGCGGTGGCACGAGCAGTATTCTTATCGCCCATCGCCCGGATCAAGTCCGCTGAGGGCCCGATGAACTTGATTTTACAGCTATCGCAGATTTCCGCGAACCGGGGATTCTCCGAGAGAAACCCATATCCAGGGTGGATGGCTTCTGCTTCCGTGACCTCCGCCGCAGCGATAATACGATCCGGCTTCAAGTAGCTGTCCTTACTCGGACTGGGGCCAATACAGACCGCCTCATCTGCCAATTGCACGTGGAGCGAATCCACATCGGCTTCGGAGTAGACCGCTACCGAAGCGACATCAAGCTCACGGCATGCCCTGATGATCCGCAAGGCGATCTCACCACGGTTAGCTACGAGGACTTTGGAAAACATCGCGGGGGAATGGGAAAAAAGAGAAAATCTGCACGCATGGTGCAGGTCAGATCAGGTCACGCGGAAAAGCGTATCCCCATACTGAACCGAGCTACTATCGTCGACACAGATCTCTGATACCGTGCCGCTAACCTCCGCCTTGATCTCATTCATGACTTTCATCGCCTCGATGATGCAGACCGTCTGTCCCTCACTGATGCGGTCTCCCACTTGGACGAAGTCATCCGCATCCGGGGCAGGCTTCCGATAGAAGGTTCCCACCATCGGTGACTCAACGACCTTTCCGGGTAGAGCGGCCGCCTCCTCCTCGCTGGCCGCCGCCGGGGCCACGGCTGCCGGAGCCGCCATCTGGACTCCAGGGGTCAGGGCTAATCCTCCCAGCGCTTCACGAAGAGCCTCGGGATCAGGAGCTTTTTTCAGCTTCACGTTGACGCCTTCCTGCTCCAGATGGAACAGACTGAGTCCGTGCTCTTCCATGAGCTCGACGATTTTTCGGATTTCCTCCAGGTCCACAGGGTAAGCAGGTGAGTTAGCTGTAGAGTCGGGGTCAGGGCTGGACTGGTCAAGCGCCAAGGAAGCCACGATTCGGGATTGGGTCCCGGGCTTCCAGACCTTATTTTCCCACTGTGAAGCCGATCCCACGCCCTGCGGAGCCCGGAGAGTTCCTCCCTGAAAATTATTTCTGCCGCCTCTCCTCCAGCGAGTTGTTCACACGGGAAGCGCCCCTCGAGGTGGATCTCGGCTCCGGTGACGGAAGTTTTGCCCTCGCGATGGCTCGCCAATTTCCAAACCGCAACTTTCTCGCGGTGGAGCGCCTTCTCGGACGAGTGCGCAAAACCTGCAAACGCGCGACCCGAGCGCAACTCCCGAACCTCCGGGTGTTACGGCTTGAGGCACGCTACACGGTAGAGTGGCTTCTCCCGCACGCCTCGGTAAGCAGACTCCACCTCCTCTTCCCCGACCCCTGGCCTAAAGCCAGGCACCACCGTCGCCGACTCATCAACGCTGAGTTCCTTGGTGCTCTCTCCAAAGTGCTCGTCCCGGGAGGAGACTTTCTCTTCAAAACCGATCATGAAGGCTACTTCGAGTGGGCAACCGACGCGCTCTCTTTCTCAAAACACTTCCACTCCATTTCGTGGGACGATCAATCTGGCGAGCTCTCAGGATATCCGCAAACCGATTTCGAGGCCCAGTGGCTGGCAGAGGGACGTTCGGTTCATCAGCTCCGGGCACGGAACCTGAGCCACTGAGTCCCTACTTGCGAAGAATCAGCTTCTTCTTCGGGTCACGAACGCTCTGCAACTCCAGTTCCTGCTCAGAGAGCTTGATTGTTACCGCTCCGGTTTCTCCCTGACGCCAAAGTTCAATCCCGGACTGCCGCACCGTCTCGGCCCAGCGCTCAGGCACTCTCTCTGCTACGGGATATCGGTCCTCCTCCGCTATGATAACCCTCGGATCAACTGCTTTCAGGAACCCCATCGTCCCGGTATGGTCGGAGCGGTGACGCCCCATCACCCATAGATCACACTCGGGATCGCTCCCACCTCTCAGAATCTCCTGCTCGGTATCAAATCCCGCGTCCCCCGTAATCAGAATTCGCCAGCCTCTCCAATGCAGGCGCATCACCATGCAGCGGTCGTCGGCACGGCTCCCGGTTTCCTCGTTCGCGACCCGTAAAATCTCAATTTCCGCTCCATCCCCTAGTTGGTGGCGGGCGCCATCCTCCCCGATGTAAAGCTTACTCCCTATCTCTTCAGCACTACGAACTAACTGTTTGAAGGCCGGGCTATTGGCGCTCCTGACAGGCAGGAGAATCTGCCGGGGAGCATAGTGTTCAAGGGCAGAGACCAGCCCACCTGCATGCCCTTTTTCCGGGTGGGTCAGAATCATCGAATGGGGGGCTGCTCCAGACCTTTCCAGCGCGGGTTTTACCGATCTCCCAAACTGATCCGGTGCTCCACCATCAATGAGAACTCCGTCACCTGCCCCAAGATAGATCGCTGCGTCGCCATCCCAGAGATCGAAAATGAGCATGTCCCCTGACCATCCCCCAGCCCTTTCCAGCTCAAAGTGGCTGCCGGGAATTGAAGCCACCTTTTCCGCTATGGAGTAGGTTGTCTCAGCGAGGAACGCATTCATCTGATTCGAGCCCACCTGCAGCGGTTCCCAGGCCACTCCCAACAAGGATCCGACGAAGGCGATCGAAAGTATCACGAACACCAATGGCACCAGAATCACACTCGCCACAACAGAGGCGGGCGTGATGATCCCAAAGTGATGCCAGATCAGAGGCATCGAACCGATCCAAGCTGATATCGAAACCACAAAAAGGCCCACGATGTATCTCCGTATTGTGAGACTCCCCCTTTGCCAACGGGTGTGCAGGCGAGGCGGCACAAATGGATCTCCTTCGCCCAGAGGTTGAAGCAGCCGGGCAAGAGGTGGCGCAATCAGGATGATCATTCCGACCACGACGTAGGACAGCTGAAACCCTACCTGCCCAAGCTGGTAAGAGTCGAGGAGGAGCACCACGGGAAGGCTGGCAAGCAAGCTATTGGCCAGGGAGGGTTTCCGCTTGATGAAGAACCCCGCAAGTAAAACCGAGGCCATGAACGCGGCCCGTAAGGCAGGGGGATTGAGGCCCGTCACAAGAGCATAGATCCAGATGATACACACAACCACCAACAGCCCCCATCGGCGAGAGGCTCGGCTTATGCGAATGAGAACCCATGCCAGCGCCCCTACCAGTCCTACATGAAGGCCACTCACTGCGAAAATATGCATCGTCCCACTTTTGCGAAAAGCGCCGTAGTAATCGCTACCCTCCGAGCGCTCACCCAGAACGAGCCCCCTGATCAGAGTAGCTCCAGCGCTCCCTTCTTCCAACCCGACAACAATTCGCGAACGCAATTCCATGCGAAGCAGCCAAGCCATCCTTTGAAGGCTCAGCGAAACTCTCCAACCTCTAAGCGCTTGATACGATTCTAACCGAATCTCCCCGCTCAATCCGTGACTCCGAAGCCACCTCCCACGATCAAACTCAGCCGGGTTGCGTGGAGCAGCAGGAAAAAAAGTCCTCCCCTTAAGCAAAAGCTGGTCACCCGGGATCGCGCCATCGGGCAATTTATCAACCGCTATAAGACAGCCGCGCAGAGGCTTGGGGTTGCCCTTGTTCTTGGTGACACGCAACACCCCCCGGGGAAGAAACGCACTCCGATCACGCAGTCTGACGACCGCCGCCTCTATTTCGACCTCGGTCCGTCCGTTGGCATGAAACCAGACCTCGCCCCCAGTCTGCGTTCCAAGCCGTTCTTCATGGACTCCCCATAAAAGGACCCCAAAGCCTATTCCAGCTGCCAGCATCCACTTCCTTTTCAGCAGGACCAAGAGGGCGCCTAGAACCCCAAGGACTCCCCACTGGAAATTCCATCCCCAAACCGCACCCAGAACTCCCAGACAACTCCCGAGGGCCAAAGGCGCAAGGGGTATGAGCGCCAAACAGCGAGCCGCCCCCTCTTTCACGCAACAAATCCCTTAAATCGCGCCCAATTCCCGCAGGCGGTGGGTCGCGTTGGCGGAGTGTCGGGTCTCCGGAAAAAGCTCTACCACCTGTTGGAGGATACTTACCGTTTGCGGCGTATCGTCCTTTACCTCGTGGAAGAGCTCTGACAGCCTGAACATGAAAAACGCCTTGTCGTTTACCGCCCAATCACGACTTTCCATGGCAGTGCGAAGGGTCTCAATAGAGGCATCGGGGTCGCCGAGATTATCCTGTTGGATTTTGGCAATCTCCACCCAGGGAAGCCGGTTCTCCGGTTGTGCGATTGCCACCGCACGGTAGGCAGCTATCGCGCCGTCATATTCTCCCTGCGCGTAAAAGGCGCGCGCGTCATGCATGGGATCCTCTTCCACCTCCTCTGCAGACCCGTAAAACATATGGGTGAAGCGGTGGACAATATTGGGCAGAACAAAAACTCCAAAAACTACCGCAGCATAGGCCGAGATCCCAAGGATGACCACGATACCCACAAGGATCTTTGCTCCCATGGAGGCTCCCTTAGGCTTCCAGTCCGCAATGGCTTCCTCTCCCGTCAACTCATTGATCACGATCCGATCTTCGACCCGGGCCAGCTCCATTTCCTCCTCGGTCGGAACCGCCTGTTTGAGCGGTCCCATTCCAATCATAACCAAACCCCCCACACAGATGAGGGCGATGAGAACGCAAAGATTTATAACAAGCTTACGGTCCATAAGTAGCGGTGCACTACGGAAAGACGAAAAAACAAAAAGAACTGCTTACCGAAGAGTAGAAGCTCTCGAAGTTCTAATGAACTGAGGTATCAACGGACGAAAATCCACGGCCTTCACCGTGACTCCGCCTGGGGGAAGGGCAGTGGTCTTGAGAGAATTGACTCCCTTCACCCGCTACCCGAATACGCTTACTTCTCGTTCGCGTAGTCTATGGTTGGGAGCTCCTTGAAATCTGGAAGCTTCCGCAGAGGCGGAGCAGTCGCTTCACCCGAGGAGCACCCACAGGAGCTCAGAGCGAGTGCAGTTGCGGCTACGCCGGCGAGGGCAAAAATCTGGATGAGTTTTTTCATAGTGATTGTCTGTAGGCTGCGCTGGCGGAACACTCGGGTGAGGCTCCCCTCTTCTCAAGGTAAAAATCAAGCCAGGGACCACAAATCCGCAGTCCCGGGCCTGATGGAAATGATCTGGCTACTTCCCGGGGACCACCATGGTGGGCGGTGGAGTTGGGGCAGGAGCGTGCTGGTGCGAAGCGCACGAGGCGAGGGCCAAACCGGCCAAAGCCGTTAGGGCGGCAATAATTCTGGTGAGTTTCATGGTTAATGTGAGGTGGCGCCCCAGAGTGTTCTGGGAGTCGACTCAAGCTGCCCGATTATCAGCCGCTCTTAAAGATTATTTTGCCGGGGCAACGTAACTTGGTGGGTCGACCATGGGCGGGCCCTGGGAACAGGAGGAG
>DIHT01000137.1:12804-26995 GCA_002420305.1 Akkermansiaceae bacterium UBA5689 | reverse complement strand
CTGCAGTCTGAACTGCCCGTTCTTGTGGATTTCTGGGCGGAGTGGTGTGGTCCCTGTAAGATGATCGGTCCTCTCGTTGATGCGGTGGCCTCGGATACCGAGGGCAGCGCCAAGGTGGGAAAGGTTGATGTCGACAGTCAGCAGGAACTGGCTCGCACTTTTAACATTCAGTCTCTCCCTACCATTGCCTTCTTCAAAGGGGGAGAAGTCGTTGAGACGATGATCGGCACCAAAGGAGTGACCGTTGATGTGCTGAAGGAGAAGCTTTCTGCGCTCGCCTAGGCGCCAGGGGGAGACCAGCGGGTATTCATTCAGGCCAGGCACTCCTCAAAGACCCCCAGGGTCTCATCGATATCGCTCTCGGTATGTGCGAGAGACAGGAATCCCGTTTCGTAGGGACTAGGAGCGAGGTAGATCCCGCGCTCAAGGCAGGCCCAGAAGAATTTTCGGAAGGCCTCAAAGTCCCCCTGCTGTACGGAATCGACATTCACGATCTCGGCGTCACCAAAGTAGAGGCACCACATAGATCCCGCCCGGTTGAAGCGGTAAGGTAGCCCCTTCTCTCGAATGATACTCCGCACACCATTTTCGAAGCGCTGCCCGATCTCCTCCAGCCTTTGATAGCCATTTTGTTTTTCCAGCTCTTTCAGCTGTGCTAGCCCGGCCGCCATGGCCACTGGGTTGCCCGAGAGGGTGCCGGCCTGATAGACCGGGCCATCCGGGGCAAGGTGATCCATAATGTCCGCCCGACCCCCGAAGGCTCCCACGGGCAGGCCGCCTCCAATCACCTTTCCGAGAGCGCAAAGGTCTGGAGTAATTTCTGAAAGTTCCTGCACGCCGCCCCTCGCAAGACGGAATCCCGTCATGACCTCATCAAAGATCAGAAGAGCTCCGTGTTTGCTGGTAAGCTCGCGCAGAAGCGCGAGGTAGCCCGGGTGGGGAAAGACAAAACCCGCGTTGGCGGCGTAGGGTTCGAGGATGAGTGCAGCGATCTCCTCCCCGCACTGGGCGAAGACCTCCTCCACACGCTCAGGAAGATTGAACGGGAGGGTGATTGTTTCTGCGGCGAGAGATCGGGGAATCCCCGCGGAATCCGGTTCGCCATGAGTGAGAGCGCCTGATCCTGCCGCCACGAGCAGCGAATCGACGTGTCCATGGTAGTGCCCTTCAAACTTGATGATCTTGTCCCGGCCCGTGAATCCGCGGGCCAGCCGGATCGCGGACATGGTGGCCTCCGTTCCTGAGTTGACCATGCGAACTTTCTCGACCGAGGGGACCCACTCGCAGACGACCTTGGCCATTTCCACCTCGAAGGGGTTGGGGATTCCAAAGGAGAGGCCATTCTTGGCGACCTCGTGCACGGTATTAGTCAGAACGGTCGGGGCATGACCCAGAATGGCGGGCCCCCAGGTTCCGATGTAGTCAATCAGGCTACGGCCATCGACATCCTCTATCCGGCAGCCCTTGGCTCTTCGAACAAAGAAGGGATCTCCATCGACGTTACGGAAGGCCCTGACGGGGGAGTTCACTCCGCCGGGAATTACTGCCTTAGCGGCTTTGAATAGCTTTTTGGAGAGTTGGCCCTGCATGCTTCCAGCAGGACTATACGGCCATGGAAGAAATTGCCGACTAAAAGTCCTACGGTCCTTCTCGGTAACTTCTCTTGGGGATTGAGGCGCAAACGAGGACTGATGGCTCTTACGGGCCGGGTTTCGGTCCTGATTTGCCGGCGGCAGAACCCGAATTGGAAAATTATTTAAGAAATCCGTAATAATTTCACGGTCCTTCCCCCCTTAAGGAAGTCTTGCGCGAGGTCCGCGAAAACAGCCGGCCTCAGGGTAGCGCAGCAGTAGTTAACGCGTTTTAAGAAAATGAGTTGTCTGTTTTCGGCTGCCACGCAATCGAGTCAGATCCGGGTTCTCTCAGGTTCCGAATCAGCGCGAGAGGCCAGGAAAATGAAGGAAAAAAAGGGCTTTTCTTGAGAAAATCCTCGCAGATTTGAACTCGATTAGACTAAAATCTCCCCCGTGAAAGCATCAGTTTCTTCCCTTGCCGCCCTTGCCGCCATCGGTTTGGGCTCAGCGCCTCTTTACGGGGCGCTTATCGCCCCTACCGATTTAGGTGGTGCAGTTGACCTCACTGTCACCTGTCCAGATTCTGGTGGCTCTCCCGAAACCGCGGCGTCGTTTGGGGCCATCGGTGTGGTGGGCGACCTGATCGATATCAATACCTTTAACTCCCTTGGTGACACAGAGTTGGGACTCTTCAGCGCATCCGGCGATTTGCTTGGCAGCAATGATGATACCATAGGGCTTTTGAGTCAGATCGTCTTTGAACCAACCGGTGAAGGTACTTATTATATCGCCTCTGGAAACTACAATTCGTTCTTCAGCCCCGGGTTCGGTGCGCAAGGGCCTGCCGGGGCTCCAGTGACCACCACGGTAAATGGAGTCGACGCAAGCTTTGTGGTCGGGGAAACCGGAGCATTCTGGACTTCCTTTGATGTTGTGCCTGAGCCTTCCAGCCTCAGTTTGGTAGCGGTTGCTGGTCTTGCTCTTCTCCGCCGGCGCCGCAGCTAGGTAACAAGGAGCTCAAATCGTCCGCTTCGGACTTTGTTTACATCCCGCCTTGTCTATAAAGGCGGGATTTTTTTGTGGCCGTCACACGCTGCAACACCTTCAGAGCCCGGGCCATCCAGCGAGTGGATTAAGGACATGGAGTGAAGCCCATGAGGAGAAGGGTCCCAGGGTCGGCCCCGCTCCGGTGCCAGTGCGCTCCGGACTCAACGGACATACACAAAGTTGAATTTTCAGCGTGGACCCCGCGTCACACCGAAAAGGACTTTTCTTTGGCGGTCCTGAGTTTAGCCTGATACCAGCATGAAAACGATGTTGTCTGTCCTCGCTCTCGGTTTTCTGCTTTCTCTCAGTGTTCTTGGTGCCGCCGAGCCGCGGGCGAAGTCCTCCCTCCTTAATAGTGACCCCGATGTCGTATACTCGGAGGAGTTCACGGAGAAGGCGATTGAATTCCTGGTGGCGAAGCCTGCAACAATTTTCGCAACGAAGAAGGGCGGGAGAAAACTTGGAGTTCTCAAGGCTGACAGCAAGGTGACCTTTATCGGCATGACGGAGAAGGCCTACAAGGTGAGAGGAACGGCGACGCACGGGCAGGTGCTGGGTTGGGTGTCTCCCAGGTTTTTGGGATCCAAGGACAAGGATTTCGTGGAAAACCTGAAAAAAGTTTATGAGCGCCAGAAGGTCATCCGAGAGCTGGTAGCGAAGCATGAAGTCGCTATCGGGATGTCGATTGAAGAGGTGAGTGCTTCGCTGGGTAAACCGACCAAGACGAAGGTGCGGCAAACCGTAAAGGGACGTACCGGGGTCTGGGAGTTCATCGAATACGAAGAGCAGGATCACTATCAGGCCGTGCGTGACCCGGTAACCGGACGAGTCTTCCGGCAGTATTCCCATACGACCAAGGAGGAAACCGGCAAGATCGTGGTCGAGTTTGAGAATGAGGTGGTAGCTGCGATCGAGGAGAGCGAGAATAACGAGGGCGGCAAAGTGCGCATTGTCACTCCTCCACTCGTTTTTGCGTGGTAGACCTGCTTGCTGTTGCAGCAGCTTTTTAGCACCCCCAGCGGCAGGCTGTCTGAATGGCGTTCCCCTTAACGTGCACGGAGGGGTCGCAGGGACGCCCGCCCGGTGGCCGAGGTGTCGATGAGTCGGCCGGAAGCCGCTGCTCTTCGTCGGAGAGGAGCCCGAGTGATGCCCGGCGAGAACTTCCGGAGTGCACGGGGTGGTTCGTGGCTCGCCCGGGGGGCAGTTGCCAGATCTACGGAACGCCGGCGGTGGAGAAGGAGCGCGCAGCCAATACAGGCTCCTAGCAGAGAGTAGCCTGGTTCAGGAACCGTGTCAGAAACAGCGAACGATCCATCCGGGGAGACAGGGAGAGATACAGCAGTGACCGAGCTCAAGAGGAGGGCTCCTAAAAGAGCTCCTAACAGGGGCCTCGGCAATACGGACGAACGGGTAGGGGAAGTCAGGGCGGACAACATGGGTGAACGTTGCTCTATGCTTAACTATCCCAAAATATCAATAGAATGGAAAGAACTTTACGAAAAGAAGTGATGGAGCGAGGCACAGGCCACGGGTTTCCGAATGCCTACCGGACGATTCCTCTCTCGGAAGAGCGGAGAAAGTCTAAGAGCTGCCGGACCTTTTCGTTGCTGGTAGAGTCCAGCTTATCGAGGGTTTCGATCTGAGCGGTGAGATTGAGTCCTTTCTTAAGAAAGAGCGTCTTATAGGCGGTTTTGAGTGCCCGGATATCTTCCGGAGCAAAGCCGCGGCGCTGCAGTCCGACCAGGTTGAGGCCACGAATCTGGGCGGGGTTTCCATCTGCGATGGTGAAAGGGGGAACATCCTGTACGATTTTGGTGCAACCTCCGATCATGGAGTGGGCACCCACCCGGCAGAACTGATGGACACCGGCCATCCCGGAGAGAATGACGTGGTCCTCAACAGTCACGTGACCTGCCAGAGTGGCGGCATTAGAGAGAATGCAGTGATCTCCCACAATCGCATCGTGTGCGACATGGGTGTAGGCTAGGAAGTTGTTATCCGATCCGATACGGGTGGGGGACTCCGGGGAGGTGCCGCGGTGAACCGTGACGAACTCTCGAAAGGTATTACGGTCACCGATCTGCGCGTAAGTAGGCTCCCCGCTGTATTTAAGATCCTGGCTCCGCGCCCCAATGGAAGAGAAGGGATAGAACTCGTTGTCTTCGCCAATGGTGACAGGGCCCTCGAGGACGAGGTGAGAGTGAAGGCGGCTCCGAGCGCCGATCTGGACCTCGTCACCAACGACGCAATACGGTCCGATTTCTACGTCATTCCCGATTTCGGCCTTGGGGGAGACGACTGCGGTGGAATGAATCACGGTAACGAGGTGTGAAATGCAGAAGGTCAGGTGAATGCCCAGCGGTGGGAAGGCGAGTCTTACCAAAGGAAAGGCCAGTATTTCCAAAGTTGCGACTCCGAAATTAATGCAAATTACTTGCGCTTTGTGCGGGGCTGGGCCATTTCGTGGATATGTTGAGCCTTCGCTTCCAATTCCTTCTGCTTCTGCTCACGAGTTCTCTTGGGGGGGCTCAAATCAAGGTCGCAGTCCTCCATCCCCTTCTTGGGGACCTCGTCGAGAAGGTTGGTGGCGACAGGGTCGAGGTAGTGGATTTGATGGGAGAGGGGGGTGATCCTCATCAATTTCAGCCGGGTGCGAAGGAGCTTCGACGGGCGCAGGGAGCCAAAGTGTATTTTGCCTGCGGGAAGGGGTTGGAGCCTTATTTGCCGAAATTGCGGGATGCGGCTGGCGTTGCAAAAGTCGTAGAGGTGGGCAAGACCCTGCCCACTCTGAAGGCCGAGGTTCTTTGTGATCATGATGGCCACGCCCACGTTCATGAAGAGATTGATCCTCACTGGTGGCATTCGATCGATTGCTGGCGACGGGCTGTCACCCGTGTGCGCAAGGAGCTATCCGCAGTTGACGGACAAAATGCGGCATTCTACCAGAAGAGGGCCGCTAAGGTTAGGAGAGAGTTGGCAAGCCTCCAGCGTTGGGCCACTACGGAATTGGCAAAGGTGCCTGTGAAGTCCCGCACTCTGGCTACCGCTCATGCTGCGTTTGGCTATTTCTGCAACGAGCACGGGTGGAAGATGCTGGCAGTCCAAGGCCTTAACCGGGAACGAGTCGACTCTCCCAAGTTTCTGGCGGAAGTGGTATCTGCAATCCGGAAAGAAAATGTCCGTGCTCTTTTTCCAGAGCAGCGCTCAAATCCCAAAATTCTCAGGACGGTAGCTGAAGGAGCAGGTGTCGTGGTGGGAGAGCCTCTCATTGCAGATGGGGGAAGCTCTATTGAGGAGATGTTCCGTCACAACGTGAGCGTCATCGTGGGGGCATTGGGAGAGAAGTAAGAGCCCGCGCAGGCAAATCCCTCAGGCCCACCGGTGGGCAGCGACTATCCGGAGGACGTGTGGGATTTCCTCCACGCTTTGGGATTGAGGAGATCCCTCAGGCAGTTCACAGTCGGGTGTGCTCAATTGTCGAGCCATACCGCTGGCAAGTGCTGGCGAAATATCGCCTCTGTTTGGATTGCTGACGCTCGTTCTGGTGGGGGTGGTCCTCGTATCGCTGGTGCTCCAGCGTTTTCGTCAGTCCCTTCTTGTCGGCTATTTCCTATGCGGCGTGCTTCTTGCCAATAGCGGGCTGCTTGACTGGGTTGGAGCGGACTCCGGTGATCTCGACCGGTTAGCTGACCTGGGCGTGATTTTGCTCCTGTTTACTCTGGGTCTCGAGTTTTCGTTCAAGGAAATCAAGCACCTGCGTCGCGTTGCGCTTTTGGGTGGAGGCCTTCAGGTAGGTCTCGTCGGGATAGCAGCAGGAGGGGCGTGTGTGCTCTTCGGATTTCCGTTGCCGGTAGCGATTGCCCTGGCGGTAGCGATCGCGCTCTCCAGTACTGCTGTCAGCATTAAGGCCTTCCACGATCTAGGTATGGCGGACAGCCCTGCTGCACGGGTGGCCCTCGGAGTGGCGATTTTTCAGGATATTCTCGTGATCTTCTTCATGATCATATTGCCCCCCCTGCTCGGGCAGGGCGACGGTGAGATGGCTGTTGGAATAGTGGTGGCAGTCTTGAAAGGCGTTCTGTTCCTGTGTGCCTGCTGGTTTCTGAGTCGGCATGGAATTCCACAGATTCTGCATGCTGTGGCGCGCACGCGGAGCCGCGAGCTTTTTACGGTCACTGTGGTAGGGCTCTGCGCAGCCGTTGCATTTGGAGCGGTTCAACTCAACCTGAGTGCGGCCCTGGGTGCTTTTGCTGCGGGGTTGGTGGTGAGCGAGTCGATTTACAGTCACCGGGTACTCGCGGATATCCTACCATTCAGAGACCTGTTCCTTACCATCTTCTTTGTGTCCATTGGCCTCCTGATCGACCTCGGAGAGGTAGCTTCTAGCTGGGCACTGATCTCCAGCGCGACCCTGATGATCTTGATCATTAAATTTGGAGCGGGATTTCTCGCTGCCAAAAGGCTGGGGGTGGGATTGCGACCCTGTCTTCTCGCTGCTGGCGCGCTAGCCAGCACAGGAGAGTTTTCCCTGGTTCTTTTTGAGAGGGTCGCAGATTTCGGGGTGTTCAATGCCTGGCCTGAAGTGGAGCAGGTTCTTCTGGTTTCCACCGCAATTGGAATGGGGCTGGTTCCAGGGATCATGCGTTTTGTCGAGAGAATGGCTCCGGTCCTTGAGCGGCGTGGGTGGTTCGAGGGGAAGGCAGACCTACCCTTAGAGCTCACACCAGAGGGTGAACGGGAAGCGCTGAGCGGGCATGTGATTGTGTGTGGTTACGGACCGGTGGGCAGGGTTCTGCAGCAGGCACTGGCGAAATGTAATATAGGAGCACTCATCCTCGAACTTAATGCTGATACCGTTCATGAGATGGCGGGAAAGGGTGTGTTGGGCCTCTTTGCGGATGCGCGGCATCCGGAATCCCTTGAGATGGCTGGCGTTGAAAGGGCTCGAGGTATTGCGTTCACCTTTCCCGATGTAGATGCCGCGATCGCGGGAATGCGACTCGCGCGACAGCGGAATCCCGAGATTCTCGTATATGCGCGTGCGAAGTTCACGGAGGAGGCAGATCGCTTGCGTGAGGAGGGGGCAGACCATGTCTTTCATGATGAACAGGAAAGCGGTCAGGCTCTGATCAAATCCGTCTTGAACAGTTACGTCGAGAAGGACGTTCTCGATGATTTTTCGTGATCATCGCCCCTTGGCTGGAGGAGGGAACCAGGCTCACTAGAGGCTCAGGAGAAAATTTCTGGTATTCCCGGGCTTGACGCAGTGGAGCAGGCGAGCGACCCAGAAGCGTGCCGGATTGGGATTATCCAGACCTTCCAGTTTCCCGAAAGAGGGAGAAGATTCTTGAGGCGATGCGCTCGAGTCGGGTTGTGGTTGTTGTCGGGGAGACTGGAAGCGGCAAGACAACCCAGCTTCCCAAAATGGCTCTCGAGCTGATTCGGGAGTCTGCGAAGGGTTATCCGGGAAAACGGGCGGGTCGGATTGGTTGCACCCAGCCCCGTCGACTTGCCGCCACCAGTGTTGCACGCAGGGTTGCGGAGGAGATGAGAGAAAGAGAGGGAGGGCTTGTTGGTTACCAGGTTCGTTTTGCGGAGAAAGTCAGTGAGCAGACAGAGATCAAGTTCATGACGGATGGAATCCTTCTCGCTGAAACGCAGAGGGATCGCCTGCTTCGACAATATGACACCCTGATTATTGATGAGGCTCATGAGCGTTCCCTCAACATCGATTTCCTGCTGGGATACTTCCATGGAGTGCTGGAGAGAAGGAAGGACCTCCGGCTGGTAATCAGTTCGGCGACTCTGGATGCAGGACGATTCTCGGAGTTTTACCGCAACGCGCCAGTAGTAGAGGTTGAGGGGCGAACTTATCCCGTGGAAGACCATTTTCTCCCGGGTGAGCAAGAGGAGGAACTTCGTCATCATGTTGCTCGTGCAGTGGATTGGATTTCCCAAGTCGATGACCGGGGAGACGTTCTGGTCTTTCTTCCCGGAGAGCGGGAAATTCGTGAATGTGCCAAGTTGCTGGAAGGGCGATTCCTGCCAGATACAGAGATACTGCCTGTATATGCGCGGTTAAGCCTCGCTCAACAACAGCAGGTCTTTCAGTCCAGTGAGAGAAGGCGGATCGTTCTTGCAACTAATGTAGCGGAAACCTCCCTGACGATCCCGGGGATCGTTTATGTCATCGATAGCGGCCTCGCACGAATCAGTCGTTTCAATCCCGGCCGCCAGGTGCAGCGATTACAGGTTGAGCAGATCTCGCAGGCGAGTGCACGTCAGAGGCGGGGAAGGTGTGGAAGGGTCAGGGAGGGAGTATGTCTGCGGTTGTATGACGAATTTGACCTTGAGCAGGCTCCCGAGTTTACCGATCCCGAAATCCGGAGGTCCTCTCTTGCCGGGGTGGTGTTGCGGATGAAGTCGTTGAGGCTGGGGGATGTCAGGGAATTCCCCTTTCTGGATCCCCCTTCTCCGCGTGCTATCAGTGAGGGTTTCCGGACTCTTGAGGAGGTGGGCGCACTGGAATCCCGGCAGGGGGAGCTTACCGAGGTCGGAAAGCAGCTGGCGCGCCTGCCCTTGGATCCCCGGCTGGGACGAATGTTACTGGAAGCGCGTGAGCGAAAGGTTCTGGGAGAGGTTCTTATTGTTGTTGCAGGGCTCAGTGTCATGGATGTCCGCGAGCGACCTCCGGAGAAGGAGAGTAAGGCAGATGAAATGCATGCAGCCTTCGAGGACCCTGAATCAGATTTTGTGAGCTTGCTCAATATCTGGCATGCACTGCGTGAGTTTCGAAAAGACCACAGGCGCTGGCACCGCAATCAGTTGCGTCGTTTTTGCGAGAGAAAATTCTTCAGCATGCGCCGGATCATGGAATGGGATCAGGTGGCCAGAGAGCTCGGGCGACTGGTGAAAGAGCAGTATGGAAAAGGCCCGAAGCCTCTTCCGGAGGAACGGCGGGAGTGGGGGGATTTCACGGAGATTCATAAGTCCATTCTTGCAGGCATGCCTCGCCAGATCGGCTTCTGGGATAAGGAAAAGCGTGCATACCATGGGACGGGTAACCGTGATTTTGCGGTCTTTCCGGGGTCTGGTCTTTTCGGAAAGAAACGGCCTGAATGGGTGTTGGGCTTTGATCTTGTAGAGACCTCAAGGCTCTGGGCTCGTAAGGTGGCGGCAATCCTTCCCGAATGGGTAGAGGAGGTTGCGCCTCAATTGTGCAGGAGCCGTTATCACTCTCCCGCGTGGGACGAGCAGCAGGGGGCTGTCTATGGGGTAGAAACTGTTCAATGTGGTGGTCTCACTCTTATCCCCGAGCGGAGAGTCCACTTTGGACGGGTTGACCCGAAATCGGCGCATGAGGTCTTTGTGCGTGATGCCATTCTAGGGGACGGGATCCATGCTCAATGCCGATATAAAGACCAGCTCGCGTTGGTCCGGGCAGAGGTGGAACGAGCAGAACACAAGCTGCGGCGGGTGGGAGGGCTCTGGTCAGATGAAGGGGCTTTCGATTTTTTCTTTGAGCGCATTCCAGTCGAAGTTTCAACCGCCAAAGGATTTCATCAGTGGCGCCTCGTCGATCGAAACGAGGAGCGATTGATGATTAGGCTCTCCGACGTGGTATGGGAGGAGATTGCAGAAGAGTTACGCCTTTTTCCCGACGCGGTGGAGTGTGAAGGGAACTCCTACCGGGTGATTTACCGCAGCGCGCTGGAAGCTCCTGACGATGGGGTCACTTTTGAGATTGGAATTGATGAGTTGTCGGCCTTCCCCGGCTACCTTGTCAGCTGGGGTGTGCCCGGAATATTTGAGGAGCGGGTGGACTTACTGATGCGATCGCTATCGAAGTGGCAGAGACAGGCATGCTTTCCCATTGCCGATGCGCTGGCAGAGTTTCTTGCGCTGTGGCAGGGTTGGGAGCCCCAATGTCATCTGTGTGCCGCACTGGCAGAGTTTCTTTCCGAGCGCTCTGGCCATGAAATTAAGGAGGAGGATTTCAACTCGGAGCGGTTGCCGGCGCAATTACGACCAAAGATCAGGGTGTATGGTGACGAGGGAGAAGAATTAGGCCTCGGCGAGGATGTGGGCCCTATCAGGGATAGCTTGGCTGCCATACTGCGGGGCAGAAAAGAAGAAGCGGCCAACTTACAATGGGAGATGACTGGAGGAGAAATCTGGAGTTTTGGAGAGGTCCCGTTAGAGGATGTTTCTCACTTGTCTGAAGGCGCATGGAGTCCAGACCCTGTGTATCCGGCGCTGGTTGACGAGGGGACCTCTGTCGGTATGCGGGCGTTCATAGAGAGAGAGGAGGCAGAGGAAAGTCATCGAGCTGGGTGCGTACGACTATTTCTTTTGGAGCAATGCGAACATGTCGACTTTGTCAGACGCAAGCTTCCTCTTGGTCCTGCTTTCCGCCTTCATGCGGCTTCGTTGTTTCCGGAAGGGGGACTGGTGGAGGCGCTGATCCGGTGTGCTGCGGACGGAGCGCTTGGAAAGATGCCCCGCTCGGGTGAAGATTTTTTGAAATCATCTCTCGCAGCGAAAGAGCGCCTTTTTGATGCCGCTCAACGGCTTTGCAATGGGCTGGAGCAGGCTGTTGAAAGCTACCACAGGGTATCGGAGTGGATGGAGGCCCATCGCCAGGATCGACATCTAGGAGAGGTGGTTCTGGATCTTGATGAAGAGATCTCGTGGCTGTGGAGAGAAGGTTTTGTTTGGAAGGCTGGGTTTACCCGATTATCGCGCTACTACCGCTATTTTCATGGAATCGAGGAGCGTTTATCCCGTCTAGAGAGCCAGCCCCTGGTTCGAGATGAGGAGAAGCGAAATCGGGTTCTGCCTCTCTGGGAGCGATGGATTGCGCGTTGGACGGAATGTCCCGAGGCGGTTCGGCTGTGGGAGGTTGGATGGATGTTGGAGGAACTTCGCCTTGCGCAGTTTGCACCAAGTCAGCCGAGGGAGATGCGAGTGAGTGAAAAACGGATTGAGAAGGTCCTGGAGGAACTGTAGTAGAGGTTTTTTCAGGCTCGGAGCGCCGGAAGGAGGAATGGTAGTCTTTCTGAATAGGAGTCTACCTGCTTGGGTGAGGCTCTTTTCGGATTGGCATACAGGTCTCCTTGCCCTCGGAGGGGTCTCCATTTATTATGAGGCTCATGAAGATGGGAAAGGTCAGTCGAACTGTGCTCCTACTGCAGGTTCTTGTCCTTACCCTCGGTGATTTGCATGCTGATCCCGGAGAGGCACAGCCGGAGCTGGAATGTCAGGCAGCTCTGGGTGAGGCTCTTGCGGTGCACTTTGAGTCACTTGCTCCGGTCGATGGGGCGGAGGTCCGTTTCGAAGAGTTACGGGCAGGTCTCAAGCAGCTCGAGGCTGATACTGTTGCACAAAAGCTGAGCCGGGAGCATCTCGCCCTCCTCGAGCGCGAAATCCGGATCCTCTCGCAGGGAGTTGCCGACTACCGGGAGCAATATCTACAGTGGGTTCGTCTGACCGCAGAGGGCGAAAAGCATCAGGAACTTCGTCTTCTGAACGGTAAAGTCTATCGCGAAGTTGTAATCCGCCGGGTCACCGATGTCGGTCTGGAAATCAGGCACCTCTCGGGGAGTGCACGGTTACGTCATGATACCCTTGGAGAGGAGTGGAAGGACAGATTCCTATGGACGGGAGACGAGGCCCACCGTTCATTGGTGGCGGAGGCCAGTGCGGATAGGAAAGTAGCGGAGTTACAACGGTATGCGGTTGAGCAGGGAAAGGACCCGGTCGTAGCCCGTGAGGAAGCTGAAGCCCGGCTTTATCTCGCGGAGCTGGAGTCCTCGGCGCCGATTGTGCCTGCCAAGCTAGAGCCCTCGGAGCCATTGGAGCTGGCTGAACTTGAGCCTGCGGAGCTGGAGCCTGCCCGAAAGGTCGCTCCACGCAGCCCAGGTAAAAGTCGCTGAGGAGGTTCGCTAGGCCAGCAGTTCTTTGACGACTTTTGCCTGCTCGACGCCTGTGAGGCGTTGGTTGAGGCCCTGGTATTTCACTGTGAACCTTTCGTGGTCGTAGCCGAGAAGATGAAGAATAGTGGCGTGGAAGTCGCGGATGTGGAGTGGGTCTTTCGTGATGTTGTAGCTAAAGTCATCGGTTTCACCATAGATGGATCCTCCCTTGGTGCCCCCTCCGGCCATCCACATTGTGAAGCATCGTGGATGGTGATCGCGCCCATAGTTCGTCTTGCTGAGACCGCCCTGACTGTAAATGGTCCTGCCAAACTCTCCGCCCCAGATGATCAAGGTGTCGTCGAACATCCCCCTCTCTTTCAGATCGTTAATGAGGGCGTAGCATGGGCGATCAACATCCCGGCATTGAGAGGGCATCCGCCCGTTTACATTGCCATGGTGATCCCAGTTATTGTGGTAGACCTGAATGAAACGAACATCTCTCTCCGCCAGTCTTCTGGCCATCAAGGCCACGTTCGCGAAGCTCCCTGGCTTTCGAGCCTCTTCACCATAAAGCTCGAAAGTATGTTCAGGCTCCTTGCTCAGATCAGTGAGCTCAGGCATGCTGGCCTGCATGCGTGCGGCCATCTCATACTGCTTGATGCGGGTGAAGGTTTCTGGATCTCCAAGCTCCTTGTAGGTTAGCTCGTTCATTTCATTGATGCCCTTGATGGTGCGTTGGCGAATGGCATCCGGGACTCCTGCAGGATTGTTGATATAAAGAATGGGATCACCCTTGCTCCGGAAGGAAACCCCAGCGTGTTCCCCGGAAAGGTAGCCGCTTGACCAGAGGCGTGAGGAGATTGCCTGCTCCTGTTCGCGATTGCTCGGGGTAGCGACCATCACGACGAAGGCAGGAAGATTTTCATTTGTTGACCCAAGGCCGTATGACGCCCACGCGCCGAGGCAGGGCCGGCCAGTGATCTGATTGCCGGTCTGCATTGCAGCAATGGCAGGCTCGTGGTTTATCGCCTCGGTGTGAAGGCTGCGCATCCAGCAGATGTCATCGGCGCACTGGTGAAGATTAGGCAGGAGCTCGTCATTCATCCACATTCCGCATTGGCCCTTCTGGGCGAATTGGTATTTGGAAGGGGCAATTGGGAACCGCTTCTGTCCACTTGTCATAGTGGTCAGTCGCTGACCCTTCCGGACGCTATCGGGAAGATCCTTGTCATACCATTTTCCGAGTGCCGGCTTGTAGTCGAACAGATCCATCTGGGCTGGTCCACCTACCATGTGAAGGTAGATCACCCTTTTTGCCTTTGGAGCAAAGTGGGTCTTTACCGCTCCGGGGCCGTCCGTTTCCGCGCCCATGGAGCGCCCAAGAAGGCCTGCGAGCGCAGCACCGCCAAGGACGTTTTTTCCCTGGGAGAGAAAGTAACGACGAGATTGAGCCTGAAGATATTCCTGAAAAAGATTCATGGTAAATTCCTGTTTGGTTTTGAGGCGGTCTGGATTCGCGTTAGTTAAAAAGGAGGCGCCTTATTTGGTCAGCACTTCGTCAAGATTGAGGACCTGATTACAGAGCATCGTCCACGCGGCAAGCTGTCGTGGGTCGAGGGTTGGATCTGCTTTGCTTTCTCCGACCTTCAAAAG
>DIHT01000137.1:0-12419 GCA_002420305.1 Akkermansiaceae bacterium UBA5689 | reverse complement strand
CTTTGAGAATAGCGATTTCCTGAGGTTTCAGGGGTCTGCATAGCACGCGGGCGGCGACATACTCGAGCGCAACAGAGTCTGCTCCTTCCGCGCTCTGTAGTGCGCCCTGAGCGAGGGTGCGGGCAGCTTCCACGAACTGAGGATCGTTCATTGTTACCAGCGCTTGCAGCGGGGTGTTAGTGCGTTCACGGCGGACAGTGCACACTTCCCGGCTAGGAGCATTGAAGGCCTCCATGTTCGGTGGGTGGGCCATGCGCTTCCAGAAGCTGTAAAGGGTCCGCCGGTAAAGCTTCTCCCCGGTGTCCTGCTTGTAGTTGCGGGTATTTCCTCCCGGAAGGCCGACGACATTCCATATGTCGCTTGGCTGGTAGGGGCGAACTCCGGGGCCTCCAGTGGATGAGGAGAGCAGGCCGCTGGCGGCGAGGGCATAGTCGCGGACCATTTCAGCGTCCATTCTGAAGCGTGGGCCACGGCTCAAAAAGCGGTTGTCCTCATCCTTGGTAAGCTTTTCTGTGGTAGTGATGGCGGCCTGTCTGTAGGTGCGGGAGGTGACAAAGAGCTTGATGAGTTTTTTCAGATCCCAGCCGGAATCCCGGAACTCCACAGCGAGCCAATCAAGGAGCTCAGGGTGGGTTGGAGGCATTCCCATGATTCCGAAATCCTCTGAGGTTACCACGATACCCTGCCCGAATATTTCCTGCCAGAGCCGGTTGACGGTGACACGAGCTGTGAGCGGATTCCCAGGATCCACCACCCAGCGAGCCAAGCCCAGTCTGTTGCGGGGCGCGTCCTGCGGAAGGGGGGGGAGCGCGGAAGGTGTGTTAGCCGTCACTTGCTCCCCTTTTTTCTCGTATTGGCCCCGCATCAGAATGTGGGCCATCGCCATGCCGGGTTTCTCCTTCTGAACGTGGGTGATTGCGGCCTTGCCGTTCAGCGCCTCCCGTTGGGATCTCAGTTTTGTGAGGGTATCGTTGAGAGTGGCGAACTGCTTGTCCCGTGTATGAAGAAAATTTTCGAAGAGAACCTTGTTCTGCTCGAGACTGCGATCCTGTGGGGAGGTGGCAAGAATAGCGAGCAGTGGACCGGAGTCGGCCAGAGCCATGATTTCTCCGCTCGAGAGAACCCTTGAATAGATTCGCATATCCTGGAGGAAGCCATCTTCGAAGTAGGCACCTTTGCTCCGCTGGCCGATCTGCAACGGTATGTCGTTCGTAATATCCGCTTTGGCCTTAAGGGTATTGGTCTCGATTTTTTTAGCCTGCTCGGCACCATTATAGTAGAGACGGACTCCCTCTGCTTTTCCACTTCCATCGTAGGTGACGAAAATGTGATTCCACTTCGCTGATTGGAGCACCTTTTTCTCGGTGACCACCTTTATGGCGTTATCGGGCCAGCTCTCGACAAGATGAGCTCCGAATTGGCCCCCTTGCTGCCAAAGGTCCCAGCCGCGGAACTTCCGGGCATCGTCCATGCGTGCAAATACAGAGCCATTCAGGCGCTGGGGAGACCGGATCCACGCGCCATAGCTGAATGGTTGTTCTGATTTAAAGCCGGCGAGGTCACCCAGGTCGAAGGTGCGCCCACGCTTAATGCGAGGGGCCGGACCAATCTTACCCTTGGGATCCCAGGTTAGGAAGCCCTTGGATTTGAACGTCCGGGTCTCTCCCCCGACAGAGGCCTTCACCTTGTCTCCCAGTCCCTCGTTGAGTGGAACATGAAGAACGAGACCCTCTTGAGGCTGAGCCTCAGCAAGCTGGTCTGAGTTCGCACTGGCAGCCCACTTTTCGAAAGCGGGCTTTGCCTCTGTTCGGCGGGCCTCGATCAGGCTTTGGGTGTCTGACGCCTGTTTGTCGAGAAGGTCTCGTTTCTCACGGTCCTGATTGAAGGGAACTTTGATGACTGGTCCGCGTCCGTCCGAGGCGTTGCCATCCATTGCACCCTGCGTTGTATTACGGAAAAACGCTGCCATGGCGTAGTAGTCCTTGGTGGTAAAGGGATCGAACTTATGATCGTGGCACTGGGCGCAATTGGTAGTCAGGCCAAGGTATACCCACCCGAAGGTCTGGACACGGTCGGCAGCGTAGTTGGCCAGATTTTCTTCCGCGATCGTCCCGCCTTCATTGGTGGTGATATTGCATCGCTGGAATCCCGTGGCGATGAGCTGGTCCAGGGTGGGCTCAGGGAGAAGATCTCCAGCAAGCTGCCAGACCGTAAAGTCATCATAGGGAATATTCTGGTTAAACGCACGTATTACCCAGTCGCGATAAGGATGCATCTCCCGGTAGTTGTCAAAGTGGAGGCCGTGAGTGTCTCCATAGCGAGCAGCGTCCAGCCAATAGCGAGCGCGATGCTCTCCATAATGCGGTGAGGCGAGGAGGGTCTCGACGAGTTTGTCATAGGACTCCTCGCTGGGGGTGGTGATGAAATCTGCTGTAAGAGCCGGGTCAGGGGGTAGGCCAGTTAGATCTAGGGAGAGCCTTCTTGCGAGGGTGTGAGGGTCGGCATCCGAAGCCGGGGTAAGATTTTGCTCTTCAAGCTTTGAGAGGATAAAGTTGTCAATGGGAGTCCGCGGCCAGATGTCTGATTTTGTTTCTGGAACTTCGGGTTTCGTCGGAGCGCGGAGAGACCAATGCGCCTGCCAGGGCGCGCCTTCAGTGATCCATTTTTTGATCAGTGAAATCTGTCCCGGTTCGAGCTTCTTGTGGCTATCCGGCGGAGGCATGATTTCGTCCACATCGTCCGTGATAAGACGAAGGTAGAGTTCGCTCTCATCGGGATTTCCTCGGACGACTACCGGGGGGGCTTCCTTTACACCGGTAAAAAACCCGCTCTCAGTATCAAGGCGCATGTCGGCTTCCCGGGTTCCGGGGTCAGGGCCGTGGCAAGCGAAGCAGTTTTCGGCAAGGATGGGCCGTATATCCCTGTTGAATTCAACTTGTGGCTGACCACCGGCCGCCTGGAGGAGCCCTGCCGCGGCTGCGAGGACGGGGTAGATTGTTCTGACGCTCATGAGACCTTGCTTGAATTTTCAACCGAGAATTCCTCTTGGCTAGGCGTAATTTGATTTTAGTGCACTAAATCATGTAGCCGTTCTCCATCGTAGTTCATAGGAGTGACAACTCGCGAGGTTGTGGTTGAGGACGGGAAAGGCTATGTGCAGGTGTCATGTGGAGGGTGGAAAATCTTCTCGGAAGCCTCGTTTTCCTGTTTTTGGCTGCAGATCCATGCGCCGGGGAACAGGTGGTCGATTTCGGAGAGGATATTCGGCCCATTCTAGAGAGTAATTGCTTCAGTTGTCACGGTTCGTCCAAGGAAAAAGGAGGGCTCCGGCTCGATAGCCCGGGGGCAATCCTGCGGGGCGGCGATTCCGGAGAGCCCCTTTTCGTGGTCGGTAAGAGAGAGAAGAGTTTCCTCTACAAGGTGATCAGCAGGCAGGATCCGGATGAGGCTATGCCGCCCCGGGAGAAAGATGCTCTTTCTCGGGATGAAATCGAAATAATTGGATCATGGATTGATGCGGGAGCAAAACTACCAGAGTCCGCAGGGGAGAGTTTCCTGAAAACAGACCACTGGTCGTTTCAAGCAGTGACTGGTGAGCACAGGCGCGATGGCGTCGACGCCTACCTTGGGGACGCTCTCAGGAAAAAGGGGCTTCAGTTTTCGGCTCGTGCGGATCGGCGTATTCTGATCCGGAGGTTATACCTTGTGGCCTTAGGCCTACCCCCATCGTTGGAGGAGGTGGAGGCCTTCGTTGAAGATGAGTCTCCCCGGGCGTGGCCGGATCTTATCGAGAGAGTGCTGGCCAGCCCTCATTATGGGGAGCGGATGGCCCGGCACTGGCTCGATATCGTTCGTTTTGCGGAGACAAACGGTTTTGAGACAAACAGGGAAAGACTGACGGCATATCATTTCCGTGACTACGTGATTGAATCGTTCAACGAGGACAAGGGCTATGATCAGTTCGTCAAGGAGCACCTCGCGGGCGACATGATGGGAAAAACGGTGGCGACAGGATTCCTCGTTGCTGGTCCGCATGATGTTGTGAAGAGCCCGGACAAGGCGCTGACATTGATGCAGAGGCAGGATGAGCTTGCCGACATGATCAATACCACGGGGACCGCTTTTCTCGGAATGACTATTGGGTGTGCCCGCTGTCATAATCATAAGTTCGATCCCATCAGGCAGAAGGATTATTATGCCATGCAGGCCGTCTTTGCCGGGGTAAAGTTTGGGGAGCGGGAATTGCCTGAGAGGAAAGATTCCCGCGAGCAGCAAGAAATATCGGATCTACGGAAACGAGTTAAGGGAATGGAGCTAGAGCTGGAGGGCTTGCTCTCGAGGGGCAGGGCGATCTCAGCGAGTCGCCATAATGATGGCAGTCGCCCGGCGATCAAGGCGGAGGGCAACGTCGATCGCTTCAAGCCGACGGAGGCGCGCTTCGTCCGGTTTACGATTCTCCAGACTAACGGCGGAGAGCCCTGCATCGATGAGCTCGCTGTATTTTCTCCGGAGGAGGCGAATGTGGGCCGGGGAGGAAAGCCCTCTGCCTCGGGAACACTCCCCGGCTATGACATCCACAAGCTCGAGCACATCAATGATGGGTATGACGGGAATTCACGGAGTTGGATCTCGAATACGAAAGGGACAGGGTGGGTCCAGTTGGAGTTTGGTAAGAGCGAGACGATCAGCCGTATCGAGTGGGCGCGAGACAGAAAGGGGCTTTTCAAGGATCGGGTTCCTGTAAAATACACTATCGAGTTGTCCGTCGACGGTAAGGATTGGTCCGAAGTTTCCAGTCACAGGGGCCGCAGGCAAAGCCCAGGCGCGGATATTGACCGGGATGCCCTTCTCCGACTGCTTCCTCTCGAGGCTGCGGCACGAGGACAGGTTCTGATGTTGGAGATCGCGCAGGCTCAACGCAGGTTGGCCGAGCTGTCTCCTGCTCGGAAGGCATGGGTTGCAAATTTCTCCCAACCTGGCCCAACTCATCGCCTTTACCGGGGTGATCCGCTCGCGGTCCGTGAGGAAGTTGCTCCGGATGCGATCCCAGCTATCTCTCCTCTCGATCTGGAAGCCAGTAGTCCTGAGGGAGAGCGAAGAAAGGCACTGGCGAACTGGATTGCCAGTGCGGAAAACCCTCTCACTGCGAGAGTGGCAGTGAATCGTCTCTGGCAGTTCGTCTTTGGAACCGGATTGGTGGATACTCCCAGTGATTTTGGGTCGAACGGGACCGAGCCCTCTCATCCCGGGCTGTTGGATTGGATGGCGACTGCGTTTGTCGAGGGAGGCTGGTCCGTAAAGGGAATGATGCGTATTCTGTTAAATTCAGAAGCCTTTCAGCAGTCCAGTTTCCCGAACAAAGAGGCAGAAGTCGTTGATGCGGAGAGTCGTCTTTTATGGCGTTTCCCACCCCGGCGGCTTGAAGCTGAAGCTATTCGGGATGGAATTCTGGTGGCTGCAGGGACCATTGATAGAAGGATGGGCGGACCGGGGTTTTACCTGTTGGAGGTCGAGCGGGAAAACGTGGTGCACTATCACCCGAAGGAGGATGTTGGGCCATCCGAATGGCGCCGCATGATCTATATGTTCAAGATTCGTCAGGAGCAGGATCTGGTCTTCGGGGCCTTTGACTGTCCCGATGGTAACCAGGTCATCCCGAAGAGGAGTCGTTCCACAACGCCGTTGCAGGCTCTCAATCTTCTGAATAGCAAATTCACCATGCAGCAAGCTGGCCGCATGGCTCAGCGCATTGGCCGTGGCAGAGAGGGAATCAAAAAGGCGTATGGAATTCTTTACGGGCGACCTGCGACTGAGGAAGAAATTTCAGACGCTGTGAAATTCGTCGAGGAGCATGGAATGATTTCCTTCTGTCGAGCGATGTTAAATACGAATGAGTTCCTGTTTGTCTTCTAACGAATTCCGGCTTCGAACTTTAACTCCCGCAATGATCAACACCGCTGAATTCCTCGATCGTCGTAATTTTCTCTCCCACACTGCAAGTGGGCTCGGAAGTGTTGCGCTTGCGTCTCTGTTAAGCCGGGATGGGCTGCTGGGAGCTCAGAGGGAGAGCGCGCCGGGCAAAGTGCCTGTCCGTCCGGATATTAACTCAGGCCGTCCCCATGCGGCTCGTGATCCGCATTTTCAACCGCGAGCCAAGCAAGTGCTGATGATTTTCTGTTCGGGGGCCATCAGTCAGGTCGATACGTTTGATTACAAGCCAGAGCTGATCAGGAAACATGGGACACCGATGCCTGGAGGAGAGAATTTGATCACCTTCCAAGGGCAGCAAGGAAACCTTACCCGGAGCCCGTGGCGCTTCAGACCACGGGGCCAATCGGGGAAGATGATTTCCGATCTCCTGCCGAAGCTGGGAGAGCTGGCGGATGAAATGAGCTTTATTCACTCCATGGTTGGAAAAACCAATACTCATGGACCAGGAGAGAATTATATGTGTACGGGTTTCACGCTCGATGGGTTTCCGAGTGCGGGGGCATGGACCACTTATGCCCTGGGAAGCGAAACGGAAGATTTGCCCGCATACGTCGCGATTCCCGATGTCCGTGGCACACCCCAGTCGAGCGTGAACTGCTGGGGCCCCGGATTTCTCCCGGCGGCCTTTCAGGGGACGGCGTTCAATGCATCGAAGCCCCTTGGAAACCTTGCGATACCCGGAGGAGTGGCAAAACGGACTGATGAGGCGACCCGCGCTTTTCTTGAGCGTCAGAACAGGCGGCACCTGCGATCCTATGAGGGAGATTCAGAATTGGCGGCTCGTATTGCCAGCTATCAGCTTGCCGCTCGGATGCAGATGAGTATTCCGGATGTGACAGACCTAAGCAGAGAGCCTGCCCACATTCTTAAGTCTTATGGAGCGAACGATGCCGGGAGCAAGGTCGCTGACCTTCGTGCCGCTTATGGTAGAAACTGTATCCTGGCTCGCAGGTTGGTTGAGAAAGGAGTTCGGTTTGTTCAGCTTTTCAATGGGGCCTACCAGACCGGAGGGGAAGGGGTGAGTAACTGGGACGGTCACAAGTCACTCGAGAAGCAATATTCAGTTCATGGCTCTGTGCTGGATCAGCCGACGGCGGCGCTGCTCAAGGACCTTAAGGAGCGGGGGCTCCTCGAGCACACTCTGGTGGTTTTTTGCTCTGAGTTTGGGCGCATGCCGACCTTCCAAAAAGGGGCTAGCGGTAGAGATCATAATCCACGGGGATTTACGACCTGGCTTGCCGGGGCTGGCGTGAAAACTCCCTTCAGTTACGGCGCGACGGATGACTTCGGCTATGAGGCTGTAGGGGACAAGGTCACGGTGCACGATTTTTACGCGACTATTCTGCATCTGCTAGGCATCGATCATGAGCGTCTCAGCTTCTACCATAACGGAATAGAGAGGCGACTGACCGACGTACACGGCAAAGTAGTGAAGGAAATCCTTTCCTGATCGATCCGGCTTTTGGGAGATTTCGGCTCGTATTCAAAATAGCGTAGCTACTTTTCGAGCGAGGCGATGTTGCCCGTAAAAATGAGATTGAGGGTGGTGCCCTCCTCGTCGATTTCGAAGCTGTCCTTCATGACCGTGCCTGGTAGGTCAAGATGCCACCTGTTTTCCTCCCGCCTGAGCGTGCCCGCTAATGTTACCGGTTCGGTTTCTTCAATGGCAAGGTCGGTCTCGGTGTCCCCGATTTTTTGTCGCAGGACCAGCCCTGTGGTTTCCACCTGACCGGTTCCGTTGACCTGAAAGGTATAGCCGGGGTGCGAGAATTCACCACCTTCACCGAGTTGCATCACCGGGTCCGGAGATTTGTTGCTGATCTTTAGCAGTCCTTCGGGAATCAGCATCCTAACTGTGCCAATGATGGGAGACCATGCGAATTCAAGCTTCCCTTCTCCTGCGGTTACAAGCTCGACCTTCTCAAGTGTCAGGGTTCGCACCCCCGATTCTGAGGTTTGAAGAGTTGCTGTGATGCTTCCCTTGAGGGGGCACTCGCACACCGAGCGGCGTGGAGCGAGGGAGTCGTGGTCGAGGGCGAGGTCTATGGTGCCGGTGGATCCGCTGGAATCGATCTGGAATTCCAGACGGCTGACGCTGGGGATAAATCTTTGAGTGACAGAGGGGGTAGAGACAGCAGACTTGATGCCGGGAGAGGGAGGGATTGCGGCCGCCTTTTCAGGGGGCTTCACGAACAGATGGCAACTGGGCAGGCTGGCAATCAGCGCAACGAAGGTCATCCAAAGAAGAGGAGCGGTGTGCCGGTTGTAGAGCATCTCAGGCATCAACTACTGCGAACTTCAACTCCGCGGACGAAACGACTTGGCCGTTGACGAGGCACTGGCAGACAGCGAGGCCAACGCTGCGCTTCATTTTCACAATCTCTGCTTCGATGAAAAGGGTGTCTCCCGGGAGCACGGGTCGGCGAAACTTGACGTTGTCGGCAGACATGAAATAGCCGATTTTCCCCTCGTTATCAGGGAGGCGCAGGACAAGAACCGATGCGGCCTGGGCCATGGCCTCGAGTTGAAGGACCCCGGGCATGACCGGGTGGTCGGGGAAGTGCCCTTCAAAGAAAGGCTCGTTAAAGGTAACATTTTTTACCGCGGTGCATTTTAACTCGCTGGAGAAATCGATCACCCGATCAATGAGAAGAAACGGGGCCCTGTGAGGAAGGATTCGGAAGATATCCTTGATATCGAGAACCGCTTCATTCTCGGGAAGTTGGAAGGGCGGGACCATCGAGCGCATTCTCTGGTATTCCCGTTTGAGCATGCCTGCCATTTGGGTGTTGGGTCCGTGACCTGGAGCAACTGCGATGACATGACCCGTGATCCGTTTTCCAGCGAGCGCAAGGTCGCCGACGAGATCGAGCGCTTTGTGGCGGGCAAACTCGTTGTCAAAGCGCATGGCCTCTTTGGAAAGGATCTCTTCGTCCCGAATCACGACTGCGTTTTCGAGAGATCCACCCTTGATGAGGCCCTGGTCGAGCAATGGCTTTATGTCCTCGTAGAAGGTAAAGGTCCGGGCAGGGGAGACCTCTTTCTCATATATTTCAGGAGTGATTTCGCTCGAGAAATACTGAGTGAATTTACCAATGTGGCTGAGATTGGTAACGGAGACCCGGAATCCTCGATAGGGCACGATTGTAATATGGGATCCGCTTTTGTCCTGAAAGTGAATGGGCTCGCGAATCTCCCAAGTTTTTCGCCGAGCCTCCTGCTCCTCAAGGCCTGCCTGTTTAATGAGCTCTACGAAAGGCTTCGCTGAGCCATCCCCGATGGGCGGCTCATTGGCGTCCATCTCAATCAGGGCGTTGTCAACTCCCATTCCCGTAAGAGCGGACATAATATGTTCAACGGTATGAACCCGGACAGAGCCTGAGGCAAGGGTGGTGGCGCGCTCAACTTTTTCGACTTTGTCGACGTCGGCGTCAATGAGTGGCTTGTCCGGGAGGTCGATCCGTCGGAACTTGAAGCCATGCCCCTCCGGGGCGGGCCTGATGGTAAGGGTTACCTTCTTGCCTGTGTGGAGGGAAGTGCCCTCAAGGGTAGCGGGTCCTGCAAGAGTGCATTCTCTTTCCGAATGGGCGGAGGGAGCGGGCATGTGCGCAGGGTAGGAGGAGCGTAGCCTCTGGCAAGGCGTTATTGGGTATTGGGTTCCTTGCCAATTAAGATATGAGGCAAGGGTGTCTGCCGACGGGATAAGCGCGAGGAGAGGCCCGATTGCAGTATCGACCGATATCTGCATGGTGGAGGTTGTGAAGGATTGGCTGGTAGTCAATAAGCCTGCGCCCCTTATCGTTCACCCAACCAACGATCGGCCTGAGCCAACTCTACTCGGAGAGGTGAAGACCTGGCTCTCCAGCAGAGGCGAGGATTGTGCGACTCTTAGTATTCTTAATCGTCTTGATCGGGAGACGAGTGGGCTGGTTCTAATGTCCCGGACGAGGGAGGCAGCGAGGCGTTTTGGGCGAGCGATGGAGCGGAGAGAGGTCCAGAAGGAATACCTTGCGATAGTGTCCGGGTGGCCTGAGTGGGACCGCCAGAGGGTGGCCGAGCCGATACTCCGGCAGGGCGAAGTGCGGGAATCCCGAATCTGGATTAAGCAGGTTGCTCATCCCGATGGCAGAGATGCGGCAACAGACTTTGAGGTGCTCCGCCGATTCGAAAACGCACATGGTAGTTTCGCTGTTGTGCGCGCCATGCCTGAGACGGGACGAACGCACCAGATACGAGTTCATCTCGGCTGCCTTGGGCATCCTATCGTAGGAGACAAGATCTATGGCCCATCTGAAGATTGCTATCTCGAGTTTATCGAGACCGGCTGGAGCCGTGGTCTGGAGGAGCTTCTCTACCTTCCCCGTCACGCCCTGCATGCAAGTAGACTGGCAATACCTGATGAAACTGGTGGGCTGGATTGGAGTTCGTCGATGCCCTCGGCATTCAGGGAATTTTGTGAGATCAAGAGTTGCTAGGTGAGACTGAAGAGTGACATTGGGGGATGGCCATGCTCGATGACATCGTCTCGTTTCTCGATAGTGAGTTGCGGATAAAGGAAGTGCCTGACTATCCGGGCGCCATGAACGGATTGCAGATGGAGGGGCGCCAAAAGGTTGAGCAGGTAGCAGTTGCCGTGGATGCGTCCCTTCCCGTTGTGAGAAAGGCGGTGGATTCAGGAGCGAACCTTCTTATTGTACATCATGGGATGTTCTGGAATGGAAGTCGCAGGGTTACCGGAGCAACCTATGAAAAATTTAAGTTGGCGGTAGATGCTGGTCTCGCCGTCTACAGTGCGCACATCCCTCTCGATATTCACCCTGTTATCGGAAACAACGCATGTCTGGCCTCTGCGCTGGAGCTTGAAGAGCCCAAGCCATTTTTTGAATGGAAGGGGATTCTTTTGGGAATTCGCGGCAGGTTCGAGGGCTCGTTTAATCAATTGATAAGCCGGGTGAGTGACGTGCTTGGTGAGGAGCCCCATGTATGTTCTGCAGGTTCTGAGGATGCGGGAATAGTGGGCATCATCACCGGAGGAGCTGGATCTGAAGTTGTTGCGGTTCGAGAGTCGGGGATCGATAGTTTTCTTACGGGAGAGGGTCCTCATTGGAGTTACACGGAAGCTGAGGAACTCGGAATGAACATGATCTATGGAGGGCACTACCTGACAGAAACAGGAGGAGTTAAGGCCGTTGCAGATCTACTGTCCGAAAGATTTCGTCTCGAGACAGAGTTCATTGATCACCCTACCGGAATGTAAGGCGCGAACGAGAGGCAAGTCGTCCCCCATGTGGTTCCATGAAGAAGTTTGGCGAATCTCTTAATCCGACATTCTTCCAACAGAGTCCAGAGGACTGCGCGCGAGATTTAATTGGTTGTCGTCTTGCGTGGAAGGGTTGCGCCGGGGTCATCGTGGAAACGGAAGCTTATGCGGCTGAAGGAGACGAGGCGTGTCACACGCACTTTCGACCCAGTGCACGACGATTCATCGCAGAGCATCCGGCAGGAAGCGCCTACGTGTATCTGAATTACGGAGTGCACTGGTTGCTGAATTTTCTCGTCAAGGGAGGGGACGCCGATGGCTTTGTCCTGATTCGGGCACTGGCTCCGAGCGAGGGTTTGGAACAGATGCGGTTGCGCAGGCATAGGACGAGGGAAACCGAGTTGTGCTCAGGTCCCGGAAAATTGACTCAGGCGTTAGGAATTGACTGCTCAATGCACGGAATGGGGCTCGTCCATGGTCTCGGGCTATCGCTTTCTCGTTGTTCCCGCCGGGCGAGGGCGAACACCATCGCATGCAGGCGCGTCGGAATTTCGAGGGAAATAGACCGAAAATGGCGTTTCGTCTTAGCGGGGTCTTCCTGCCTGAGCGTAGGCCCCGGGGCAGAGTGAACTCCGGATGTCTCGTTTCTGGCCTATCGGTGAGCCGGTCCGGGTCTTTCTCTATCAAAACCCATAAACGGTCTCTTTTTGAGATAAAGGACTCGAGGGAAGGAGCCTTTTAACCCCTTAAATCTTAGGGTTTACCTGCGTCTGCCTGGAGTGGTGCGGGTGAAGGGAATCGAACCCTCGCCTCAAGCTTGGGAAGCTCGCATTCTACCACTGAACTACACCCGCCACTCGGCAAGAGTAGACCGGTATCTTGTTTCTCATGCAATAAAAGCGTAAAAACGGCGATAAACCCGTAAAATCTTGGGATTGAAGGGCTGGCAGTTTCTTTTTGATTTCCCGAGAAAATCCTTGGCGGAGCAAGAGATGGACCCTACATTTTCACCGAAGTAGCGGGTATAGCTTAATGGTAAAGCCCCAGCCTTCCAAGCTGGCCATAAGGGTTCGATTCCCTTTACCCGCTCCAAGAAATTAAAAGTTAGAAGAAACAAAAAAAACTGAGGTAAAAACGTAATGTCAAAAGAAAAATTTGTAAGAAATAA
>DIHT01000014.1 GCA_002420305.1 Akkermansiaceae bacterium UBA5689 | reverse complement strand
ATGGGTGGTCAGGAGTGATGAAGATGAGTCGATAAGGGTTCTTGCCGGAAAGAGCCTCTACTACCTCTCGGTTCTCACCGGCTATCGGGTTTTGCCTGAAGATCTCCCGGTAGACTGAGATAACTTTCCTGAGAAGCTGGAGATCGGATACCGTTTCCCACTCGGGACTGTTGAGATCCTGCAGCATTTCCATGACATCTCTCTTGTGGATGGTTCCGTCCTGCTGCCGCTCAAAAGGTGCTGAGCTGAAGTCGAGGGGGAGCGGTGCAGGATGCAGAAAGGGAAAGGTTCCGTTTCGAAGCTCTACTGGTTTCCCATTGGCGCTAGAGGTGATTTCGGAGAAGTACTCGTAATGGGAAAGCTGACCTCGCCGAGGTCGTCACGAGGCGCAGGACCGCGCCACGGTCCATGCAGAAAGGAGAGGGCTACGGTGGCAGGCTTCTCGCTATCAACCTGATCAAGCAGCGGAGCGAGGCACGGGAGATTAAAGTTGCGGTAGCCTTCCGCGTCTAGGGTATGTCCGACGCCGAAAAAGAGAAGGAGGCTGATCAAGCTCGTCCCGGGTCTAGCTTCTTGCAGCCTCAGGCTCATGGCACAAGCTAGCGCAGGGACAGAGTCACCTCAAGGCTTGCGGTGAACAACTGAAGAGAGAAAGAGGATTTGTTCGCTATCGGAGCGCGGCCCAGATTTACTGTCTGTATGACGTGTAATTTTCCCGAGATCCGATTTGTGGCCAATCTCTGGACCCTTACCGGCCACCCTTCTGAGCGCGCAGAGTGGACCTTGGAGGAAAAGGTGGCGGCGATCAAGGATGCTGGCTTTGACGGAGTGAATGATAGAGCCAGTGAGGATCTGCGGGGTCTTCTGAGGAGTTACGAATTGGGTTTTTCGGGTCTTTTCGATGCGAATGATCCGGCAGAGTATGGGGATCTCATCGAAGCTCAGTTGGCCTGTGGATCGTCCACGATCAATGTTCAATTATGCGACCACGATACCCCTGAGGCTGAGGCAATTGATAAAACATGTCTTCTCATGGAGGAGGATGAGAGGCAGGGCGCGAATGTTCATCTCGAGGTTCACAGAGATACTTGTACGGAGACGCCGGAGAAGGCCTACGCGATTGCGGACGGCTATCGTAAGGTGACTGGAAAAATACTTCGCATGAATATTGATCACTCTCACCCTGCTATTATTAAACACCTTCAGCCTGCTGATTTCGAGTCGCGATTGCTGGATCGGCCCGAGTTGCTACAGCATGGAAACCTTCTCCACTGCCGCCCCTTTAACGGGCACCATTGTCAAATCCCCGTAACAGATGGAAAGGGAGAGTTAACTCAGGAGTTTAATGATTATCTGCCGTTTGTAGAGAGGGCGTTTTCTTGCTGGCTTGAAGGCCCACGCCCCAAGAATATTTTATGGGTTGTCCCAGAGCTTGGCCCGGTTTCCAGTGGTTATGGGATCTCTACGTGGCCTTCGGTCTGGGACGACTGTATCGTGGCCATGGGCGAGATGAAAAAGGTATGGGACAGACTGAGCAGTCAAGCCTGGTCATGAGGGCTTAGCGCGAAGGTATAGTGGTGCTTGCAAAGCCATCTCCGGAAAGCGAGGATTCTGAAGTGCGGGACCGAGGAGACAAGGAGGTGGGAGTTGTGCGTGCTGGGCAGCCAGGAGTAGAGGATATTGACCGGGTGGCGCTGGAGGAACCATTACAACTTGTTGTCAACGGTCATGCTGTTGCGGTGCTGATGCGGACCCCCGGGGACGACGAAGAACTCGCTGTGGGATTTTTATGGACAGAGGGGATTATCAGCAGGGGAGATCAGGTTTTAAAAGTAGATCTTGCGACGAAGGAAAATCATGCCCTCGTGTTTCTTGATGATGGAGTAGAGGTGGATCTTAACAGGCTTACCAGGCATCTGTTCAGCGCTTCTTCGTGTGGGTTGTGTGGCAAAGCCAGTATCGATGCTATCACCTCTCTGCATGAACCCGTACCAGATGGACCCTCTTTTCCTGAGTCAAGCCTGCTTGAGGCTCCATCGTTCTTGCGGTCCGCCCAAGCAACTTTCGAGAAAACGGGAGGACTACATGCCTCGGGAATCTTCAGCAAGGAAGGGAGTCTTTTGGCCCTGCGAGAGGATGTGGGGCGTCATAACGCCTTGGACAAGCTGCTTGGATGGGCGCTTCTCAAAGGGCAGGACCTCTCTGAGAACTTTATACTGATGTCAGGTCGTCTCTCTTTTGAGCTGATGCAGAAGGCGCTTGCCGGGCGTCTGCCTCTGGTTGCAGGTATTTCTGCACCTTCTTCTCTCGCGGTAGAATTCTCGAGAGAGTCCAACCAGACTCTCGTAGGGTTCTTGCGGGCTCCTCACTACAATGTGTATGCCGGTATCGATAGGGTGGTTTCCGAGTGTTGAAATTTAGCAAAGTCCAGCCCGCCGGAATTCAGGTCTGCCGTAAAGCGGTTGCAAAGTGACCCATGCTGGTCGATGACTGCAGGAAGATGAAATTACTTCTGTCCTGTGCACTGGCAGCCTTCCTAAGCCTGATTGGATCAGCTCATCCTGGAGGGCACTATGCCAAAGACCCTTTTCGTCAAATTGACGAGGTTCTTCCGGACCCTAATGAGATTCGCGCTGCAAATGGTGCTCCCGGTCCCGAATACTGGCAACAGAGAGCGGATTACAAAATTCAGGTAGTCCTCGATGATGAGAAGCAGCGGATCAGTGGTTCAGAGGTCATTACCTATACGAACAATTCGCCCCATGCTCTCACTTATCTCTGGGTTCAACTTGATCAGAACCGATTTGAGCAGCAGGCCTTGGGGCACCAGGCCATGGAGGCTCCTGATTTCGAAGACATTGGATTCAGGACTCTTCGCAGCGAGCTATCGCGTGAGGAGTTCGAAGGGGGCTACCAAATTCAGTCGGTTCATGATGAGTACCAGAAGCCTCTCAACTATTCCATTATCGATACCATGATGAGGGTGGAGGTGTCCGTAAATCCCAATACTACCACGGTTTTCGGCATCGACTGGGAGCACAATATTGTCAACGCAAAGGCGATCAGGGCAAGAGGCGGCTACGAATACTTTAAGGATGATGACAACTATCTATATACGATCGCTCAGTGGTATCCCCGGATAGCGGCATTTACCGATATCAACGGCTGGCAGAATAAACAGTTTCTGGGGCGTGGGGAGTTTGCCCTCGAGTTTGGAGATTATGAGGTGTCACTTACCGTCCCGGCTGATCATATCGTTGCGGCCACGGGAACGCTTGCGAATGCCGGGGAAGTGCTTAGCGCAGTCCAGCAGGAGCGTCTGAAGAAGGCGGAGGGCAATGATGAGCCCACCTATGTCGTGACGCCGGCGGAGGCGAAGGAAAATGAGAAGAGTAAAGCCGAAGGGAGTAAGACGTGGGTATTTCGGGCAGAAAATGTCCGGGATTTTGCGTGGGCTTCCTCAAGGAAGTTTATCTGGGATGCAGCACACGCTCAGGTAGGGAATCGGGAAGACCGGGTGTGGGCGATGTCCTTTTTCCCTAATGAAGGAGATCCGCTTTGGAGCAAATATTCCACGCATTCTGTTATCCACGCCTTGCAGGTTTTTTCCAAACACACCTTCGACTATCCCTACCCGGTAGCGATTTCGGTCCACGGCCCGGTGTTCGGCATGGAATATCCCATGATCTGTTTTAACGGGCCCCGGCCCGAGGACGATGGAACATATTCACGCCGTACTAAGTATGCGCTGATCTCGGTTGTAATCCACGAGGTGGGGCACAACTGGTTTCCAATGATTGTCAACTCGGATGAGCGGCAGTGGACATGGATGGATGAGGGATTAACCACTTTCTGTCAGTTCCTCGCAGAACGGGAGTGGGAAGAAAAATATCCTTCACGGAGAGGAATGCCCCCCAGCATTGCCAGCTATATGAAACGGGATGATGAAATGCCGATCATGACAAACTCGGAATCCCTTCGTTACTTTGGCAGTAATGCTTACGCCAAACCAGCAGTGGCCCTGAATATTCTACGGGAGTCAGTGCTTGGGCGGGAAAATTTTGACTATGCGTTCAAGGAGTATGCGAACAGGTGGAAGTTCAAACGCCCGACTCCTGCCGACTTCTTTCGAACCATGGAGGATGCCTCGGGGGTCGATCTTGATTGGTTCTGGACGGGGTGGTTCTACACCACGGAGCATGTCGATGTCGGTATCAGGGGGGTAAAACTTTACCAGATGGACACCAAAGACCCGGATGTGGAAAAGCCTCGGGAGAGGGCGGAGAGAGAAGAGGAAGATGCGAAGTTGCTGACGAATCAGCGCAACAGAGGAGTAAAAAGGTATACAGACCAGTATCCTGATCTCTTGGATTTCTATAATAGGAATGGTGAATACGATATCACGAAGACAGACCGAGATGACTTCCAGGAGTTTCTCAAGAAGCTCGAGGATCACGAGAGGGAGATTCTGGAGAGTAACCGATACTTTTATCAGATTGAGATGAATAATGAAGGGGGTCTCGTCATGCCTGTCGTGCTGAGGGTGGTCTATGACGACGGGGAAGTAAAAGTGATGCGCCTACCCGCTGAGTTATGGAAGAGAGACTCACGGAAGACGTCTAAGCTCCTTGTTTCGACGAAAAAGGTGGTCAGTATCGAGTTGGATCCAAATCTTGAAATTGCTGACGCTGATCGATCGAACAATGACTGGCCGGCGCGGCCTGAGGAGCTCCGGTTTACTTTGGAGAAGGATGAGAAGAAAAACCTGATGCAGCGATTGAAAGAGGAGAGAGAGAAGGGTGAAAAAGAAAAGAAATAGTCATACTGCCCCGACTCTTTCATGAAGACCGGTTTGAGAGCTTGAACCTTGAAAAGCCCAGGCCTTGCATCATGCTCCATTGGTGATTGCGGAGACAGGTGCATTCGAGGTGGTTACCCAGGGGAAGGGAACCTATGAAATTAGTGATGAAGTGGCAGAGGTTGTGCGCTGTTCAGGCATTTCAGAGGGTAATGTGACGGTCTTTGTCAGACATACCAGTGCCAGCTTGGTGATCATGGAGAATGCGGATCCCAGTGCGAGGAGGGACCTAGAGGAATTCTTTGAGCGGTTGGTGCCGGAGGATTCAGATTACTTTGTTCATACCATGGAAGGCCCCGATGATATGCCGTCACACATTAGAATGGCCCTGACGAGGACAAGCGAAGTGATCCCGGTGATGCGGGGTCGTATGGCGCTAGGCACATGGCAGGGCGTCTTCCTTTTTGAGCACAGAAGGGCGAGCCAGAAGAGGGAAATTGTAGTCAGTGTTGTTGGTGCCTAGGCGAGGGTTTCAATATGAGAGTAAATTTAGTCTTGGCGCCGGGCTCAGAAGAGCTGGAGTTTAAACTTTGCTAGTTGCACGGGCTGTGAGCAACCCACTAGGCTCAAGCGTGGACGAAAAGGTGTCACAATTGATCGAGCTGGCCCTTAGTGAAGACATAGGGGCTGGGGATGTGACCTCCCAATATTTTGTTTCAGAACAGCGTAAGGGACGGGCCTTTCTTGTGGCAAGATCAGAAGGAGTAGTGGCGGGTGTGGAAATCGGGGCAGAAGTTTTCCGAAGAGTTGACCCTGCCTGTGAGGTCACAGTGATACTGCAGGATGGATCGAGTGTTTTCCCCGGAGTCCAGATTCTTGAAGTCTCAGGAAAAGCCCGGTCGTTGCTGACTGCGGAGCGGACCGCTATCAATTTCGTGCAACGGCTTTCCGGGGTGGCAACGAGGACCTCGAAATTCGTCAAGGCTGTAAAGGGGACGGGGGTAACTATCATGGACACCCGTAAGACAACGCCGGGATGGAGACTTCTTGAAAAAAATGCAGTAGTTTCAGGGGGTGGGCACAACCATCGAATGGGTTTGTATGACCGAGCGATGGTGAAGGATAATCACCTTCTGGTTGGTGGGACCTCGGCAGACTTGCGAAATTCTATTCAGGCCATGAAGAAAGATCATCCCGAAGTAGCGATAGAACTCGAGGCCGATACGCTCGACCAGGTAGAGGCTTTTCTTGGTATCAAGGAAGTTGATTATCTGCTCCTCGACAATATGGATAATTGTATCATGAAAAAGGCGGTAGCAATGCGGGGCGATCGGAAGCGGCCGGTTCTGGAGGCCAGTGGAGGTGTGAACCTTGAAACGGTGAGAGGAATTGCTGAAACAGGCGTTGATTGTATTTCAGTCGGAGAGCTTACGCACTCGGCCGTCGCTCTGGACCTCGCGCTAGATTTTGTTCCTCTCCCGGAGAGAGTTTGAGGAGTCGTAAATCCGGGTTATGACCTCAGGGCGAAAATTTAAAGGACTGGGTAGCCGCGTGGAGTGGCATGAAAACCTTGGATCAACCAATGATAGGGCCTTAGAAATTGTCCTCGAGCATGGAAGAGAAGCCGAGGGCTGGATTGTAGGAGCAGAAGCCCAAACAGCAGGACGAGGGCGGAAGGGGGCGCAATGGTTATGTGAGCCGGGCAGAGGTCTGGCTTTCTCTCTGGTCCTGTGCCCTCGCTGGGAGCGGAGATACTGGGGCTGGCTCAGTCTGGGCGCGGCCCTTTCAGTGTGCACTGGAGGGCCTGAGCCTTTGGGGCTGGCGCCGTCGATCAAATGGCCAAATGATGTGCTTGTTGAGGATCGGAAGGTGTGTGGAATTCTAATCGAAACCCGGGGGTCCTGTGCGGTGATTGGTATCGGACTCAATGTGAATGAGCGTGAGCTTCCCCCGGAGCTTGGGGCCATTTCGCTTTTTCAGCTTCTCGGACGAGAGGTGGACCGGGAGGAGCTGGTCGGGCAGATACGGGAGAAGATGACTGAGCTGCTCGAATTGGATCCCCAGGTGATTGCTGAGAGGGTATGGGAACGGTTGACGTGGAAAGATAAAGTTGTGGTGACAGCCTCAGGCAGAAAGGGCCGAATCCGGGGATTTGGTGAGAATGGAGAGCTGAAGGTTGAAACGCCCGGAGAGTTGCTCACTTTATGTGATCCGGAGGGCGTTCGGCTTGCTGAAAGGCTGTATTAGACCTTCGATTCCTGCTCGTCTGAGGACGGTTTGCGCGGTGGGGATCCCTCGATCAATCGCTTATTAGTGGGGTGGATAGGTTTTTGAGAGTCCGAATGTCTTGAAATCGTGAGGCCCGTGGGTTTCCCTCCGCCGGCAATGGCAGAGCTCAGCAAGGCATATGAACCTCGCGAGGTAGAGGAGAAATGGCACCGGAAATGGCTGGAGTCGGATGGTTTTCGTGCGGACGAGACCTCGGACAAACCTGCTTACTCCATAGTTATTCCGCCTCCGAATGTGACTGGAATTCTGCACATGGGGCACGTCCTGAACAATACGCTGCAGGATATCCTGTGTCGCAGGGCCCGTCAGGAGGGGAAGGAAGTACTTTGGTTGCCGGGCACAGATCATGCGGGGATTGCCACTCAGACAAAGGTTGAGCAGAAACTCAGGGCTGAGGGCCAGACTAAGCATGATGTCGGGCGTGAGAAGTTTCTTGAAATGGTATGGGAGTGGAAGGAGCACCACGGAGGGATTATCATCGAGCAGTTGAAGCGCCTTGGATGCTCGTGTGACTGGAGCCGCGAGCGCTTTACCATGGATGAGGACTATTCCCGTGAGGTTCAGCAGGTCTTTGTTCACTTATTCCAAAAGGGGCTGATTTATCGTGGTAAGAGAATGGTCAATTGGTGTCCTGTTTCGTTGACCGCCCTTTCAGATGAGGAGGTGGAAATGAGGCCGCAGAGCTCGAAACTCTACTACATGAGGTATGAGTTGGTTGATGATCCTGGAAGCTACCTCCGGATTGCTACCACTCGTCCGGAGACACTGATGGGAGACACTGGTGTTGCGGTTAATCCAAAAGACCCTCGGTATGGTCATCTTGTAGGTCAGAGAGTGCGAAGGCCTTTCCCCGCAGCGGAAATTCCAATAGTGGCCGATGAGCACATCGATATAGAGTTTGGGACGGGAGTTCTGAAGGTGACCCCGGCTCATGATAAGGCGGACTTTGAGATCGGATTGCGCCATGATCTTGAGATTGTTGATGTGCTCAACCCGGATGGCACCATCAATTGTCCCGAGTGCTCTGATCTCCATGGGCGAGATCGTTTCGAGGTGAGAGAGCTCGTAGCGTCCAAATTAGAGGACCTCGACCTTCTAGAGAAGGTCGAAGACTATGAGAATAACGTCGGGTTTTCTCAACGTGCAGGTGTGCCAATAGAGCCTCGTATTTCGATGCAATGGTTCCTGAAATATCCAGAGGTTGGGCGAGCGACGAGGGTTGTAGCGGAGGGCGAAATCGTGTTTCGTCCCGAGCGCTGGAAAAAGACTTACCTTCACTGGCTGGAGAACATTCAGGATTGGTGCATTAGTCGTCAGCTATGGTGGGGCCATCGTGTCCCGGTGTGGTATCGGAGAGACAAGGTCGACTCGCTACAGGAGGCAGAAAGCCTGGATCTGTCCCACCTCGAAAATGGCGATATTCATGTGGGGGTAGATTCTCCAGATGAGAGTGATGTGGAATGGGTGCAGGACCCCGACGTAATGGATACGTGGTTCAGCTCATGGCTGTGGCCGTACGCAACAATGGACGAGTCCACGCAGTCTAAGTTTTACCCGACCGTAGATCTTTGCACAGGTCCTGATATCATCTTTTTCTGGGTTGCCCGTATGATTATGGCGGGGTTGGAGTTTAAAGATGGAGTCCCATTCAGCAACGTATATTTTAACAGTATTGTCCGGGATATCGATGGGAGAAAGATGTCGAAAACCCTTGGGAACTCGCCGGACCCTCTCGATTTAATGTCGGATTATGGAGCTGACGCTTTGCGTTACGGCCTGATGCGGATTGCTCCTACTGGGTTAGACGTGAAGTACGACGAAAAGCAGATCGAGGAGGGTAGAAATTTTGCTAACAAGCTTTGGAATGCATGCCGCTACCGGGAGATGCAGGGGCCTGTAACAGGCGTGTCTGCCAAGCCCAATATCTATGCGATTGCTATTCTCGCGAAATTAAAAGCGCTTGAAGAAGGTGTGCGGCGCGCTCTGGAGAGCTACGCTTTTAATGATGCTGCGCAGCAGTTGTATCAGTTCTTTTGGTCTGAGTTCTGCGATTGGTATCTCGAATCGGTTAAAGGGGACTTTGCCGAAGAGGCTGACCCGGAACGCAAGGCTTCGACTCTTAAGGTGATAGATATTGTTCTCGATCGCTACCTCCAGTTAATACATCCCTATATGCCTCATCTCACCGAGGAGCTGTGGGAGCAGCTTGGGTTTGCAGGAGGCTCTCTTCTCATGGAGCAGGAGCTTCCAAAAAACTCTCCAGTGCAAAAGTTCGGATTGTCCGAGAAGGAGTGTCAAACGGCTGAGGAAAAGGTTGGAGAGGTCTATGAGTCAGTATCGCGAATCAGAAACCTGAAAGCGGAATACAATCTCGCGGCGAACCGGAACGTTGGTCTTATCGTCAAGGCGGGTAGTTGTTGGGCGGAAGGGGAAGGAGCCACTCTCGCTCTTCTTTGCGGTGCACGGGAGGTGGAATTTTCCGAGAATTACGAGGCGCCAAAGGGGACTCCAGTTGTAGTGACAGCAATCGGGGAAGTGTATCTTCCCTTGGAGGGGCTGATCGACCTCGATGCTGAGAGGAAAAGAATTGGAGCGGAAATCGCCAAGGTGAAAAAAGAGCTCATGCGAAGCGAGGGAATGCTTGGAAACCCAAAGTTTGTGGAGAATGCAAAGCCGGAGATTGTGAAGAAGGAGCAGGGTCGCTTGGAGGAGTGGCGAGAGAAAATGACCCAGTTAGAAGAGCTTCTGGAAGCGCTGTCCTAGCGGGGCGAGCTCTCGTTGCTACAGAATCTTCAATAGAACGATCAGAATGAGAGATATTGCGGAACTTACGGGCCTTCAGGAAGAAGGGGTAGCGCTTCTCCACGGGGCCGGGATGGAGACTGTGGAAAAATTTATCGCCAGCGATGCGGTTGACATTGTCGAACGCCTAAAGGGGGTCGGTAAAAATTTCGAAGAAGGGAGCAGGCCCCCTTCACAGAGTCTTGTCGAGGCCTGGCAGATGACTGGCCGTGAGTTACTTGAAAAGGAAGTAAGGACATCGGGTCGGGAGGCGTCCGAGGTTTCAGCTGAGGACGTGCAGAAGGCTGGGATCGAGATCAGCTCCCTGCCTGTGGCCAGAATCTTTGAGTTAGAATCACCGGTAGAGCCAACAACCGAAACCCAGAGGCCGAAGGAGTGGGGCCGCAAAACTGAGGGGGAGAGGGGAGTGGGTGACCGCGATTACATAGTGAGACAGAAACCAGATGAGGCCTTTCGTAGCCTGAGTGGCGCTCAAAAAGCAGAACCGAAGATTGGGCGCCGGAGCGGGGGTAAGCCTCACCCTAATGCAAGGTTTGTTCGCTGGGCTGCACTTCTCACGGTGGCTACGACCTTGTTAGGGATATTGTCGTTGATTGGTGTGATCGTAGTTGGAATTATGGCCTTTGGATTTGGGTTTCGACCCGCGCCAGGCATGGCTGTCGCATTACTTCTGTTTCCCGGGGCGCTCATTTTGTATCTGCTTATGGGGATTCGGGCACGATGCCAGTATTGTGGGGAGAGGTGTTTCGTGAGTAAGAATTGCCAGAAACATGAACGAGCCGTCCGATCGGTTCTGGGGTTTGGTTTTGCGGCGGCACGAGATGTCCTTCTGTTCTCGAGCTTTCGCTGTATGTATTGTGGCTCAAAAATTCGCTTGAAGGATTGAGTCTTTCCTGTGGACCCTGATTACTCACGATTTCTTGAGTCGATAAGAATAGTGACAGGTCCATCGTTCACCAGGGCGACCTCCATCATTGCCCCGAAGCGCCCTCGCTCGACTTCTTGTTCGAGATAAGTGGAGAGGGTTATACAGAATTGCTCGTAGAGTGGCTTTGAATGTGTAGGGGGCGCTGCCCGGATAAAGGAGGGGCGGGTTCCCTTACGAGTGCTGGCATGGAGAGTGAACTGACTGACAACAAGTGCGCTTCCACCGGTATCGCGTAGAGAGAGGTTCATACGGCCTTCCGCATCTTCAAGGATCCGAAGGCTTGTGATCTTTTTTGTGAGCCATTCGATATCCGTCGAGTCGTCTGCTTCTTCAATTCCTAACAGGATGAGGAGCCCGGATTCGATTGAAGAAATGACCGTTCCTTCGACAGCGACGGAGGCACTTGATACTCGCTGAATGACGGCACGCATGTTCTGAGTGTGATTCCCCTGAGTAATCATTCAAGCAATCTACGATGTTGGTATACCCTCTGAGAGCTGATCTGAGAACACGCGGGGAGGACCTTTGTTCTCGATAAATATAAATAAATCATCGATTATTTTGATAACGGCTATCGCCTTTGACGTCTTGAATGAACATTCACCATCTTGAACTCTTCTACTTCGTTGCCAAATATGAAGGTATTACGGCTGCAGTTCGGCGGATGCCCTATGGGATTCAGCAGCCAGCAGTGAGTGGGCAGATTCTTCAGCTTGAAAAAGAGCTAGGAGTGAAGCTCTTCAACCGGAGGCCCTTCGCGCTGACGCCTGCCGGAGATGAATTATATGATTTTGTCTACCCCTTCTTTTCTCAAGTTGGAGAAGTGGAAGCCCGTCTTAAAGGAGAAGAAGGATCTCATCTGCGTATAGCGGCTTCCGGTTCTGCGCTTCGTATTCACCTGCCTGATCTTCTCGCGGAAGTTCGGACCAAGCGTCCGTCTGCCCGCTTTTCTCTACGTGAGGTGGAGCCGGGGGAGTTGCAGGGGCTTCTTAAAAGTCAGCAGGTTGATCTTGCCATAAGCATTATCGGCGAACGGATCACCGAGGGATTACAGACGGTAGAGCTATTGAAAATACCTCTCGTGCTGCTGGTGCCGGAGAAATGGAAAGTGCGAGGACTAAGTGACCTGCTGGTTAAGAATGAGGATACGGGCCGGAAGGCTCCAAGGTATCCACTCGTCGGTCTGCCCGCGGGGAACGTTCTGGGAAGGATCTTTCTCGATTCCTTTGAGGAGAGAGGTGTCGACCTTGTTCCAAATATGGAGGTGGATTCCCTAGACCTTGTTGGAGATTATGTCTCGTGGGGCTTTGGCATGGGAATGGGAGTGGAGATCCCCGGTAAGGAGCCTCCGGGTGGGCTGAGGGCAATCCACCTGAGAGGATTTTCTCCGGTGGTTGTGGGGGCAATCCATCAGGAAAACCTGAAGCCTATCGCGAGGGATTTTCTGGAATTGGCTCGTGAGCGTGCTAAAAACTTAGCGAAGCCGAGTTGACCCATGATCAGAGAAGGCCTGATTTTAAAAATTGACTGTCCAGACCGTGCTGGGTTGGTAGCTAAGATTGCTGGATATGTCTCCGAGCACGAGGGAAACCTCGTCGAGTTCAATCAGTTTACCGATGCGGTCAGAAGCAGATTCTTTGCCCGCCTGGAAATTGATACCTCCGGGCTTAAGGTTGAGACCGATGAGTTTGTAAGAGGTTTTGGGACACTCGGTCGTCTTCTGGAGGCTCAATGGCATTTTCGACGTCTTCCATATCGAATGAGAACTGCAGTGCTCGTCACGAAAACCGACCATTGTCTCAACGAGATTCTGTGGCGGGCACAGCTTTGTGAACTACCAGTAGAAATTACCTCCATTATCGGGAATAGGGATGACTGCCGTCTCATCGCGGAGCAGGCAGGCATACCCTTTCATCATGTAGAGATCGGAGAGGACAAAGAGGAGGGATTTCGAGCCATCGATAGATTGTTAACGAAGCAGGCGGTGGAGCTCGTAGTGCTGGCCCGCTTCATGCAAGTTGTTCCGGGGTGGCTTTGCGCGGCCTACAAGGGACGCATGATCAACATCCATCATAGCTTTCTTCCGGCTTTTGTGGGAGCCAATCCCTATCGGAAGGCCTTCGAGAGAGGGGTAAAGCTGATCGGAGCAACATGCCATTATGTAACCGAGGATCTTGATGCTGGCCCCATTATTGATCAGGAGGTTGAGCGGGTACAGCATTACCACTCAGTTCACGATCTTATTCGTCTCGGACGCGATTGTGAGCGTTCTGCCCTCGCAAAGGGAATTCGGTATCATGTGCATGAGAGGATTATTCTCGATAATCACCGCGCGATCGTTTTTCCGGACTGATCCGAAGGGCCTAATAAGGAAGGGTCGTCTGCAGGAGAGAGGTGCTCTTTACTGCGTCAAGCGCCACCGAGCCTCTGGGCAGAAGGAGAAAGTCGCCAGTTGAATAGACGGTGCCGCTCTTGTCCAGGATCTCACCACTGGTGACAGTGATTATCGAAAATCGATTAGGGTCAGGATTGCATATCGTAGCTCCTGTTGGGAGTTTGAGGAAGTCCACCTTGAAGTGCCGGCATGTTGCCAGATTCTGCCCCTTTGGCTGGTCCATTGCGGGTTCGTAATCCGTGAAGTCAATGCTCGCCAGGGATTCACGCACATGCAGATCTCGTGGCCTCCCGTCCAGGCCCACTCTATTCCAGTCAAAGACGCGGTAGGTTGTATCTGAGTTCTGCTGTATTTCGTAAATCAACATTCCAGCCCCGATAGCATGCAGGCGCCCTGAGGGAATAAAAATGGATTGGCCGGCTCGCGGCTCCACGGAGTGGATCATGTTCTCCAATGATCCGCTACGGATCGCTTCCTCAAACTGCCCGCGGTTAATTCCCTCTCGAAGGCCCACGTAGAGTTTGGATCCAGGTAAAGCCTGGGCGATATACCACATCTCTGTCTTGGGGGAGCCTCCTAGCAGGGGTGCGATCTGTGCCGGAGGGTGAACTTGAATGGAGAGATCGTCCTTTGAGTCCAGAATCTTCATGAGAAGAGGGAAGCGAGAGCTCTTCAGGTTATCGCCAAAAAGCTCCTCCCGCCTGAAGTTCCACAGCTCGTGGAGACTACTTCCAGCCCATCTACCAGTGCTGACAACAGACTGCTCCGATGGCCGATCGGACACTTCCCATGATTCACCCCAAGGCCCCGGCCCGGGTAATTGTCGGCCTAGGAGGGTTTCCAGAGTTCTTCCTCCCCAGACGCGGGGCATGTAGAGCGGCTGGAAGTGGATTGGCGACACGATGAGTGCCGGAGAATGGACGCGACCGGCTGGAAGAGTCAAGCAGTGAGAGACTGTAAGGCAGCTCTACCGGGGGACACGGGATGCCTTCAAGCAGATTCGAGAATGTCTTCGATCGCACTCCTAAACTTACGTCCCATCAGGCCTGAGAGGGTAGATTGGTAATCAGCGCAGGTCTCGATGATACACAAGTTTGGGAGCTGGTAGAGGGAATAGGATTCACAGGAGGCCTGCCGCAGAATGCTCGTCTTGCCACTCGAACCCGTCCAAGTAACTTGGCGGCAGAGGGAGGGCAGGTATTCTCGCATAGCGAGAAGATAGCAGCCACCTCCGTGACCTTCACCGGTAACGGCTTTATAGTTTTTGTTGAGCTGGGCGAAAGTTGCGTGGATCCAGCGACTTGAAATCTCGATGCAATTAGAGCCTATGAGGGCAACCTGTTGATACCCTTCACTAAATGCATTCTCTGCGGCACGAGATATCCGGCTTCCAAGATCACCATCTGATTGAGGTTTAAAATCGATTGCCTCGATATCCAGATGGATTCCGGGGTGATCAATGATCTCTGAGAGGAGCCAAAAGCGGATAGCGTCATGCGCGTCTGCAGGGCGGTAGCAGAATCTTAAGTGACACCTTTCAAGCCCACTTAACTGTGTAAGAAGCAGCCGAATCGTAGCCCGGTAAACTACTTCGGCCTTTTCCGTGCCCACAATATTGGCAGTCGAGGGGTCTAGTTGACTGGGTAAGGCTTCTTCCAGAAAAATGATGAGGAGGCGCATGAGACAGAGGGAAGGAAGGATACAGGAAGATCTCCTCGGAAGCTTAAATTTTGTTGATAATCAAAAAAAGCGGTATTCGATCTTGTTTGACCCTTGATTTTAGGGGATTCTGTAGCGCGCAGAGCTCAAGAAAACTCTGTAGGAACATCTATGGCGAGGAATAGGTCAAAGCGCAAGGGTAGCAACGAGACTCGTTGGTCCCGTGAAGCGATGGGCGTCCTGCTGGCTGGCATTGGGATCCTTTTGCTCTTGTCGCTTGTTTCCTACACGCCGGGAGATTTGCCGATCAAGATCCCCTTCACCGATTGGGCTCTCCTCAGCGGGTTTGCTCTTGATCTCGAGGCCAACAACCCGCGTGAAAACTGGATTGGACCGATTGGAACACTGCTTGGGTTTATTCAAATTCAAGTCTTTGGTGTCGCGGCCTTTCTTCTTCCTCTTGGAATGCTGTGGTTAGGCGTTGGGCGGCTTTTCATGGGTGCGGCCTACAGTCTACGGACTACAATCGGGTTTTGCGTTTGCCTTGTGAGTGGAGCCAGTCTTGTGGCGGTGCAGGAGAGCTTTTTCCCCAGCTGGAAGGAAGCTTACCTGATTGCGGGGACCGGAGGCGTGGTGGGTGAGGGCCTCGGCGTTGTTGTTCTCAAGGGAATGCTCAGTAGTGCGGGGTCGATTATTCTTCTCGGCATTGTGTATTGGCTGAGCTTTTTCACTCTGTTGGGAGTTCATCCAGTCAAATTTGTCAAAGCCTTGGCTCTCTGGAGTATCGAAAAATTCCAGCAGGCCCGGGAAGATTGGCGCAGGAGAGTGGCTCAGAAGGCGCGTGGGACAACAGGAAAGGCGGCTGGGAAGAAGCCATCTCCGTCGAAAGGAAAATCGAGAAAGAGCAAACGCCGGAAAACGGATGAGGAAGAGGCTGGAGACCGAGACCCTGTTGAGGAGCTCGTAAGCTACGAGCAGGATGAAAAGGGGCAATCGCATCTTCCCTTGCAGGAAATCCCGGAGCCGCAGATCATCGACGCGACCCAGAGGATCACACCCATAATGGCGGCTGGAGCCAAGCCTTTCGAACGAAAGAGGTCCCCGCAGCATGCGGCCCTCAGCACTGAGGGCTTCGAGGATTATGAGCTTCCTGGGTTCGATTTGCTCGAATACGAAGAGGAAGAAGCCCCGACGGAAGATAATACGGATGTTCTTATTGCCCAGCAGACAAAAATCGTTGAGACCCTCAAGGCCTTTGGTGTTGATGTGACCGCTGGTGATATTACCAGAGGCCCCACAATTACCCGGTATGAAGTGTATCCGAGTATAGGCTTGCGGGTCAGCCGGATTGCCCAGTTAGAGCCTGACCTTGCCCGGGCCACTAAGGCGGAACGGATCAACATTCTCGCTCCGATCCCGGGAAAGGATACCGTAGGTATTGAGATCGCGAATGATTCCCGGATGCCTGTCGCCCTTCGGGAACTGCTGCAAGATGACGAGTTTCGCAGTTCCAAGCGGAAAATCCCCCTTGCGCTTGGCAAGGACGTCTATGGCAAGGCTGTCATCGGCGATCTCGCGGCTATGCCTCACCTGCTGGTTGCGGGCGCTACAGGGTCCGGTAAGTCAGTCTGCATCAATTCGATTATCTCGAGTATCCTTTTCAAGTTTGGCCCAGATGAACTTCGCTTCATCATGATTGATCCCAAGGTGGTGGAGATGCAGGTCTATTCCGATCTGCCTCATCTTGTTGTCCCTGTTGTGACGGACCCAAGAAAAGTAGTTGGAGCGCTTAAATGGTGCGTCAACGAGATGGAGCGACGCTACAAGGTGTTTGCCAAGGAAGGTGTCCGGAATTTCGACTCCTTTAACGGCAGGGTAAGAGATAAGGGAGTTCCGGTAATGGCCGAGGAAGAAGAGGAGATTGAGGAGGAGGATGAAGTGATCGATGAGGAACATGTTGAGTCGATCGCCGCAGCCCTTGAGGACGGAGAGCTGGGGCCGATGGATGGTGAATGGAAAGAGGAGGAAGAGGAAGAGACTCCTGACAGGTTCCCCTACATCGTGATAATTATTGATGAGCTTGCAGATCTCATGCAGACGGCGCCTGCGGATGTAGAAATGTGTATCGCCCGGATCGCCCAGAAAGCGAGAGCGGCAGGAATTCATTTAATCGTAGCAACGCAGACGCCTCGGGCGGATGTAGTGACTGGGATTATTAAGGCAAATATACCAAGTCGTATCGCGTTCCAGGTTTCTTCAGCTTTGGATAGCCGGGTCATTCTTGATGGGAAGGGAGCAGAGAAGCTGGTGGGGAAAGGCGACATGCTGTTTTTGCCGCCGGGGTCAGCAAAGCTCGATCGAGCTCAGGGAGCATGGATTTCGGACGAGGAAGTGGAATCCCTCGTGGAATTTTGTTCAGTGCAAAGTGAGCAGCGTTTCGAGGAGAGCGTGCAGGCCAGTATTGACGGGGGGGGAGCTGGTGATGATGGAGATGAGGATGAGGTCTCAAATGCAGATGAAGAGATTCTTCAAAAGTGTATCGAAGTCATCGTGCAGGAGCAGAAAGCCAGTACGTCGTTGCTTCAGAGACGGCTTAGGCTTGGCTACACCCGTGCTGCGAGGATGGTTGATATTCTTGAGCAGCGTGGCGTCATAGGTCCTGCCGATGGCTCTCGAGCTCGTGAAGTGTTCCTCAAGGGAGAGCCTGCTGTGGTGGACTAGGGCCAATCATTGAGCTTTTCTCGCCCGTAACGAGGCGAGGGCCGGGTGGACCGTGCTCATGATAGCCTTCTGGGCCTCCTCGACAGGCTGATCTGCATCGATAATGTGGACGAAATCATCTTTTACAGAGTGAAATATCTCCCAGCAGAGTTGGAGAGATTCTCTTCGCTCAAATTGATTTCCC
>DIHT01000157.1 GCA_002420305.1 Akkermansiaceae bacterium UBA5689 | reverse complement strand
CCAAACACCGGACCGGCAGGATCTTTAGGTCGTAGACAGTGCTACCGCGTTCCCAGTGCCACCATGGCCCACGTTTATCTGGCGCTCATTGAGACCTCCCTGGCCAGGCCCTCGATCATTGAGGCCTCTAGAATTCTGCCTGTCCCGATATCTACATCGGGAATAACATCGGATACCCATCCATTTACCATGTGAGCTATGAGCCCAGCTTGGCGCAGGACAGTCACTTAAAGAACTACCACTCCGAAACCCCCAAAGGCTGCACTCACACTAACACCCCCTTTGGGCCCTCTCTGATTCCTGACTAACATACCGGCACGCTGTGGTTCTCCGCGGAAAAGAACTACAGGCTCTTCAGGTAGGTCATACTCTCCACAATACTCTTCAGGGGCGCGGGGCTATGATCCTGCTCGACATGGCAGTGTGATACCCCGGCTTGGTGGGCAGCAACAATGATAGGCTCCATATCGATCATACCTTTGCCGAGCTCCTTGAACGCCTCCTTTGGCAGCCCTCCAAAGCTGGGGACCTGAGTTCCCTTTTTCAGATCCTTGAGATGAAGCTGGGAGATACGTCCTTTGAGCTTATTGATGAGTTGGACTGGTTCGATATTGCCTACTTTGACCCAGAAAACATCTAGCTCGAACTGCATCTCAGAGCTGAATTCTTTGACGAAGACATCGAATCCGGAAACGCCATTTTTCTTCGGCTCAAACTCAAAGGCGTGGTTGTGATAGGCCAGTTGGACACCTTCCTTCTTTGCCAGTGAGGCCGCCTTGTTACAGTTCTCGGCAGTGCGCTTGTAATCGTCGAGGGTTTCACGATCCTTGCCATGGAGGTAAGGGATCACAAGATGGCTAAGGCCTACCTTGGTAGCCTTTTCAAGAGTCTTGCGGAAGTCGGTGAACTCCTTGTCGGCTGGGTTAACCACTGACTCCCACTCAAAGTGTGAGGAGTGCAATTGGAGTCCCACCGCCTTGGCCGCTTTGATCATCGGCTCGCAATTAGGAAAACCATACATCTCCCCTTGGGCGTAGCCGGCCTCCTTGACAGCCTTGATGGTGCCGAGGGGGTCCTTCCTGATCTGATTGCGAAGAGTGTAGAGTTGAATTCCTATCTGCCGGCGAAACTTGTCGTTCTCCTCAAGAGCGAGGAGACTCCGGGTGGGGCCGGCGAAAAGAGCGGTAGCGGTGGCGGTGCGCAGAAAGGAGCGTCGTCTCATGGGTGGATAGGAGCATGATTGGGGGCCCTAGGACAAGAACGTCGTGTGCTTCAATCGGCTGCGGCACTGGCAAACATAACTAAAAAAACCGCCCTCCCCTCCTAAAGCCCTGAGAAAATATGGGATCAAAACAATTTAAACGACAAATCGTCAGGGAGTTAGAATCCAAGATCCTTCCCAAAGACCGCTGTAAATCCGCAGCGCGTAAAGTTGCCCGCCAAAGCGGCATACTCGTGGTCAATTGTCCTCCGGGACGGACTCCGGCTCATCCGGCTTTTCTTCCTCGATGATTTCGAGAGGCTCTACCTCAGGCGCAGGGGCCACCTCCGGTGCGACGAGAGGCTCAACTTCAGGCTCTGGAGCTTCTCCCGTGCTCTGCACCTTGCTCTCGATGCCCTCTATCGCCCGCTCAATCAGGAGAACCACATCAGATCCCTTCTCAGATTTTTCAAGCGCGCTTCGAAGCTTGGGTAGACTTAGCTCAGTCCCCACTCTCCGGAGAATGAGCAAGGCAGACCTCTGGGCCGCTAAATCATCACCGGAATCGATGGACGGCGCGATGACTTCCTCCATCACACTACCCATGGCAATAACCTCTCCCTCCCAGCTCAGCGGGGCTTTCTCCCAAAGCTCTTTCAACAGGGGTATCAATCCTGCGGAACGTCGCTCGACGAGAAATTGAATCGTGCTTTTTGGAACGCTTTGCTGGCTGGAAATAAGATCCGAGACAAGACGAACCACCGCGCGCTCTGCACCGTCGCCCGGAGAGGACCAGACCATGATAGCCTTGCAGATAGTCGAACGGAAATCCGTATCGACTTCCTCATCCAGTAATTCCACAAGCCGCCCCGAAATTTCAGTCCGAAACCGGGTCGGCTCCACCGTTGAGAGCCGCTTAGCAGCATCCTTCACTCTATCAACGTCAATATGCTCCAGCTCCTTCCGGTTCAGTACAATAAAAGACTCACTGGTCGTATCGTTTAATCGGACTTCAAGCTCCGAGCTGGGTTCCAGAAGATTCTCCCCCTTCACTTCAACCCGCAATACTCGGAGATCCTCATAGACGTCTTCCACGCTCGCAAAACGCTCCACGAGACCAACTAACTCCGGCATTTTGATGACAACCCCTTCGATAACCAAAAGCCCCCCCTCTCCCCGGGGGTAAAATGCCGGCCGAGCAGCAGACCCGGTCTTACGCTGAAGGTATCTTTGAATCTGGTATCGGAAATGCTGCCCCATCTTAGGAGCCCAGAGTGCCCACACAGATTCCTGACCAAATGTATCAATCGCTCTCTGGATAGGATCATAGGTCATCTCTAAACGGGCTTTTTCTTCCGACATCCTAACCGGCTCAGAATCGGGAAACGCCCTTTCAGCAGGAGTCTGCTTTGGAGAAGCAGGCCCCCGGGTCAACGGATCCCCGGAAGGCATAAAAATACTCAGCCCCAATACTACTACGGCAACTCCCACCCCTCCCAGAATCGCTTGCTTCTGACGACGGAGACCTCCGGTAAAAATAAGTAATAGCCCAACTACGATAACAAATCCACTCAGTAAGATTCGCTTCGCGGTTTCCATCTCACCGAAGAAACCCTGTCCCATCCAACCGAAGACTAAAGCAACGAGATAGACCAAGAGAATGACTATACCTGCTATCCCAGCGATAGTCCGCCCGGGAGCCGGCGGAATCACATCCGCAGCGCTTGCCGCTTCACTGTAAAGAGCAGTGGCAAAATCAACCCGGGGCTTGGATTCGGACTGACTGGGAGCTACCCCATAGTTCTTCAACCCCGGCTTCTTAATATCACCCGGAAAATAGCGATCGCGCTCTCTAATAATGGAATCCTTATCGACGATAAATTGCTTTTCGCAAGACCCGCATTCCACAGTCCTCCCTTTCAGCTCCTCATCGACTGTGAATTGGCGCTGACAGGCGGGGCATTGGATGCGGAGACTCATCAGACAGGTATCTACCGGGCGACGTGATGAAGATTGCCCCTAAGAGGGCCAGTTTCAACATATTCCGGGCGAACTTTCTACTGAAGGCGCCCTCTTAAGCGGGACACTGAAGACGGGACCTTGACCCTATGAGCTGGTAGGCTAGGAAAGGTCAATGCCGCCAGACATCACCGCACTACTGAGTCTGCAGGAGCGGGACCTCCGCCTCCAAGAACTCCGCAAGGAACTGAAACGCATCCCTATGGAGCAGGAACTGGCCGGAAAGCGGCTGGCGGCGCATCAGGCCGCCGTGGACGACGCGAAAGCCTCTCTTCAGGAGAATGAGGTTGCCATCAAGGGTGTCGAACTTGACATCGGAACCCGAAAAGAATCCATCTCTCGGCTTAAAACACAGCAGTTCGAGACCAAAAAGAACGAGGAATATCAAGCTTTGGGGGTCAAAGTCACCCGTTACTCCCAAGACATCGATGGACTCGAGACCCGTGAACTGGAGCTCATGGAAAAGAGCGACGAGCTGAAAATATTATTGGCGGAGGCCGAAACAGCTTACGCGAGGACAAAGGGTGGGGTAGATGAAGAGGTGGAGATGCTCCAAAAACGGGCGGATCAGTTCTCCCGGGAGGCCGAATCTCTCGAAGGAGAGCGGAAACAGCTGCTCGTTGGCATTGAGGAGGACACGATCTCTATCTACGAACGTCTCCTGGATAAGTTAGGATCGCCCGTAGTGGTGCAGATAACACGCGAGCGGCAATGTCTCGGCTGTCACGTCAAGGCCACTCCGGCAACCATGGTCCGAGTGCAAGCCGGCAAGGAACTGGTGAATTGCGAGAATTGCGGTAGAATCCTCTATCCCCAGTAAAACTAGGATCAGAGATGCAAAAAACGATTGCATCTGCCGGGGGCATCGTGTAGCCCTCCCGCCCCCCAGAGCACTGTTTGAACCGGTGCTCCAGAAACTCATCCTCCCTCCCCAATACAATCCATGGACATCATCAGGAAAATCGAGCAGGAGCAACTCAAGGAGGAAATCTCTGATTTCAACGTAGGAGACTCCGTTAAGGTCCACACTCTCGTTCGTGAAGGAGGCAAGGAAAGGGTCCAGATTTTTGCAGGCGTAGTCATTGCTAGGCGTGGGAGTTCGGTCAATTCCGCCTTTACAGTAAGGAAGATTTCCTATGGAGAAGGAGTAGAGCGAGTGTTCCAGCTACATTCCCCCCGGGTCTCGAAGGTTGAGGTGACGACCCGCGGCAAAGTACGCCGGGCGAAGCTTCACTACCTGCGTGACCGGGTCGGCAAACGCGCTCTTCAGGTAAAGAGCGCAGAGAGGCGATAGCACTTCTCCATCGCCGCACCGCCGGCCTGCCGGACACAATTCAACCTTCTCGCTCCCCACAAGGCTTGAATTTCTGACTAGGAACGGAGACTCTCCGTAACCATGCGGATTCCTGTTCCTGTAGTTATTGGATCAGTTGTCGTGTCGGCAGCCCTGTGCTGGTGGCTCCGCACAAGGAGCATGGACTTTCTCTCTCCTGCTGGAACAGTCAAACCGCTTCCCGAGTTCATGACGGACCCGGTAAAGCCTAAGGTAGCATCTGGACCCGCACCAGAGGCGGAAATGCCAACCCCGGAACCACCACCAAAAAGCGACCTCGACCTCGGAGACATCGAGAGCGCTCCCGGACTCGCGGAATATTCCGAGTATGCCTCCAAGGGTGCCGGCCACATGGTAAGTCTTGCCACCGAGTTGGAGACTCAAGGCCACTGGGACCGTTCTCTTCTCGCTTGGGAACGAGTCCTCGACTCCTGCCGCCCCTCACCTCAAGAACGTAAGACCGCCGAGGACGCCATCATGCGGATTCGCCCAACCTTGACGTATTGGAACATCGACCCTGCTGGTGATATTCCTATCCTTCTTCAAATGGCAACCCGAAAAACTGCTTCGCAAAACCAAAAGGCAGCCATCCAAGAAGCTGCCGATTTTCTCCGCAAAGACTCGGACCACACTCTGCTGATCGAAGCACGCGTGAGCTCGGCTTCACGCAAGACCACCACTGAATTGCCCGTCACGATATATTTTTCCAGCTCTTCAAAAGGAGAATCAAAATCCCAGGGCCTTGCCCCTGCCAACGACGCAGTGGAGCACCACCAACTCCTGATCCTGTCGAACGCTTACCAGTTACTTCGACAGGAACTCGCGGGACTGAATGGGATTGTCGCACCAGAGAACAGTAGTCACCCGGGTGATCCCAAGCTGGATTTTCAACGCCAGATTACCCGCCTTCACTGGTTCCGGTTCGCCGAGTCCCTCAATCAAGATTCAGGCGGGCAAAACTAGACTCATACGCGATAATAGTTTCGATCACGAGCCCAAGCGCAATCCATGAATCCAGAGCCCTGCTCACTGAATAGGCAGACGCTGACCAATTATTAGCCTTTTTTAGATTTACCGAAAGACACCCTCGTGCCCCTTTGACACCAACCCGGAACCGCGCCACACTCCCATCATGCTTAAAACCCTCTTGGCTATGACCCTGGGCCTCACCGGAGCACTCGCCTTCGCTGCAGACGGGCCAAATTCTGTCGAGGCCCCGACTGTTCAGGATCTCGGGGATGGTAAATTCAAGGTCGGCATTGTTGGCTTCGAGCAAAAGACCCGGCAAATAAGCTTCCCTGCAGAGGTCAACATGAAGGAGGGCGCTTTGGAGTATGCAATCGTACACCAGAACGGAAAAATTCATGAGGCTATTCTCATCACCAAAGCGCGTCCATTTCATGTGAACATCGCCCTCAAGATTCTTGGCTACGAAGAATCCAAGGAACTCTTCCCAATCCTCGGTGAAGACTTTCGTCCAACCGGAAAGTTTCCTGACGTTCCAGAGAAAACGCGCAATGCGGCGAGGGCAGAAATTCAGCTTCGCTGGAAAGGCAAATCGGGTGATACCGAAGGAGCTACTCTGAACGATTGGATCACAAATACGGTCACCGAGAAACCGCTTGCGCCAAAGCCATGGGTTTACGGAGGCTCATACTTTCATGAAAAATCTTTTCAGGCAGAGGCCTCCGGAGACATCGTTGCGCTTTTCACAACTAACTCTTCCCTCTTTAACTGGCCGGGACGGGATGCCGCCCTGGATGATGTCTGGATTCCCACAACCGCCCGGATACCCGAAGTCGGAACACCAGTCACCGTCACCATTAAACCCTTCGTCAAAGGCAAGAGTCCAGCTGCTGGCAAAGCGAAGTAACCGATCAAACTCTCCCCTCGAACACCATGAAGCCCCTATTCTCCCTGATTTTTATCGTTTCCATCCTGATCGTCGCTCCGCCGGCTGCAGGACAGCAGCAGAGCGAGTATCTATCCCTTCGCCTCGAAATGGAGCGGGCCATCCGGAAAGGAAACGCCTTCCTTGAAAGCCAGCAGGAAAAAGATGGCCTCTGGGGAGAGAAAGAGACACCTGCACTCACTTCCCTCGTCCTTGCCGCCATGATGCGCGACCCGGGACTTGACTATACCAAGCCTCATCCAAAGCACATCGAAAAGGGTTTTGACTGGCTCATCCAACAACAGAAGGATGATGGAGGAATTTACGTCAAGGGGCTAGCCACCTACAACACTTCATCCGCGATCATGGCACTTCTGGCCCGCGACAGGGAAGAAGATCAGCCAATGATTCTCAAGGCTCGGGAGTTCCTTATCAACCAGCAAACTGATTGGGGGAGCAAGGGCACTGCTGACAATAAATATGATGGCGGTATCGGATATGGCGGAACCTACGCTCACTCCGACATGTCGAACACCTACCTCGCCATCGAGGCACTCTACCACTCCCGGCAGATTGCCAAGGACAACAAGGTCGGAAAGCAGCCCGAACTCAATTGGAAATCCGCTCTCAATTTTGTCTCTCGGTGCCAGAATAAGGAATCGACTAACGACCAGATCACCGCAGTCTCCAAAGAAGACGAAGGCGGGTTCGTCTACTTTCCCGGAGACAGCAAAGCGGGTGAGAAGGAACTGCCAGACGGGAGGACCGCATTACGCTCATATGGATCGATGTCTTATGCGGGACTCCTTTCCCTGATTTATGCTGACCTTGATCCAAGCGACGAGCGCGTCAAATCAGTCCTCAGGTGGCTGGGAGATAACTACACTCTGAAAGAGAACCCCGGCCTTGGACAACAGGGCCTGTATTACTACTACCACGCCATGACCAAAAGTTTGGTCGCCGCAGGTATCGACCAGCTCGAACGCCCCGATGGAACCAAAGTTGACTGGCGCAAGGAGCTTGGCCGTCTTCTCGTAAGCAACCAGAGCAAGGATGGTTCCTGGGTAAACGAAAATTCCCGGTGGTGGGAGAACGATGACATTCTCGTTACCTCTTACGTCGTCCTGACTCTCGAGCAACTCTACTATTCTATTCCAGAATAGACCGTCCACCCCACGAAAGTGGAAGTGGTCGGGGAGACAGGATTCGAACCTGCGACATCTGGCTCCCAAAGCCAGCGCTCTACCAAGCTGAGCTACTCCCCGCCGGAAGGGATGGAAACCTCCCCGATTACTCTGTTTCGATCAAGGCGGAACTCTCCTTCAGGGCCAAGAACTCCCTTAAAAGTGCCCGAGAGCCCCATTTTGTGGGTCCTCACCCGAATATCTCACTAATTTTGAGGGCAAATCCGCTCCCCCCACACCAGAAGATGCGATAGCCTCGCGGTATCCCATCTTCTACCCTACCGAGAGGCCTGATGACCACACCCTTCCGACACCTGCTTCTTTTGCTGCTTTCGGCCGCCGCTGCAAGTGCAGGGATCGACTTCAACCGAGACATCAGACCGATTCTCTCCAACAACTGCATCGCCTGTCACGGTCCGGACGAGGCCGAGCTCAAAGCGGACTTACGACTCGATTCACACGAGGGCGCAACTCAGGACCTGGGAGGATACTCGGCCATCGTACCCGGCAAGATCGAGCAAAGCGAATTGATCGCGCGCATTATCGAAGAGGACGAGAACGAGCGGATGCCCCCGAAGGGAAAGGGGAGCCGATTGGCTGTTGAGGAAATCGCACTTCTCAAACAGTGGGTGAAAGAAGGAGCCCAATTTGATCAGCACTGGTCCTATCAGCCTCCTGAGAGGCCCACCCCTCCCTCTATTACGAAAGATCAATGGCCCACCGTTCATGCCGATAATTTCATTCTCTCAAAGCTTGAAGAAAACGGACTCCAGCCTTCAGCTCCTGCCGACCGGTGGAGCCTCGCCCGAAGGGTATCCATTGACCTTACCGGCCTCCCTCCATCCCCGGAGGAGGCAACCGCCTTTGCGCAGGACACATCGCAGGATGCCTACTCTCGCTATGTGGACAGCTTGCTTGCGAAGCCATCCTACGGGGAACACTGGGCCCGACAGTGGCTCGACCTCGCACGTTATGCTGATTCAGCTGGCTACGCTGATGACCCCCCAAGGACAATCTGGGCCTACCGCGACTGGGTCATAAGAGCAATTAATTCCAACATGCCCTTTGATCAGTTCACCACCGAGCAACTTGCGGGAGATCTCCTTGACGATCCAGACAACGATCAACTCGTCGCCACCGCTTTTCATCGCAATACCCTCACCAATAACGAGGGCGGCACTAATGATGAAGAATTCCGGAATGTCGCGGTCGTAGACCGGGTCAACACCACGATGCAGACATGGATGGGGACGACGATGGCATGCGCACAGTGCCACACTCACAAATATGACCCGATCACCCAGAACGAATATTTCCAGATGCTGGCGTTTTTCAACAACTCCGAGGATGCCGACCGCCGGAATGAGGCCCCTCTCGTCGAAGTCTTCACTGAGGAGCAACGGAAACGTCAGACCGACCTACGGAAAGAAATTCGTGAACTCAAAACGACATTAACAAAAAGCGGTCCCGAACTGGCCGGAATGCAGGACCAGTGGGAGAAGAAAATTTCAAGCTCCCTCACTTGGAATCCAGCGAAACCCTCGGAATTGTCTGCAACAGGAGGTGCGACGCTTTCCGCCGAAGACAATGGCGTGATCGTTGCCAGCGAAGCAAACCCGGATCGGTCTATTTACAGCATAGAACTCCCTCTCACCGACGAAGTAAGGGGACTTCGCTTGGACCTTCTTGCTCACAAAGGGACGGTCGGCCGGAAAGACAACGTTGTCATCAACAGGATTACCGCAACCCGCTTGCCACCCGACTCGGCAGCCGGAATCAAGGGCCAATTTGTCCGGGTAGAATTACCGGGTAACGACAAGTTCCTTCACCTCGCCGAAGTCGAGGTCTTTTCATCCGGCCGTAATATCGCCATGAAAGGTAAAGCCTCCCAGATCTCCACCGGTTTCGAGGGACCCGCCAATCTCGCCATCGACGGCAACACCAACGGTATTTTCACAAACAAATCTACCAGTCATACTGCAGGGGGATCTGATCAGTGGTGGGAGGTGGATCTCGGGATACCCGGAGACATTGACAAAATCGTGCTCTGGAACCGGACCGATGGGGATACAGCCTCAAGACTCGCCGGTTATCGAATTACTATTATGGACGAGGATCGCTCAATTGTATGGAAGAAGGAACCCCGCGAAGTCCCCTCGCCGAGCACAACCTTCTCGACCTCAGGAGCCCAACTCATACCGCTGTCTGCTGCCAGCGCGAGCTTCGCACAGGAGAAGTTCCCGGCAGAAGCGGTTCTCGCCTCCACCTTGGATTCGGCGAAAGGATGGGCACTTTCTCCACAGCATCAAAAAGACCATTATCTTCTCGTCGCGCCAAGTAAACCTATCAAAGCGGGAGGCCGCCTGCGTCTCGATATTCATCAGGAATCAAATTGGCCGACTACTACCATGGCGAGATTCCGTGTCTCTTTTACGAGCGATTCGGCTGCAGGACCGTGGATCGGGATACCCTCCGCAGTCCGCAAGGCGCTTACCTCTCGCCCCAGAACTACTGATGAGAAAAACTTGATCGGCAATTACTACCGGACGATCGCCCCTGCAACTGCCAGATCTCAGAAGAGAATCAAGGACCTCGAGCAACAGCTTGCTGGCCTTAAAGCTTCGACGACTGTGCCAATCATGCGGGAACTGCCCGCCAGCAAACGCCGTAAAACACACGTTCAAATAAGGGGCAACTACAAGCAGAAAGCCGAGGAGGTAAGCGAGGGAACCCCTGCCGCCCTGCATCCGCTTCCCGCAGAAGCCCCTCTAAATCGTCTCACACTCGCAGGATGGATCATGAGCAGTGATAATCCTCTCACTGCCAGAGTAATTGCAAATCGCCAGTGGGAAGCCCTTTATGGCACCGGTTTGGTTTCCACGAGCGAGGAGTTTGGCTCTCAGGGAGAGTATCCATCCCACCCAAAACTTCTCGACTGGCTTGCCGTCGAACTCATCGAGAGCGGATGGGATATGAAGAAATTCCATAAGCTTCTGGTAAGCATGTCGACATACCGGCAGTCGTCAAAGGTTACCCCGGAACTTCTCGAGGCAGACCCCTTCAACCGACTTCTTTCACGGGGACCACGGAACCGCCTTTCAGCCGAGATGGTACGTGATCAAGCCCTTTTCGTTGGAGGAATCCTAAGCGGAAAAATGTTCGGAAAACCGACCCGACCTCCCCGACCGAAGCTCGGACTGCGCGCCGCATTCGGCGGATCAACAGATTGGAGCGACAGCACCGGTGAAGACCGCTATCGCAGGGGAATTTACACTGAGTGGCGACGCTCGATGCCATACCCCTCAATGGCAACCTTCGACGCCCCAAGTCGTGAAGTCTGCACCGTAAGGCGATCCCAGACGAACACGCCCCTTCAGGCTCTGGTAACCCTGAATGACCCTGTTTATGTGGAAGCCGCGCAGGCCCTAGCCCGGAGAGCTCTGAAGGAAACATCCTCTGACAAGCCTTCGCCTGTTGTAGAACGGATGTTCCGACTTGCTCTGGTCCGACCTCCCAAGCCCGTCGAAATCAAGCCCCTCACCGATCTTTATGAGCAAGCCTACCGCTCGTTCCTCTCAGATGCATCAGCAGCCAAATCTCTAGCAACCGAGCCGAGGGGCCCTTCTCCTGAGAACTCTGATGTCGTCTCTCTTGCAGCTTGGACCGCCGTTGCAAATGTAGTCCTGAACCTCGACGAGATCTTTCAGAAACCATGATCCAGAAACCCTTTGGCGCTAACGAAGCACATCTGCAGCACCTGACCCGCCGGCACTTCCTCAAGGATTGTCAGGTAGGGCTCGGGGGAATTGCCCTCTCTGCATTGGGAGCAGGTCATCTTCCCGGAGCGGAGCTGCCGCCCCCTCCCCTGACAACCCGCAACCCCCATTTTGAACCAGCGGCCAAAAGGGTCGTCTACATTCACTGTGCTGGCTCCCCACCCCACCTGGACCTCCTTGACTACAAACCAGAGTTAGTAAAGCGAAGCGGTCAGGACTGCCCTGATGAATTCATCAAGGGAAAGGAATTCGCCTTCACCAAGGGAAAGCCAAAGCTCATGGGGACACCCCGCACCTTTACCCAGCACGGCAAGGGCGGAACCTGGCTCTCAGATGCAGTTCCTCACTTTCACGGTATCGCTGATGAGATGTGTGTGGTTCGGTCCATGTATACCGACCAGTTCAATCACGCACCCGCTCAG
>DIHT01000070.1 GCA_002420305.1 Akkermansiaceae bacterium UBA5689 | reverse complement strand
GGTGGCGGCGGCGGTGGCGGTGGCGGCACGTCCCCGATTCAAATTACCGGTATCAGCTATGACCAGGAGCTGAACGAGTTTACCGTGGCATGGGAAGCAACGATTCCCGGGCCGTTCCTCATTGAGCTCGGAACGGCAACTGACCTTGCTGCGATAACCCCACAGGTGAACATTTTGCCTGAAGTGCTGGCGGCAGGCATTACCGAGTCACCTATCACGGTACGGGTGCCTCCCGGCCTGGTGAACGAGCCGCAACTCTTCCTGCGCGTCTACGAAGATTCCCAGTAGATCACTTTACCTCCCTGACAATGGGTATGGAGGCGCCAAGTCTCTGCTGCCATTTCAGTAAGTCTGCGAGCAGGGCTCGGGTGACCTTCGGGCGAGCCGCGGAAAGGTCTTGCGATTCCCCAAGGTCCTCCCGGACATTATAAAGCTCAAGCTTGTCGAAGTGGTAGAATTGGATGAGCTTCCAGTCGCCCTGTCGTATTGCGGCCCCTGGAGTCCACATGGATCCGTGGTAGTGGGGGTAATGCCAGTAAAGCGAACGGGGCTCGGGGTCCTTACGATTTCCATTCATAAGGCCGACAAAACTCCGGCCGTCCATGTGCTGCTCTGGGCGGAGGGGAAGACCGGCAAGTCTGAGAAGAGTGGGATAAATATCGGTGCTAAGCACAGGAGTGCTAAGCTGCAGTCCTGCACTTCTCCGGTTTGGCATTCGTACAATCAAAGGAACACGGATTCCTCCCTCGTAAAGCCATCCTTTGCTGGCACGTAATGGGAGGTTACATCCCGGTCCTACACCTTGTTTGGTGGCGAGACCGCCATTGTCCGAGAAGAAGAAAATATACGTGTTTTCCAGAATGCCCTGCGAAGCGAGGTGCGTGACAAGCGCCCCGACCGAATCATCGACAGACTGGACCATGGTTGCGAGGGCCGCGTTGTCCTGACGAGGCCGGCTCCGACCATCATGCTCCCTGATTGCTATTGGAGAGGGTCCGAGCTGTGCGGCCTTATCCCGGTAATGGGAATGATATTTGTTCTCTGGAATGATGGGGGTGTGGATGTCGTAATAAGAGAGGAAGGCAAGGAACGGCGTATTCTTGCTTTCGGTGATAAACTTTTTTGTCTCTCGGGTGAGGTCAATTGTGCCGTGTTTCCTGCCAGTGGTAGTGCCCTTCCCCGGAGAACCCTTGGAGGGATTCTCGTGGGGATCGTAATACTGCTCAAACCCCTGTGTGTCGGGGCCGAACTGGGTGCCGCCCAGATGCCATTTGCCGGTATAGAAAGTAGAGTAGCCCCCCTCTTTCAAGGCCTCGGCGATTGTGACCTCTTCCAGTGCGAGATGGTGATCGTCCGAAGGGGTCTTTAATCTGCGACCCTTTCCGCTGCTTCCTGGGATCCAATCAGTGATATTGACCCGGACCGGATGCTTGCCGGTCATGATGGAGGCACGGGTCGGTGAGCATATTGATGCTGCCGTGTAGGCATCGGTAAAACGAACGCCCTCTCTGGCCAGGCGGTCAAGGTGTGGAGTTTCGTGGAAGGTTGACCCATAACAGGCAAGATCAGCCCAGCCAAGGTCGTCGACCAGGAGAAAGAGGAAATTGGGCTTAGGCTCTTTCCCGGAATGCTTCGCGATGACGCCTGAGGACAGGGCGAGGCCGTAAGCGAGAATAAGAAGTAATACACGCATGGTAGTTACTTGCCAAGGTAGAGATCTCTGCCCATTGCGAGGGCTGCGATCTTACGATCAGCTATCGAGCGCTTGAGCATCCAGAACCCGCAATCGGGATGAATATACTGGACCCGCCCGGCCCCGATCACCTTTTCGGCCTCCTCGATCGATCGCGCAATATCTTCCGCGGTTTCTACTGCGTTGACCTTGATGTCGACCACCCCCAAACCAATGCCAACCGTCTGATTGAGGTCCTTGAGAGCCTGGAGGTCATCCTTGGGGCGATGGGCAAGTTCGAGGACGAGGTGGTCGGCGTGCAGGGAGTTCAGGAACTCCAGGAGGGGTTGCCACGCACCCGCCTGAATGGTCTGTCCCCCGTAGTTGCCGAAGCAGAAGTGGACCGCAGTCGGTCCTTCGAATGCATCCAGAACCTTGTTAATGGCCTTGGCCGCAAGTGGACCGTCCGACGGATTGCCGGGAATGTTGGCCTCATCTACCTGCAGGCAGGAGCACGGGCACCCCGAAACCTGTTCAGCCATGACGTCTGCGAGGGCGAGAGTCAGGGCCGTAAAGTCATGGTAATGCTGGTCCAAAAGAGTACGGGCCAGCATATAGGGGCTGGTGACGGTGAACTTGAATGGGCCACCGGCTACCCGGGCCGCTCGCTGGCAGTCCTCGATCAGGTTGAGGCCACCTCCATGAAGTGCCTCGCGGACCACAGCGGCTGGTTTGGCCCGGAAACCCATGCTGTGCATGGAGCGGAAAGCCTCTGCGTCCTTCCGTCCAATGGAGGTGTCACAGCCGCCCATCGGCGCAACGAAATACTCGATCATTCCGTTGGTGTCGGGGTGGTTGATGTCGAAGCGGTAGAGCTCCCCATCTGTGGGGAGGTCGATCCCGGCCTGTCGCTGGGTGTCAAAGATGACTCTCGTGGCATCGGTGACAGCTTGCTCAGATGGAAGCGCGCTCAACCAGTCGGGGACGGGATACGATCCTACCGTGGTAGTCAGGATGCCCGGATTCTCGGGCAGGGGAGTGATAGTGTTCATGTTGACCAGTGGATTGCTGCCTAAGGAGTAAGTCTTGAGCGGACCGCATGAACTTGCAAGTTACGATACTTCCTTAAGGTCGCGCGCAAATGCCTCCCGGTGACTCTTCTCCGGCCGGGGGCTGAAGAAGCTGACCAGAATAAATACCGCGACATTCACAATGATGCCGCACAAGCCCGCATCAAGAAGACCCTTGAGGGTTGTGGTTCCTTTAAGAATCCAGCCTTCGCCTCCAAGTAAAAGCTTCCCGAGGGGCGGGAAGAGACAGACGGTCAGCAGGCCAGCGGCAAGACCTGCGATTGCGCCCCACCGGCTCCCACGGCGCAGGAAAATCATGTCGAAGGTGATGGGAACGAGCTGGGCTGAAAAGGCCATGGCGAGGAAGAAGAAAGCAGTGATGGTATCGAGAAGCCCTCGCAGGTCCTTACCGGCAAATGTGATGGTTGCGGCCGCAATAGTGGCCATGATGATGACCAGCCGGCCGATCCAAGTCCGCTCCCGTTCTGAGGACTTTTTCCTATATGGGTGATAAAGGTCTCGAGTCACGATCGCGCTCACGGCATGAAGGTTTGAGTCAGCAGTTGACATTGATGCCGCCATGACCGCCACGAGGATTAGTGAGACGAGGACAAGCCCAATGGTGCCGAACATTTCAGGGAAGTAATCCTGAATAACATGAATTAGAACCTGATCCGTCTTTGATCCGTCCGGGAGGTGAACTACGCCATCAATCATTTCTGGTTGGTAGAGAACCCGGCCGCCGAGGCCGACGAGGAAGACTCCAAAGATGAAGCACACGGGGAGAATTGTGGAGAAAGCGATGGCTGCCCGACGCAGGGTTTTGGAGTCGCGGGCGGCATAAAAACGCATCCACTGGGCAGGCTGGATAATGCTGGCTAACGATGCAAAGGCGCAGAACGTGAGGATCTTCCAGACGTTGTGGGGATTGGTGTCCCCCGGGTCCGGAACGGTGAGGAGGCTCCCGTCGAGTTCCGAGGAAACCCGGGCAAAGAAGTTGGACGGACCCTCAAGAGCATAAATGACGGCTACCCCGGACAGAACCATGGCACTCAGCAGAATAATTCCCTGCATGACATCAGTCCACGCGACCGACCGCATTCCGCCGATGATCACATAGATCATCGTAACGAGGGAGAGGGCTGCCACCCCGGCGTCCTCCATTGTAATTTGCCAGCCAAAAATGGAGACATGCTCGATTTCCTGAAAGAGGCCATCAGCGAGCAGGCCGCCTCCCTTGATCTGGATGACGACGTAGGGAATAACGTAAAGAGCTCCGGTAAGAGCGATGATGATACGGAGAGCAGGAGAGTCTCCGTAGTAGTCGGTCACCATGTCTGCAGGAGTGATGTAGCCACGTTTCCGGCCAATCCGTCGGATGCGATTTCCAAGCAGGTAGATTGCGACGGCTGCCACTGGAAGGTTGAGAGCATAAAGCATGGGTGCGATGCCTCCTTCGTATATCCAGCCTGGGAAAGTAAGGATGGCGAAGCTTGAGAAGAACGTCGCCATGATGGTGAGAGAAGTCACGATCACGCCCTGGCCTCGACCCGCGAGATAGTAATCCGTTTCGGCGCTCGTGGCGCGCCGGCTGCGGAGGAGGCTGACCACTCCGAGTGAGAGCAGCCCCACCAGATAAAATGCAAGGACGATATAGGGCCATGTCCCCAGGCTGAGGGGTGCCTCCGTAGTAGCCAGAAATCCTGACCCAAATGATTCTAGTCGGAGTCCTTCCACAACGTCAGAGCGGCAGCGAGTATACAGGTTACCATTACGAGGAACCAGAAGACCACCCAGAGGTAGAGGGCGGGTATTCCGAACCAGATATTGGGAGACTCACTTGTGCCATCAATCATCGCTGCTCCGGGCCCTGGTCCGAGAACCAGGGCGATCAGGAAAATAACGGTTAGAAGCCAGCTCCTCCTCAAGATCTCTTCATAACAATGGAGAACTCCTCAGGGTGTCGATGCAAAACTTACGCCAGCGGAATGGGGCTGTCACAGCTGGGGCTTGTGTGGTTCTGGAATCTCGGTTTCAGTAGTGGCAGACATGTCCTCTTCTTTCAGGGTCCGCTCCGTTTCGTTTCGCACGCGTTGGATGCAAACCCGGTTTCCCTTTCAGTATGGGATAGCCTCGATGACCGAGCTGCCACACGTGTTTGGGGTGATGGAGGGAGAGTCTCAGGGGGCTGGATGGCTGGGCCTTGCCTCGGAGGGACTTCCGCCCAAATGGTTCACCAAGGATCCAGAGACTCGTTTCGAGGAAGATCTACCTGCCATGGTAGAGAGCATCCGGAATGCGGCGGATCTTGCGAACGGCTCCACCTACGATGCCGTCTTTTCTGCCTGGCACTCCCTCTATGAGCAGCAGGACTGTTGGGCGCAGGAACAGGGGTGCCCTCCGCTGCTGGCTCACCTGGGAACATCGTTTGTCGAGAGAATGCTCATTGATGGGTTCTGTCGTAGTGCGGGGCTGAGTTTTGTGGATGCGGTGCATTCGAATGCTCTGGGAATCGACCTCGGGAGGATTCATCCCGAGCTGGCCGGGACAGAGCCCAGTGACTGGCTGCCTGCCCCGGGGGAATCCATTATCGCCCGACATACGGTGGGACTTGGCGACCCTCTGCGGGTGGGGGATATTCCAGAGGGAGAACGCATTAGCGATGGATTGCCTCACGCTCTGCTCGATGCCGCGGTGCAATACGGGCTCACCCATTTCAAGATAAAGATCTGCGGCAATTTGGGAGTCGACGTTCCGCGTCTGCGTGCTGTGGCGGCGGTGATTTCTGAAGCGAGTCCGGGCTTCCGTTATACCCTCGATGGCAACGAACAATACCAGAACATTGAGACCTTCCGGTCCCATTGGGAAACGTATCAGGCAGATCCAGACCTCGCCATCCTGTTCGAGAATAACAGGCTGCTCTTTGTCGAGCAACCCCTGCACCGTGACGTAGCCCTCGAGGAGGGGGTTAAGGATGAGTTGGCGGCCTGGGTCGGGGCGCCGCCCATGATCATCGACGAGTCGGACGGCGAACTGAGCTGCCTGAGGAGAGCCATTGCGTTAGGTTACCGAGGGACCAGTCACAAGAACTGCAAGGGAGTGATCAAGGGACTCGCCAATCGGTGCCTGATCGAGTGGCATCGTCGGCATCATCCGGAAGAGGGCCCTTGGCTAATGAGCGGAGAAGACCTTGCCAACGTAGGTCCGGTGGCCCTGCTCAATGACCTCGCAGTAATGTCAGTTCTTGGAGTCGAGGATGTGGAGCGTAACGGGCACCATTACTTTGCGGGGCTGAGCATGTATCCCAGCGAGCTGCAGGAAATGGTGCGTGGGAGGCATCCGGACCTTTATGAAATGCGCCCTGAGGGCTACGCGTCCCTGCGGATTCAGAGCGGCGCGGTCTCCACGAGGTCGCTTGGGGAGACTCCTTTCGGACATGGGCTGGACCTTACGCCCGGGGTGTTGGATCTCCTCGGAGAGGACGGATTGCTGGGGCTGGATTGAGGATACGTGGACTCTCTGGCCCGGGGGGGATCAGGAGATCTCCATGACGAGCTTTCCGAATTGCCCGGATGTTTCCATCGAGGAAATGAGAGAGGCGCCCTCAGCGAGTGCTGAAATGGAGTGGATCACCGGTTTCAGCTCGTGCATTTTCACAAAAGAAATCATCTCTACGAAGTCGGAGGGTGATCCCATCGTAGACCCGATGAGCTGAAGCTGATTCCAAAAATGGTAGCGAACAGGGAAGGCCACTGATGGCCCCGCAGTTCCCCCGTAGCTCACTATGCGTCCTCCAGGCCGGACCAGAGGAAGGAGGTCGCCGAAATGTGCCCCAG
>DIHT01000143.1:5849-7612 GCA_002420305.1 Akkermansiaceae bacterium UBA5689 | reverse complement strand
GGGGGCACAGGACTTAACCTGACCGCAGCGGATGCTGTGATTCATTACGATCCGTGGTGGAATCCAGCTGCGGAAGCTCAGGCGACAGATCGCGCCTACCGGATTGGCCAGACCAGGCCTGTTTTTGTTCACCGGCTGATCTGCACGGGAACGGTAGAGGAGCGGATTCAGAAGCTACAGGTTGATAAAGCCAAGCTGGCGGATGACCTTCTGGCAGGCGCAAACAAAGTTATCGCTCCGGATGAGGACACGTTGAAACAGCTTCTAGCGCCTCTATAGGCTCCTACTCGCACAGTGTTATTTGATCCAGAAGCGGGGGAGCTTCTGGTCGGAGAGAGGAAGGCTGAACCGTTGCAGGCGACCTTGGACAGACTCGACAGAAGACCATGGAACCACCTCTATGGCGACTTGGTCGCCGTCCTCCCACTGGGCCATTCCGGTAGGAAGATGGTCCCGTACGGCAAGACCCATGAGGATGACTGGCCCGATTACCAAGCCGGAGCCACTCCGAATATCTGTGACGATGACTTCTCGGACCGCCTCCCGGTACGGGGTGCGAGTTAAGACAGGCATGGTGGCGGGTTTCAGCACCGTGCCCCGCAAAGGCTGTGGAGATGCTGAGCCCCCGGGAGAGAGCTGGCCCTTGACCGGGGGAATTTCAATTAGTCTCCAATCGCCAAAAGAAAGCTCTCGCATGGCGAACTGCCAGACAACCACCGACTTGTTGGCAAGCCTTTCCGGCTTTTTCATTAAGGCCTCTCTGGTCTTAAAGGCTCCATCGTGAGCTGTGCTAAGGCGGTCTACCGGGGCGCCCATCTCGAGGCTCAGGGTCTCCGCGAATCCGGCTCCCTTACCCCACCCGTTGTCGGGCTTCGAGTAAATCTCGGTAAAGCTGTCCCCCAGGAGGAGGTAGGGGGCATAGGGGCGAGGTTTCCAGAGCTGCCCATTGGACTCGAGGACCATTCTTGTTGTGATAGTCTCCTCATATTCAGAGCCACGAAACCGGGCAAGATCTCCAGTGAGCGCCAGCTTTCGGTCGACGGTCTCGTAAGAAGTGGTAGGAAGCTGCACCGAAGTCTGTTCTGCCACAAGGCGAGCAATTCTCGCCATCCCTTCCGGGGACCAGTGGCTATCTCCCCGGAGAAACGGAGAGTCCCCTTCAGCGGACATTTTTACCAAAAGCGGGGCAACATCCACGACGTCGATCTGATGCTCCGATTCCAGAAGGTGAAGAAATTCATCGTAGCCCTCGTTGACGACCGGCTCTCCAGCGCGATTCGGAACAGTTGCTTTCGAGGGCAGCGGAAGGAGGACCAGCCGGATCCCCATGCCTTGCAGCTGGCGGTGAAAGTCGATGATCGCGGGAAGAGGATCCCAGTTGCGGCCGGCCGCCGATGAACCTCGAGGGCTCTCCAGAAAACTCCGGAGTTCCACGTGCTGGACATCCTGTCGGAGATAAAGTTGGCCATCCCGGGTTATGACGCCTCCGAAGTTGAGGCCCAATGACGCGGACAACTTATGAGCCAGTCTCCCGAAGGGTCCCCGCTCAGCGTCAAGTCGACTTCCCGGGTCGCCTGAGAAAGAGCTGAGGTAAACAGTAGCACCCAGTCCGAGCAGGAGCAGGCCCGCGAGGACCAGCCGGCGACATCTCCCCCGAGCCATTGTCTTTTGTTCTTGGGGTGCCACGGCTTCTATAGAATGGAATAGTGGAAGGGGAGTGTCTCGCGTGATGCCATTGTAATCATGGAGGGCAACAGGAGGGC
>DIHT01000143.1:2392-5520 GCA_002420305.1 Akkermansiaceae bacterium UBA5689 | reverse complement strand
AGCAGGGCAGTCCTCCTCCGGGACGACAGCAATTATTTTCTATTCTGGTTCGCCCGATGGTGCGGGGAGTCCTTGGGGAGAACCGCCAGAGGCGCCGGGTTTGCTGGAATGCCCTGAGCCAGGCGCGTTTTGACGGAAGCAAGATTCGGATTATCGATGAGGTTCTCATACTCATTTGGATCATTTTTCAAATCGTAGAGTTCCTCGAATCCGTTGCCATAGCGGATAAGGCGGTAGCGCTCATCGGCAACCCCGTGTGAGGGAGATTTCTCATTCCAGAACTGGAAGGAGCAAAGTGCGAGCCGGTCCCGCTTTGTTCCTGGTTTCTTTAGCTGGGAAACCAGGGAGAGCCCGTCGCACTGCTCGGGGACGGGGATGCCTGCCAGCTCACAGAGAGTAGGATAAACATCGGTGAGAGTAGCTGGCTGTCTGGTTGTCTCACCATCCTTGCTCACCCCCGGAGCGTGGATGAAGAGGGGGACCCGCGAGGTCTGGTCCCAGAGGGCGAATTTCTCCCAGTTTCCCTTTTCGCCGATATGGAAGCCGTGATCACTCCAGAGAACGATGATAGTATTGTTCTTCATGGTGGGGGTTGCATCGAGGCCGTCGAGGAGGCGGCCCAGCTGGTGGTCAACGTAGGAGATACTGGCGAGGTAGCCCTGCATGAGCTTCTCCCATTGCTTGTTCTCTACTACCCACTTGTGCCAGTGGGTGCGCCCGTGGTTATGGGCGTCCGTCAGGTCGTCTTCGCGGTGGGGAGGTAGTTTGACTTCCTCAAGCGGATACATGTCGAACCACTCGCGGGGAACCTCCCAGGGGATGTGAGGGCGGAAAAGGCCCACTGCGAGAAAAAGAGGTTTGTCTTGCCCTTGCTTCATTTGCTCGATGGCCCAGTCCACAACCATGTGATCTCCCGTCTTTACATCCGGCAATTCGAGGGGTGCGGCCCCGAAGAGTTGTGAGCCACCGCCCAACGGGCGCCCCTTGGTGAGGCCCGCCTTCTCGTCGGGAATCAGCTTTGGCCTCGGCCAGTCCGGCGCGATGGGATTGTTAGGGTCGCCACGGTATTGGTCCCATGCCGAGGGATCGTTCTGGGAATCGTGTGGAGTCCACTGGAGAGTATGAAAAATTTTTCCCCCACCAGCTGCGTGATAGCCGTGATCCCGGAAGTGCTGGGAGAGGACCACGGCGTTTTCGAGGGTCTTGGATTCGTGTCGCCATCGGGGTCCCCGTGCGCCGAACATATTGCGATAAATGCCGGACCGGACCGGGTGAACACCCGTCATGATCGCGACTCTCGACGCATGACAAACAGGAGCGGCGCAGTGGGCGTTAGTGAAATTTACCGAGCGCCGGGCAAGACGCTCAAAATGTGGAGTCTGGATGCCAGGGTGATTATCGAGTGGCGAGATATAATCGTTCAGGTCGTCAATTGCGATAAAGAGGACGTTGGGTTTGCCCTCAACCGGGAATCCTCCCAGCGAGAGACCGATGATGAGTGTCAGGAGATAACGCATTGCTTCACTGGAGAGGAAGGGTGAGGGGAAGGTCGCTTATTTCGACTTTGCTGGGTCGTATCTTGGAATGGGCCACGGCTGCACCCCGACTCGGTCCGCCCAGGATTGCCAAGCATCTACCATGGATTTGAGCTTTTCGGGCATCTTGGCGGCAAGATCATTGAGCTCGGTCCGGTCCGCTTCCATATCGTAAAGCTCCCACTTGCGGGCTTGATTGCCCCGATACATCGAAACGATTTTCCATTTACCCTCCCGGAGGCCGAGGTTGCCATGGTGCTCAAAGCCGAGGGGGGCCTTGCGCTTGAGAGCGTCTCCGGTAAGAGTCGGAATAAGGCTAATTCCCTCCATGGGGTGGATGTCGTTGCCGTCATATTTCTCCGGGTAGGTTGCTCCTGCCGCCTCTACGAAGGTAGGCATCAGGTCAATGAGATGGGAGACATCATGCACGACCTTACCGTTACTCTTTGAGGGGATTCCCTGAGGCCAGCTGACGATGAATGGAGTTCCGATTCCTCCTTCGTAGGGGTCGTGCTTGTAGCCTCTGAAGGGAGTATTTGACGCATTGGCCCATCCTGGCCCGTAGGCCACAAAGGTGTCTTCTCCGCCGGGTATGGTTTCAGGCCCAGTGCGAACAAACCTTCCGTCACGCGTTTGCATCGGGGGCCAGATCTTGGTCTGCAGCCCGTCTTTTCCAAGAGGCTTGAATTTGAACCGATCCTTCTGGTGCGAATTATTCGCCCGGCCGTATCCCTCTGCGCAGCCGCCATTGTCCTGCAGATAAATTACCAGAGTGTTCTCAAAGAGCTTTTGCTTCTTCAGTTCGTTGACAATTCTGCCGATGCCACGGTCCATGATCTCTGTCATGGCCGCATAGGTCTCCATGCAGCGGATATCCCAAGCTTTATGCTTGAAACCCTCCCAGTCGAGCCCCTTGGACATGGGCCACTTACCGTCGACGACTCCCATTTCAATCGCCTTCTTGTAGCGGGCTTCGCGGATTGCGGGGTAGCCCTTATCGTAGACGCCTTTGTATTTTGTGATATCGGCCTCCGGTGCGTGCATGGGCCAGTGGGCGCTGGTGTGGGAGACGTAGAGAAAGAATGGCTTATCCGCTACCTTGCTGTTCCCGCAGTGATCGGAGATGAAGGTGATCGCATTGTCGTTGATGGCGTCGGTGTAGTAGAAGGATTCAGGTTGATAATCCGGGTCATTCTCGGGAGTGATGTAGGTGTTACCGCGGCAGAGAGTGGCTGGGTCGTAGAAGCTGCCTGCTCCTGTGATTGTCCCGTAAAAGCGGTCGAAGCCGCGCTGGATGGGCCAAGCTGATATATCTCCATTGGGGCTCTTGTGCCGGGTCAGGTGCCACTTTCCTGACATGTAATTCTGGTAACCAGCGCCCTTGAGGGCTTCCGCCAGGGTGACACAGCTCTTGTTGATAGACCCACGGTAGCCGGGCCAGCCCCGGTCTCCTTCCATCAGGCCCATGCCTGTCTGGTGTGAGTAGAGCCCGCTGATGAGAGCTGCCCTGGTCGGGCAGCAGCGGGAGGTGTTGTAGAACTGGGTGTAACGCAAACCGTTACGGGCAAGTTGATCGAGGACGGGAGTATGAAT
>DIHT01000143.1:0-2027 GCA_002420305.1 Akkermansiaceae bacterium UBA5689 | reverse complement strand
AGGACGATGTTGGGGCGTTGCGCAGCGATGCTGAGCGCCCACAACCCGGAAGCGAAAAGGAGTAGAAGTGATTTCATGATTTGGATGAGGAGAGTGGCGAGCCGGAAGGCTCCGGGTAGAGTATAATTCTGGAGCGAGATGGCTAGAGGAAGACCACGCAGACGGGATTCGGTATTTCGAGGCGGCCTCCGGCCGGGTCGAGAGCCCCGGTTTCCTGATTGATGGAAAAGACATGAAGATCACTACTGAACTGGTTTGCAGCAATGATCCACTTGCCCGAGGGGTCCAGGTTGAAGTTACGCGGGGTCCGCCCCCCGGTCTTCTCTATCTCGATCAGGCTCAGTTTTCCGCAGCCCTGATGGATGTGAAAACAGGCAATGCTGTCATGGCCGCGATTAGAGGCGTAGAGAAATTGGCCACTGGGATGCACGAAGATTTCCGCGGTGGATCCTCGTGACCATCCATCAGGGACGGTCGAGATAGTCTGGAATTCCGTGAGCTCTCCGTTGGACTGGTTGTAGTGGAAGGCCGTGATCGTGCGGGTGATTTCGTTGAGGACATAGCCAAACGCAGCCCCTGGATGAAACGCGAAGTGTCGTGGTCCCGCTCCCGGGTTCACCGTGGTTGACCCGCGGCGTTCGCTGAGACGGCCTCCTTTTACAAGTTCGTAGCGGACGATCTGGTCCATTCCCAGGTCCGAGATGAAGACAAATCGGTTGGCGGGATCGAGGTTGACGGCGTGTGGATGTGGTTCAGCCTGCCTCGGCTTGAGGACACTCGAGCCTTTATGGAGGATCCGATTGAGCGTTTGGCCGAGGGACCCGTCATCCCGAACCTCAATCGTAGTAACGGTAGACCCTGTGTAATTCGCAATAATGACGGCATCGTTCTCTGGAGTAAGAACGAGGTGGCAGGGGTGTGCTCCATGGGAGCTGACGGTGTTGAGCTTTTCCAACGCCCCGGTGCTCGGGTCGGTAATGCGGTAGGCGGTCACCGAGCCAGAGGTCTCCCCATCAAAATCGTTGGTCTCATTGACAGCATAGAGGAACTTGCCGTTCGGGTGCAGGGCAAGGAAGGAAGGGCTTGGTGTTTCAGCGGCCAGCCGGAAATCTGAGAGCATGCCGGATGCATCGTCAAAGCGGCAGGAATAGATCCCCTTGCTCTCACCGTTTGTGTAGGTGCCAAGAAAGACTGTGCGTTTCATTGTTTCAGCAAAGGAAAGGAGTCTCGATTCTGCAAGCGGGAAGCGATGGGAGTTTTGAGCAGGATGGGAGGCCTGCCTTATGGCCTCGTTGAGCCGTTGTCTCCCCGCGCCTTGGTCGCTTCTTTCAGGAGGAAGTCGAGAGCGGGCTTGGCCGCGGGGTCGTCCAGCAGGTTCTTCTGTTCGAACTGGTCTGTTTCGAGGTCGTAGAGCTCGGTAGGGTGAAGTTCTCCTTCAAGGGCGAAACGATGGTCCAGGAAAAGTTTCCACTGGCCCCCGATAGGGGAGGCATTGGAGCGGACTGCGACTACCGCCCGCTGCTCTGAGTTCTTTCTGGACGCCTCACTGTGGTCATTCGGGAATATTGGAGGTCTCGGAGGGCAGGCTTCCCCGCGCAGAGCTGCAAGTTGCGAGGTGCTGTCCTCCGCGCCAATCTCTCCTTTGGACAGGTCTGGAAGGGGCTTGCCAAGGATTTGCGCAAACGTGGCAAAAAGGTCGTTGAGAGCAAGCAGTCTGGTAGAGGTTTTTCCGGGGGTTTTGGGCCGCCCGTCCCCCAGCTTCCCGGCTGGCCAGGAGGCAAAGAAGGGAATGCGGTGGCCGCCTTCATAGGTGGATCCCTTGTTGCTGCGGAGGGGGCCGGTAGCGGTCTTGGACCGGTTTTCCGCGCCATTGTCACTTGCGAAGATGAAGAGGGTGTTGTCGAGAAGTTTGTGGCCGGGGCGGCGGGGGTCAGCGGCTCTTTGGAGATAGTCGAGAAGAAGCCCAACCTGAACGTCGTTCTCGTGAATAAAGTCCAGACGTATACTGCCAGTTGGCCTGCCGTCCA
>DIHT01000152.1:85421-87478 GCA_002420305.1 Akkermansiaceae bacterium UBA5689 | reverse complement strand
AGAAGAATGACGGTAAACGCCGTCTACTGGGGGCTAGGTATGGAAGACGCAATCAAGGCGGACAGATCGATCGCGATCATTGGTGATTACAACCCTCTGAAGGCCGGTTTTAATTACGAGAAGCTGGGCGTTAAACCGCGTCCAGTTAAGTATTACCGGTGATATTGCCGTGTGCTTTAGCAGGAACCGTGAGCGCTTTACTGATTGCTGCAGGATTGGAAAGAGCTGGCATAAAAAAGTCGGAAGAATCAACGTGTTGGCAGAAATGAACCTGTTTCGATTAATAGTTTCTTCTCTGCTTGTTCTTGCTGGATTATCAGCTGCCTCCCGTGCCGATGACGGACTGGAAGCGTTCCTCGGAACACCAGCTTTCGAAAAGCAGCGCCTGTTCGATGACCAGCGCTATCCTAATGTGGTGGTGACCACCCGGGGCACGGTGCTTGCGATCTGGGGTAATGATGGGGTAGTGGTGCGCCGGAGTGAGGATGGAGGCAGGAAGTGGGGAGATGCGATCACGGTTTCCGCGAAGGGATACCATGGTGGAGGCACCACAGTTGATGAGAATTCAGGGGATCTCCTGGTCTTTGTGGAGGACCGGCAACCGCCGGCACCATTGACTGTGTATCGCAGTCGGGATGATGGTAAAACGTGGCAGGTGCAGGCCACGGTGATCGGGAAGGACGCAAACGGTAACACGCCTTCCATGCACATGAATGAACACGGTATCACGCTGCTTCATGGGAAGCATAAGGGGCGCCTGCTGCGACCGACTCGCTATTACGGACCCAATGGAGGTGGCGCGGAATGGCCCCTGCAGTACACCAATGCCATCTACAGTGACGACGGCGGAAAGTCATGGAAGACGAGCAGCCCTTTTCCTGAAAAGGGGACGGGGGAGGCGACTCTTGTGGAGTTATCGGATGGTCGCATTTATTATAACTCGCGCGTGCACTGGTCTGAACGGCCGCGGAATAAAAGGCGACGGGAGGCGTGGAGCGACGATGGAGGGGTGACGTGGAAGAAATGGCGCATCATAGACGTCCTGCCGGACGGGGATCAGGGGAGAACCTACGGTTGCATGGGAGGATTGACCCGGTTGCCGTTGAGAGATCGCGACATCCTCCTTTTCAGCAACCTTGATACCGAAGCCGCCCACCGCGAGCGAGTTACCGTATGGGCGAGTTTTGATGGAGGGCGGACCTGGCCTCTCAAGAGGTTGGTGGACGCGGGCCGAAGTGGATACTCATCGCTGGCCGCCGGTAGGGGAGAGACTCCCTCGGAGGGATGGATCTATCTCTTCTATGAGCACGACCCCATCAAGGGTGCCCATATGGTCCGGTTCAACCTGGGATGGCTTCTCGGGGGCGAGTCCACAGGAGATGGCCCCATGCCGGAGTTGAAGACCAAGTAGATTCAAGGAGGCCTAACGGCGGCTGCCTCGTCGGTCAAGGTGCTGTTGTAGCTCTTCCTTACTGAGAGAACCGTTTTCGTCAGTATCCATCATCTTGAAGCGGTCGGCCATCGGTCCGTGTGCCTCCTCAAGGGCGATGACCCCGTCTCCGTTGGTATCCATTCGTTCCAGCATCTGCCCTGCATCAGGTCGGCGGCGTTGACCGAATCCTCCCCGTCCGCCAGGTCGCTGGCGTCTGTCAAAACCCCTGCCTCCTCCGGAGGATCGTACCGAACCGGCATCCCGGTCACGCCTGAGTTCTATCTCGTAGCGATGAGTGACGGCCCGGCACCAGCCCTCTTCGTCATCACAGGCAAAATAGGAGACCTCCAGTTCGAGAGGTTGCTCGATTCGTCCAGCGCTGGAATCGACCTCGATCAAAAACTCGCGTGGATCAATGTCCGAGGGGGCCTTGACCTTGGGGGCGGACCCTTTGCTGGCGCTCATCTTGATTCCCTTGGGAGTCTTGAATTTGAAATAGAGAGGATCTGCAAGGTTGTTCCAGTGCACCGTGTGGACAGGGTCAAGGTGGAAGCCGATATGGAGCTTTCCCTTTCCCCGGTCCATCAGTCCCCGGTCCGCCTCGGCCCGGAGCTTGACATAGAAT
>DIHT01000152.1:28870-85030 GCA_002420305.1 Akkermansiaceae bacterium UBA5689 | reverse complement strand
ATTGATCCTTCGGGTTTTTGCGTTCGGGGGACGACGCCGCTGGCGATCTTGCTTGTCGGGGCGGACCTGATCTTTCGATTCAGGTCGGATGGTGAGGTGACGGTCTTGGTCTTCCCGATGAGCTTTTCCAAGTCAGCTCTCAGGGTTTCAGGATCGCTCCAGCTTCGGGAGACCAGAATCCTGCCTTCCGGGGAAATGATAAATTCCGAGTTGGGCCGATCGCCAAGCGCATGCTTGAGATCGTTCGTCATGGTGTCTGCAAGCCATGGGATTTTCGTATCGAGCTGCCTGCGGGCTGCAGTGACATGCTTGAGCCTCTCCTCGATCGTTATGGGTTGGACGAGTCGGTCGCGTTCCGGATGGGCAAGGGATTTGTAAACATAGTAAAAATCCAGCTCCTCACTCTTCTCCCGGTAGTCATGATAGATAGCCTCCAGACCGGAGACATTACGAAGGAAGGGGGGTCAAGTCAGACAGCCGAAGACAATCACCGCATGCCGGCCTTTGAGTTTTTCTCGTAGAGCGAAGCTGCGCCCCTCGGCGTCAAATACGCTGATATTGGGCGCTAGGCTGCCCACCGTGGGCATATTCTCGCCACCGCGCCGGTGCTCACGGTCCTGCGCCAGCACCACAGATTGCAAGGAGCAGGTCATTAAGAGGGCTGTCGTGATAGCCGCGGGCTTGTTCATCTCGATCGGAGCTAACAGGGCACCGGTGTATTTTACAAGAAGGGTAGTCGTAATTCGTTGATTTTTAGTGGTCCTACAGGGACCAGAAGAAATCCTCCAAGCGGAAAGAAGGTTTCGGTCCCGGTATCATCGTGGGTAGTCCTTTCCTAAATGCAAAAAAATCGCAATTGGCACTTGATAACATCGACGGATAAGTAACTGTTGCGAAGAATTTGCATTAACACACATGAAATTTCTATTTAGCTCGGTTTGCATTTTAAGCCTTCTGGCGAGTCAGTGGTCTCTGGGTGCCTTGTGGCAATCAGGGCACGGCGACATCGGTATTGGTTTCGACGGGACAGATTGGGATCCACACTTCCACTTCCACGAAGAAGAAGGAGAGCATGAAGGAGAAGAGCACAAGGACGACGACGACCACGACGACCACGAGGGCGAAGAGGATCACGACCACGAGGGAGATAACCACCCCATTATCGATGGGGAGGAAGCTACCGAGGAGGAGTATGAAATCGACGCGCTAACTCTACTGGTTTCAGGGGGACGTCTGCCGGGTGCAGGTGTTGCAGATTCTGGAGCGGCAGACATTTATGTCCTCGCGCAGGATGAGTCTCTCGCAGTCGCGCAAGGAACGCCTTGGGTTGGTATCGCTGTTGAGGAGATCGCTCCGGGCCTGCTTCTTAACGATCTGGTCACCTTGAGCCTTGTCGATGTGTCAGGTCCTGGAGTGTATTCACTCTGGACCACCGACTCTTTTGGTGGAGACAGTGTTCTTATGTCTAGTGCTCTTGGGTCAGATGCGCCGGACAGCGTGGCTCTCCCTCTGGAGCCTGGTCACTATCATTTCAACATGGGCTTTAGCGAGGAGGGCATCTACGATGTGACCTTCAACAGTTCAGGGACAACCGTCGATGGAGTCGAGACTGGCACTGATTTCACGGTGAGTTTTAACGTGGTGCCGGAGCCCTCCTCGGTTCTCCTGCTTGCATTAGGAGCGTTTGCCACACTCCGTAGGAGGAGAGTGTAGAGCGAGGTGTCCTGAAGGAGGCCCGTGAACTACAGGGCAATATGAGGACGCGTGGCTTCACGATGGTAGAGGTGCTGGTAGCCGTAGCTATCATTGCTGTTCTCGCCACTCTTGGGGCAAGTGCTGTTTTTGCAGGTCTTGCCCGAGCGAAACAGGTTCATTGTGCCAACAATATGCGTCAGATTGGTGTGGCTTTGACCGCACATGCGCTAAACAACAACGGGTTGTTCCCAGAAACGACTCATACAGTAGCGGTGAATAAGGCTTGGATTGCCGCGCTGGAAGATGAAATGGGTGCTCACTATGATGACTTACGTCTTTGCCCGGCAGATCCGCACAAGGAGGAGCGAAGGGAGCGGGGAGGGACGAGTTATATTCTCAACAGCTACATCTTTGTGCCCGAAATTGGGCCGTTCGGCGAGGAGTTGAGTGCTCCATGCAATAACATGCAGTGCATCGATGAGCCCGCACGCACCTTAATGGCATTCATTGTCTCTGAGGAGCAGACGGTAGAAGCTACAATGGACCACACACACTCGCGGGGCTGGACGAGAAGCTGGGAGAACGTCCTGAGGGATATCCAGCCAGACCGGCATCGCACCGGCCGGCCAGATAATGACCACTCCAGGGGATCTGCGAATTATCTTTTTATAGACGGGCACGTCGAGACGTGGAAGGCCAGCGACGTAAAGCAGCGTGTCGAGTCCGGGGAAAACTTTGCAGAGCCTCCGCATTTGAGAGAGGACGCGTAAGTGATGAATAGTCATTGGAATTCCATCAGAGGAAAAAAATTTGGTAGGCAGAGCTGGCTGGTAATCATTACGGCCCTCCTGATTCATGGGGTGCAAGCTGGGACGCTCCTGAAGCGAATTCACGTTGACCATGCTTTTCGCTATCAGGGAAATGAAGAATGGGAGATTGTCATACACGGTAATGATGGAGATGATGACCTCGATCCTGATGAAACTGTCATGGTGGTGTTCGACAGGCCGTTTCCCCAAGAGGGAGGCAGGGCGACTCGGCCATCGAGCGAGCAATGGAATTTTCTGGGGGTTGCTGGGAATGAAGATGTCTGGATCATTCCGCAAAATTTCACTCCTTTGATCTGGCCGGGGTGGCGGTCAGAGGGGGCCTTTGCGACCTACTACAACGATGATGCAAGGCTGGGGTTTTCTGCTCCCTTCGTTGGTATTTCGGTCGAAAATGTCGGCTATTCCGGGCTGGGTGCGGGTCATTACTCAATGTGGAGTAATCAGACGGGGGGAATCACCAAGGTATGGATTTCGACCGCTGACGGAATCTCGGAGGACGATGTTTACTATTTTTCTTCAGGCCATTCCCATACAAATCAAGGGTTCAGCGATCCTGGGGTGTATCGAGTAGCTTACAAAGCTACAGGGTTCCTCGCTAATGATGGGGGAGATCCTCCGGCTGGCACCCGGTTGGTTGCAAGTCAGCTTCAGAGTTTTTACTATGCGGTTGGTACTTACGCTGAGTGGAAGGCGACCTATTTCGAACCTCATGAGCTGGTGGGGGCGAGCTCTTCCGACCCAGTCCCCGAGGCTACCCGTTATACCGGAGATAGCGATGGAGATGGAATTCCTTTACTTTTGGAATACGCGTTTAACCTTTCGCCGGCTGAATCCGATTATCGGGTTCTCACCCCTGAATCAGGGGAGAGAGGGCTGCCGTCAGTTCGTCTTGATGAGTCCACCGCACAACCGAGACTGGTTATCGAATATCTACGCCGGAGAGCAGAGGGGGCACCGCGCCTCTCCTATTATCCCGAGTTTTCCTCTACTCTAGAATCTGGCTGGGCGCCGGCGGGGGCTGAAAGTGTTTTTCCGGTCGATTCGATCTGGGAACGGGTTGTCGTCGTGGACGAAGCTATTGAGCATGCAGACACGGTGCGTTTTGGCCGGGTTCGAGTGGAGTTACGTTAGGTATTCCCACCTTTTTCGACAGCGACTCTGCCGAACAAGATCCTAATATTACTGCCGTAGCGATTCGACTTCATTCCGGGCGACCTTGATGAACACATCATCGAGATCTTTGCCTTCAAACCGGGACTTGATCTCTCCCGCCGTTCCGGAGGCAAGGATCCTACCTTGGTGAAGAAAGAGGACGCGGTCGCAGACTTCCTCGATGTCTCGCATGTTATGTGAGGTATAGAGAATGGCCGGAGAGCGTTCCTTCTGAAGGCGGCGAACGAGTTTGCGCACCTTGTCAGCAATATCAGGGTCGAGAGAAGCGGTGGGTTCGTCGAGCAGGAGGAGTTCTGGATCGTTGAGCAAGGCCTTGGCGAGATTCACCCGGGTACTCTCCCCTGCAGAAAGGCGCCCCGTAATGCTGTTGCGAAGGTGGTCGATGCCAAGCATCTCGAGAAGCTCTTCGATCTTCTCTCCCGGATTTTTTACTCCATAGAGCCCAGCGAAGACCCGAAGGTTCTGCCAGACCTTGAGATTCGAGGGGAGGTTGGCGTAAGTCGTGCAGAAATTAGTGCGCTTTAGAATCTCGATCCGGTGCTTCTGGAGGTCCTTCCCGAAGACTTCGATGCTTCCCTCGTTGGGAATGGTCAGACCGAGAATCATGTTCATGACAGTGGTCTTCCCGGCACCGTTGACCCCTAGAAGACCGAGGACTTCACCGGCTTGGACATCCAGGTCAAGGCCGTCGACTGCAACGATGTCTCCAAAGCGCTTAGTCAGGGAGCGAGCCTGAAGGAGGGGAGGGGTCATGAGGCGAGAAGTTTTTGAGCAACCGGGGAGGGTCCTAGTGGAGGAGCTTTACCCGGATCGAGTCCGTGACCTGCTTCGGGTTGGCCTTGCCCTTTGAAGCCTTCATGACTTGCCCCGTGAGCCAGTTGACGAGTTTTTCGTTGCCGCCTTGAATCTCAGATACCTTGTCTGGGTTGGCCGCGATGGCTTCGTCGATGAGGGCGTCGACCGCTCCAGTGTCAGCGGGTTCAAATCCGAGATCCTTGGCAACCTCTGCAGGGTTCCGGGAGGGATTTGCCCAGAGTGAATTGAAAACCTCGCGAGCCTGATTGTTGGAAATCGTTCCTTCCTCGATGAGGTCTACCGTGCTGGCCAGTTTCTCAGCAGAGAGGGGAGAGGCTCCGGGAGAGAGGTTGTCTTCATTGAGATGCCGGAGAAGAGTGTTGATTACCCAATTGGCGATTTTCTTGGGAGGCGCCTGCGATGCTTCCGCAGCGCTTTCGAAGTAGTCTGCAAGTGAGCGATCAGAGGAAAGAACATAGGCATCATAACTCGTCACCTCAAAATCCCTTTCAAAACGTGCCGACTTGGCCGCAGGAAGCTCGGGAACATGAGCTCGCATTCGTTCAACGATTTCTCCCGTCCGGATTGGAAGGAGATCGGGATCAGGAAAATATCGATAGTCGTGGGCGTCCTCCTTGCCTCGCATGAACTCGGTGACACCCGCATCATCATTCCATCGCCAGGTCGCTTGTGCGTGCGATCCGCCCTCCTCGAGGACTCTGATCTGACGCTCAATTTCGTGGTGAAGAGCGCGCCGCACGGCAGAAATGGAGTTCATGTTCTTGAGTTCGATCTTGGTGCCCAGCTTATCGGTGCCTCTTTTACGAACGGACACATTAACATCACAGCGCAGTTGCCCCTTTTCCATATCAGCATCCGAGATTTCTCCATAAATGAGGATTTGCTGAAGAGTCTTGAGGTAGGCGAAGGCCTCTTCCGGTGTTTCGATTTCGGGTTCAGAGACAATTTCCATGAGAGGAGTGCCCGCACGATTGAAATCGATTACGCTGGAATTCGCCAAGTGAGTGGATTTGGCGACGTCCTCTTCGAGATGGATACGGGTTAGTCCTATTTTCTTTCCCGGATCAGCAATGTTCTGCTGATAATCCTTAGGATAGCTGTGGTCCGGTAGTGGGACGGAGCCTCCAAGACAAAGAGGCAGATCAAATTGTGAGATCTGGTAGTTCTTAGGCATGTCGGGATAGAAATAATTTTTTCTATCCCACTTGGATATTTCGGGGGTCGTGCAATTGAGAAGAAGTCCGGCTAGAATGGTCTGCTCAATCGCGGCCTTATTGAGAACTGGAAGAGCGCCCGGCAGGCCCATGCAGGTTGGGCAGACATTGCTATTGGGCTCCTCTCCAAAGCTGGTTCTGCATGAACAGAACATCTTGCTCCTGGTGTTGACCTGGCAGTGGACTTCGAGCCCGATAGTAGCGATATAGTCCTTGTGCATCGACAGGAAAGAGAAGGCAACGTTGGTGTGGTAAGGCCTAAGTGTGAGGCTCGAGGGAGATAAGTGCAAGGGCGGGAACCAGGCTGGGGATCCAATGGCCCAATCAAGGAAGAACCTTGTCGGACAGCACGGTGGTCTGCCGCGAAGCTCAGGCTTTAATTATTTCCCTGACTCGGTAACAAACCAATAGCGGCTTCGATATCAAGGTCGGCCAACTTGGAACGAGCATTTTCCTTGGCGCAGACCTCCTTGATCGAGTCAGAATGGAGCAGCTGGGCAGTTTGTCCCTGACTGTAGAGGGCTTTCAACTGAGCCTTTTGCTCTGTGAGGAGATAATTAATCTGAGCCTGCTTAGCTGCTGCCCGGACATCCGCCTTTAAGTTCGCACGGGTCCACACTCTCTCGTTGTCCACAAGAAGGGTGAGCTTGGAGAGATTTGCGCGGGCCCGGCTGTTGATAAGATCAATTTTCTGATGAAGCTGTCCAGCGAGGCTGGCATCTAGTTGCCGCTTCAGTTTCGAGAGAGCAGGTTGAGCGGGCTGCTTAGCGAGGCGATCTTCAGTGCCTGAGGCATTTAGCCACTCCTTGCTTGAGAGAGCTACCCTCACCCACTCCAGTTCATAGAGGGTGCCTGCATAGCGAATTCCAGAAAGGCAGCACCACGTGCAGGTAACCCCCATGACAAAGCCGAGGATGCCTCCGCTTGGGGTGAATTTTCTTTTTATGCCCTCTTTTGGCTTCGAGGGCGTCAGTATGATTCCGAACAGGGCACGGGCGACAAAGAAGGCGGCAAACCCAATAATGAGACCTGCCGCGATATCCACCCATTGGTCAGGATCGTCAATGGGGAAATGTTCCCATGATGAAACGTTCTGGAAGCCCCAGAGCCCAGCCCAAGCTCCCGCAGAGAGAGCAATGAGGCCAAAGGTCATGCGAACAAATCCCTTAAGCAGGCCGATAATAATGAACGCGATGATAATGAGCCCAAGGACGCCATAAATCGTGAGGTCAGAGGAGGAGATCGCGAGCATATCTGAATAGAAAAGAAATTATTGAGGCGCAGCAGATACTTCACCGCATTGGGCTCTATGACGGAGCAGGTGATCACAGAGGACCAGAGTGGTCATGGCCTCGATCATGGGAACGGCCCGGGGAAGAACACAGGGATCATGCCTCCCGCGACCCTTCAGTTCTGTGTCAGAGCCAGTGTTGCTGACGGTTGCCTGTTCGGTCATAATAGTCGCTGTTGGTTTGAAGGCGACCCTGAACAAGATGGGCTCTCCGTTCGAGATGCCTCCCTGAATACCGCCGGAGTGATTCGTTTGAGTCCTCACACGGCCGTCCTCCATGTAGAAGTGATCGTTATGTTCCTTTCCCGTGAGTAAGGTGCCCTTGAACCCGGATCCGATCTCAAATCCCTTAGTTGCAGGGAGGCTCATCATGGCTTTAGCGAGTTCGGCCTCTAACTTGTCGAATACGGGCTCTCCGAGGCCTGGCGGGCAACCGCGAACGACGGCTTCGATTGTTCCACCGAGGGAGTTCCCCTCGCTCCGGGCCTTCTTGATCAGGGAAATCATTTCTTCGACTTTGGAGGGGTCTCCAGTTCGCACGATATTGTCCTCAATCTGCTCAGCGCTGATGGCTTCAGGGTCCACATTGGCTTCCAAGTCCTGAATAGAGGAAACCCATGCGAGAACTTCGACTCCCGGAGCCAGGGCGTTGAGGACTTGTCTGGCGACTGCGGCTGCGGCAACGCGCCCTATGGTTTCGCGTGCGGAGGCTCTGCCCCCACCTTGCCAATTTCGAACTCCATACTTTGCGTCGTAGGTATAGTCCGCATGGGAAGGCCGGTATTTCGTGGACATCTCCTCATAGGCCGCTGGACGGGCATCCTTATTCCGAACCAGGATGGCGATGGGGGAGCCCAAGGTTACGCCCTCGAAGACCCCTGAGAGGATTTCGCATTCATCAGCCTCATCCCGGGGGGTCACAATCTCACTTTGACCTGGTCGTCGTCGGTTCAGTTCACGCTGGATCTGCTCTACGGCTAGAGGAATCCGTGGAGGGCATCCATCGATCACGACTCCTACCCCACCGCCATGGGATTCACCCCAAGTAGCGATATGAAAGCAACGGCCGAGGAAACTAGACATCGAGAGCAGTTTAAGGGTATTAGATTATCAAGGCAATCACTGCTTCGGAATGATTGGGTATGGGGTCCCGGGATGGGTTATTGGGTGATCGGTCGCTTTCCCTTGTTCGGGGTAAACCCCATGGTAGGCTCCGTTATTGTAGTGCCTCAAGAGGCTAATAGATTGTTGCTGGATTGCCCGGTTCTCGTTTTGAACCGTCTATGGCAGCCAATTCATACCTGCTCAGTGAAGCGGGCTATCAGGCTCGTTTGTCTCGGGCATGCTCAAATCGTTCAAACTGATGGGGACGCCCAGTATCAGACTCACGACCTGATTTCGTGGGCGGAGCACTCCTCCGGGCATTTGGCTGGAGAGTTAATCAGGACCGTGCGTCATGCGTTCCGAGCCCCTAGGATTATTGTGCTGGCACTTTACGACAGAATACCCCGGAAAGAGGTGAAGTTTACCCGGCAAAACGTGTTTCTCCGGGACGATTTAGTATGCCAGTATTGTGGCCAGAAGTTTGCGGAGCGTGACCTCAACCTTGATCATGTTATACCACGGGATAAGGGCGGCAAAACTACGTGGGAGAATATCGTCACTTCCTGTATCCGCTGCAATACCAGGAAAGCCAATAAGTTGGCCTATGAAGTGGGGATGAACCTGTTGCGGAAGCCAAAGGCTCCTCGTTGGCGGCCGATATTTGGAAAGCGTCCGGAACTTTCCGAAGATGAGAGCTGGGCGCAGTTTCTGCAGCCTGATCGGGAAAGAGTGAAAGTTAGCGGCTGAGTGTTCGATGAGAACGTTTCCCTCTGCTAGCCTCCTATGAGCCAGAGGATGGGATTTGGCCAGAACCCGAGGAGGATAGTAAGTGCGGTCAGGCTCAGGATGATAACCCGACTGATCCGGGGAACTGGAAGTTCTTCCTCATGAGCAGGTTCCCGCCAGTAGATGGCGCGGACGACTTTAAGATAATAATAGAATGAGGCAGCGACACCGATGAAGCCGATGCCCACACCCAGCCAGAGAACCTTGTTGGCGGCAGCGGAGCTGATTGCCAGTTGAAAAGCGAAGAATTTCCCAATGAAGCCCGCAGTAAGTGGAAGGCCTGCGAGAGCTGAGAGAAGGATCGTGGCACAGACCGCAAGGGATGGGTTCCGTCGGCCGAGTCCATCAAAAGCTGAGATTTCGTCGCTGTTCTCGGCATTGCGCACGACTACGAGGACAAAAAAGGCTCCCAAGGTGATCACAAGGTAGGTTGCGAGGTAAAGTGAGACAACCTGGTGTGTGCTGAGAGAACCAGCATCGCCAGGATGCCACGCCGCTATGGCCAGAAGGAGAAATCCGGCATGGGCAATCGAGGAGTAGGCGAGAAGACGCTTGAAGTTGGTTTGCCCAATTGCGGCGAGATTACCTACCAGCAGAGTAAGTCCCGCCATGATGAGGACAATAAGTGTCGTCTGACTTCTTGTGATCTCTGAGTTGAAGAAGGGCTCGAGGATACGCAGGGCGACGATGAAGCCGGCTGCCTTTGATCCAACCGAGAGAAATGCAGTGATCGGGGTGGGCGCTCCCTGATAAACATCGGGAATCCAGAGGTGCATGGGCGCTGCTCCAATCTTAAAGGCAAGGGATAGAAGCATTAAAGAAAGCCCAAAGAACAGGGGCGAAGGATTGGCTGCGAGCGCCGAATCAGGGTCGGAAATTGCAATCCCGATCTCGGCGAGATTTGTGGTATGGGTTACGCCGTAGATCCAAGCCATTCCATAGACAAGGAAGCCAGTAGACAGGGCCCCGAGGATTAAATACTTCACGCCGGCCTCAAGGGATCCGACTTGGCGACGCATGTAGGCCACCAGAATGTAGAAAGTGATGGTGACTAGTTCGAGAGAGACAAAAATAGAGACAAGGTCTCTGGCCGAGGCCATCCACATCATGCCCGCACAGGCAAACACCGGGAGAGCATAGAATTCACCTGTGCCGTGGTCAGTTCCAGGCTCTTCCGTGAACTGGTTCAAGACCTTGCGGTAATCATAGGCCATGAGGAGGACCAGAATCGTGGCCACGATGGCGAGAAGCTTGAAGAAAACGGCCCAATTGTCATAAATATAGAACCGGGCTAACTCAGCATTGTCGGCAGGAGGAGCAACTGCGAAATAGAGGGGAATAAGGGTAAAGGCGAGACCTCCAATCGAGACCCTCCGGACCAGTTCCCGACTGGTTGATTTTCCAAAGGCCTCAATCAAGAGCAGAATGAGGCCGAGGATGACGACAGTAGCTTCTAACCAGTAGGCAGGCATGACGTAATTCTCAGTTGGCCAGCATGGCTTGCTGGGGTTGAGGTTCAGGGCCCGGTGGGAGTGTCGGTTCCAGGGGGTTTTGCACTTCGGAAGGTTCGGAAGTGCCGCTTCCGGAGTGTTCTAGTAGACCGAGAAGGAGGTTTGGAAAGAGTCCAACGATCACCAGAACAAAGGCAAGAAAGATTGCGGGTCGCCGCTCGTTGGAGGAAAGATCTTCGGCGTTTTCGATGTGCGATCCCCCTGGACCCTGAAAAGTCCTACGGTAGGCCCGCAGCATGTAGACAGCGCTGATCACCAGTCCCCACAGGGCGATAATAGTAGCGATCTGTACGGATCCTAGCTCGCTGCCTGCCTGCCACCCTCTGAACCCGGCAATGAAGACCATAACTTCTCCAGCGAAGTTCGCGAGACCGGGCAGTCCGATGGATGCCATGGCCGCGAGCCCGAAGAGAAATGCGAGCTTAGGTGTGAGGCTGGCCAGCCCTCCGAGGTTTCGCAGGTCGAGGGTCCCCGTTTTCTGCTCGATACGATCGGTAAGACCGAAAAGCATGGCGATGGTCACTCCATGGGCAAACATGAGGAGAATTGCGGCAGGCATCGCCACAGGGTTTTCCGTTTGTGCCCCAGCCTCAATCAGAGCCGCGAAGGCCAGGAAGATGTAACCCATGTGCATGACACTTGAGTTGCCCAGCATGAGATCAAGGCGCTTCTGGTTAATGGTTACAAATCCAACCCAGAGTATATTGCCGATGAGGAGAGCGATAATCAGGTTGAGCCAGTGACTCATCCCCTCCGGAACGAGCGGGTGGAGTCTCAGTAGTCCGTAGAGACCGAATTTCTTTAGTACGCCGGCGTGCAGCATGGAAATAGGTGCGGGGGCACTGGCATAGGTTGGTGCCGCCCATGAATGGAAAGGGAAGAGAGACACCAGAGTGCCAAAGCCAATAATGAGAAGGAGGGCGATGCCCGGCTGGTCTTCGGCCGGAATGGATGTCTTGAGCAAGTCTTCGAAGGCGAGGCTGGAAGTTCCGCTGGCCGCTATGAGCCAGAGTAGTCCAGCCAGGAGAACGATTGATCCAAACGCCAAGTAGATGGTTGCCTTCCACGCAATGATTTTACGTTCTCCGCGACCAAGAATTCCTATCATTAAGAAGGTAGGCACCAGTGCGAGTTCGTGAAACGCGTAGAAGAAAAAGAGATCAGTCGAAATAAATGCACCAACCGCCCCTGCCGCGACGAGAAGAAGAGAGATGTTCCAGAGGCTCTCATGGCGCTTTTTGCAAGAACCGGTACGGGCAGCCGCGAATGCGACTATGACCGAAAGCAGCATCATGATGACGCTCATCCCGTCGTAGAGTCCCAGACCGAGACGGATTTCGGGTTTGCTGAGCACAACCGGTGAGATGGATAGTCCATCCCGGATACCCATGGCCCACAATCCTGCGAGCAGGATGCCAGTTGCGAGCATCAGAGTAGTTGTCAGCCTCGCAGTTGCTCCCGGATCCCGACCCCTGAGAATCGCAATGACTCCAATGAGTGGTATTAAAAGAAGGCAGGCAGTCATGGGTTCCTAGCGAGCGAATACGGTGAGATAGATAATCAAGATGATGCCTGCCCCGAACAGGAATGCATACCCCTGCAGATTTCCACTCTGGAGCTTCCGGAAAAGATTGCCGACTCCAGATGCGGTTCTCACCAAGCCCCCGACGATGAGATTTCCAATAATGAAATCATCGAGGAAGTGAACAACCATAGCGACCGCGTTCTGGAAGATCCGGACCAGGACCAGATAAGCCTCGTCGAAGTAGAACTTGTTGCGGAAAATTTTGAATATTGCGTTTCCTTCGAGGGGGTCGGCATCCCGGCCCCGGTAGAGAAGGATGCCGCCGCCTATCCCTATTAGAAGAGCGGCCAGAGAGATCAGGAATACTGGATTGGTCAGGCTGAAGGAATGAGAGGGGTGATGAAATGCTGGCGATAGTGTTTCCGCGACGGGAGTAAAACCTGCGATCACCGCCATGCAGGAGAGCGCGAACAGCGGATAGAGCATGAGAGGTGGAACCTCCTTGGCTTCTTGGGCACCATGTCCTCTGCCCTTGCCAAGGAAGGCGACTATGAAGAGGCGCGTCATGTAAAATGGAGTCAGGGTGGCAACAATGATCGCCAGCCAGAATAGAACGGGCTGATCGTGGTGAGCGGCCTCAAGAATTTGTTCCTTAGACCAGAAACCTGAAAGAGGGTAAATGGCCATGAGGGCCGCAGTTCCTATGGCAAAAGTGACTGTGGTCTTCCGCATTCTCTGGAAGAGCCCTCCCATCTTCCAGATGTTCTGTTCGTGATGGCACGCATAAATCACTGCTCCCGAGCCAAGAAAGAGTAGAGCTTTGAACCACGCATGGGTGTATAGGTGAAACATGCCGGCTTCGGCGCTGTGCTCTCCTGCAAGTCCCACGGCCATCACCATGTAGCCGAGTTGAGAAAGGGTCGAGTACGCCAAAACCCGTTTAATGTCGTCCTGCTGAGTAGCCATTAAAGCGGCCAGAAGGGAGGTAATCCCGCCGACCCACGCTATGGTAGTTCCGGCGAATCCCTCAAAAATTTCGATGCCGGCTGAGAGCTGTAATCGGAACAGCATGTAAACTCCGGCCGCTACCATGGTCGCAGCGTGAATTAGGGCGGATACCGGGGTGGGCCCTTCCATGGCATCCGGTAGCCAGACGTGGAGGGGGACTTGCGCCGATTTCCCCAGTGCTCCACAGAAGACAAGAAGCACCGCAATCCCGGTAAGCGTGCTACTGCTTTGTGCTATTACGGTTGCGCTCTCCGACATCTCCCGGAAGGCGAAGGTTCCAAGGATGCCCCAGAGCATGAGAATGCCGATCATGAAACCGAAGTCACCAATTCGATTAACAAGAAACGCCTTCTTCGCGGCTTCGGCGGCTGAATTCTTTTGGAACCAATGACCGATGAGAAGGTAGGAGCTGAACCCGACCAGCTCCCAGAAGATAAACATCATGATGAAGTTGCTCGCGAGTACGATGCCCGTCATCGAAAACATGAAGATGGAGAGTCCGGCAAAGTAACGGGCTCGTGCCTCGTCCTCCTTCATATATGCCAGTGAGAAAATATGAACTAGCAGGCCGACACCTGTCACCACGATCATCATGCCGCGTGAGAGGTCATCGATTATCAGACCGATCTCGATATGAAAGCTCCCAGCCGTCGCCCATTGAACTGCCAAAGTCCTGTCCTCGCTTCCGAGCAGGACAAGTGCGATCACAAAGGTCGTGGCAACGGATCCCACCGACATTCGAACAGCTGCTCCAGCCGTCTCCCGCAGCAATAGCTGGATCACCGCTGCAGAGCAGAGCGGGAGCAGCAATATCGACCAGGAGAGAAGTTCGAGCATGGTTAAGAGTTCCTAGGAGTTGGGAGAAGTTCGGAGGTTCTTTGATTCGGAGGGTTTGTCCGGTCGAGCTTTCATCCTCTCATGGAGGTGAGATCTTTTACGTCAACTGTCTGGCGAGCGCGGTAGAGAGCAACGATGATTGCAAGTCCAACTGCGACCTCCGCCGCGGCTACGGTTATAATGAAAAAGACCAGCACCTGGCCGTTGTAGTCGGGCAGTCCATTCTCTCCGGTATTAAAACGGGAAAACGCTACCAGAGTGAGATTCGCTGCGCTCAGCATGAGCTCGAGGCACATGAAGATCACGATAATGTTGCGGCGAATGAGTACTCCGGCCAGCCCGATGGCGAAGAGGAGTCCAGATATGAAAAGGTATTCCTGAAGAGAGGCCATTGGTTAGCTTTCAGGTCCTCCGGATTTGGATTGTTTCCTCTTCAGAGAGAGCGCAACGACTCCAACGGTTGCCACGAGCAGAAGGACCCCTGTGATCTGCAGAGGAAAGTTGTATCCCGGCGTTCGGATGGAGGCGTTATCACCCTTATGTCCAAAGAGCGTGAGGCCGATAAGGTTTACATCTGGCAGCGATTTTTTTTGCAGGCTGTTGTATATTTCCGATTGGTTTCCCGGGTCGCGCTCCTGGTCGTAAAAGCTTTCGGCAGCCTCTTGGAGAGGAAGCGCTTTCGGATTCCCGCCACGAACTTCGGACAGCACCGTTGATAGTTGGATAACAAAGGAAAAAGGAATGATTAAGCCGCCTACCAGGATCAGTGGGCTTGAACGCTTGAAGGTAGAGGGGACCTTCAAGTCCAGAAGCATGATGATAAAAAGAAAGAGCACCATGATGGCGCCTGCATAGACAAGGATCTGAATGATCCCTACGAAATAGGCATTCAAGCCGATAAAAAGAGCTGCTAGTCCGATGAAGGAGCCCACCATGGAAATCGCTGAACTCACCGGGTTGCGAAAGCTCACGAGGGCGATTGCTCCGACGACGGATACAGCAGCGAATGCGTAAAAGAAAACAGGCATGCCTATAAGATAAATTCTTTTAGCGTCTCACCGTCTGGGTTTTCCTCAGAGAACCCGGTTAGAGCATCATTCACGGGGTGCCTCATTATTTCAGCTCGTTCCATTTGTTGACCAAACCTTCCCGAATGCCTCCGATTTCGTATAGGCGTTTCTTATCGTTGACCATTTCCCCGCGGGTTGTGCCGGTCATAGCATAGTCCTGCCTGAGGAAAATGGCCTGTTCCGGACATACTTCCTCACACATTCCACAATAAATGCAGCGAATCATGTCGATGTCGAATTTCTGCGGTGCCTTCTCCACCTTTGCCCACGGGTCATCGGATTGAATTTCACCGGGCGCGATAGTTATCGCCTTAGGGGGGCAGATGAATTCACAGAGTTGACAGGAGACGCATCGCTCTCGTTCCTGTTCGTCTGTGACTAGAGCAGGGACTCCTCGATAGTAGTCGGGTAATTGGTCGTCCCACTTCTGTTCAGGATACTGCATGGTGACTCCCAGGCCGGAGGATGCCAGAGATTTTCCGCCCTGTGCCTTTCCGCGGAGCGACTCCAAGGCGTGCTTTAGCGTAATGATCAATCCCTTGAGGATCGCTGGTAAATAGAGGTGCTCATACCAATACAGCTTCGGGCGTTTGACTTTGACGGTGGCCATCAGGAAGGGGAGGTGGAAGGTCTTTGGATTTGGAGAAAAAGAGGAGGGGGAATCGAGGGTTAATCATGTAACCTTCGCCTTGCGTTTGACTTCGTTGGCCTTCGTGATGAAGAACATCAGTAAAGCGGTGATGATCAGAGCCGGTATTCCGAAAAGAAACGTGTTGAGGATGCCAATGTGTGGGGCTGCCATGATCAGGGCAGCCAAGAAGATGTTGAAGAGGGCTAGCTCGAAAAATACGACCCATCCCAATTTCATGAGTTGGTCGTAACGAAAGCGCGGAACGGTCCAGCGCACCCAGATGAAGAAAATAATGAAGGCTACCGTCTTAGCCAGAAAGGCCCCCATGTGAATGAAGCCAGCATACCATTTCCAGCTTCCTTCTGCGGTCTGGAGCAGTGCGCTATCCAAGCCAAACCCAAGCGACCAACCACCGAAGAATATGGTGACAATGAGTGCGGAACCAACAATCATGGCAGCATATTCACCCATGAAAAAGAGAGCAAATTTCATGGACGAATATTCGGTGTGATAACCACCGACAAGTTCGGTTTCGCATTCAGGGAGATCGAAGGGCATTCGGTTCGTTTCGGCGAAAATAGAAGTTGTGAATACGAAGAAGGAGATCCCCATTGGCAGAAGGAGGAGCCATTGTTGCGAGCTGTTCTGCCAGTATCCTTCGTGGATCAGGGTTCCGCTTTCATTCCAGAGTGGGAGGAGAAGCCATCCGTTGGATGCCTGATATGCGACAATATCACTGAGGTTCAGTTTCCCAAAAAAGAGAAGAACAGGAATGAGAGAAAGGCCCAGGGCGATCTCGTAGGAGATCATCTGAGCACATGAACGCACCCCGCCAAAGAATGGATACTTCGAGTTTGAGGCCCAGCCTGCAAGAGTGATCCCGTATACGCTGAGGGAAGCAATCGCGAAAATGAACAGCGGTCCGACCCCAATGTCGGCAATGACCATCTTAACCTCATATCCGAATATGGTGACGGCACTTCCGAAAGGAACCACGCAGAGGCTGATAAACGCGGGCGCAGCGGTAAAGGCCGGCGCCATCCAGTAGAAAGATTTCCTGACATGAGCCGGGGTGAAGTCCTCCTTCAAGAGTCCTTTTATCCCGTCGGCGAGAGGCTGGATCAGCCCGAAGAACTTTATGTCCTTCTTAAAACCAAAAAGAGTGGCCGGGATGCCGACCCTGTTTGGGCCAACTCGATCCTGGAGAACCGCGGATACCCTGCGCTCCGCGTAGGTAGAGTAGGCCACGAGGGGAAGGACCACCAGAAAGGTAAATCCAAAAATTTTGATGGCGGAGGCGATAATGAAAGCGAGATCCATTGGAATCAGTTCGAGTATCTAACCAACAATTTCCCCGGCAGTGATCCGGGCCTTTTCCGACTCAAGGAGAGGGATGTTCTCGCCGGTTTCCACGATAGGGATTCCAAGGTCACTGATCTTTGAAAGAGTGAGGTCCTCAAATTCGTCTACCTCGTCCGCGATTTCACCGAAGACCTCCTCCAGCAGGTATCGGGAGGGTTCGGCTGGAGAGAGGGCCTTGACCAGATCTCGAATGATCTCCCAATCATCCATTGCTCCGGGCGGTGGAGAAATGGCTTGGTTGAGTCGCTGGAGTCGTCCAGTGATGTTCACCAAGGATCCTCTTTTTTCCGCAAAACCTGCACCGGGAAGAACAACATCGCTGGCCTTGGCGGTTCCGTTGGTCAGGATATGGTTTGATACGAGAACATCTAAATTGGCAAGTTCATCAGCCTTAAACTGAGCGTCTCCGAGAAGGTCTTCGTAGAAAACAATCAGCGCTTTGATTTTGCCATCCACCACTCCCTGACGGATTGACTCCAGCTTGGCGTAAGGGTTTCGGGAGGCCCAGATGAGCTTTGCGCCTGAAGTGTTGGGATTTCGGTCAGCAGAAATCAGCTTTCCGTCGGACTCTTCGACCCTTGGAACCAGGGAGAGGAGGTCTGTTTCGAGTGTATCAGCGAGACGCCGGAGAAGATAAAGTTCCTCGTTTGTCATACGGCCGGAGCCAATCACGGCTACCTCTTCCCCCTTGAACCTGGACAATCCCTCCGCGGCCTTTGAGATTGCACCGGGCCAGTCGGAAATTTCATGCCTCGATCCGATTTTCACAAAAGGATCGCCGAGGCGGGTTTCTGCGTGAAGGTAGTGAAAGTTAAGACGGTGACTATCCGGCATCCATGAGGAATTCACCTCATTGTTTTCCCTTGGAGTTATCCGGAAAACTTCGTTGCCCCGGGTCCAGATTACTGTGTTGCATCCGGTGCCGCAGTTTACGTCAATGCTCTTGGTTTCCTTCAGGAACCACACTCTCATCTGGAAGCGGAAATCGTTTGAGGTGAGCGCTCCCACCGGGCAGATGTCTGCAGTGTTGAGTGAGTAGTTGTTGTCCAGACGACGTCCTGGATGGACTGTCAGAGTTGTATGAGTGCCTCGATCGATAAACCCGAGAACGGGATCATCGGCTACCTCGTCCATGAAGCGGATACACCTGCTGCACATGATGCAGCGTTCATCATCGAGCCTGATGCGAGGTCCAATCTCGACATTCTTAGGCTTCTTGACTTTCATTTCCTCAAATCGTGAGGAACCTCGCCCATGTTCGACGGAGAACTCCTGAAGGCTGCATTCACCAGCTTGGTCGCAAATAGGGCAGTCGAGGGGGTGATTGATCAGGAGAAATTCCATCACCCCGTTACGGCATTCTTCCACGAGTTCGCCTGTGGTGCGGATTCCCATGTTTTCAGTAACGGTGTTAGCGCATGCTATAACGGGCCGGGGCATCCATGAGATCTGCTGATAGCCATCATCTTCATAGCGGGGTGAATCACCCGGAGGGGGGCGATTTGGCATGCCCATTTGGACGAGGCACATCCGGCAGTTTCCGGGGGATGAAAGCTTGGTATGGTAGCAGTAATGAGGAACCTCTTTTTCTGCCAGCTTGCACACCTCAATCATCCGGGTGCCAGCGGGAACCTGAACCCAGGCGCCATCGACCTGCACGTTAACTAGACCTTTTTCTGCAGCGAGGTCTTTGGGCAGCTTTTCAGCGGTTGCTGGAGCGGAGTCTGCCATGAGTCAGATTCGGGCGGAACTTCCAGCCGGAGCACGGGCTTCCTTGAGATAGCGCCTTTGTGCTTCCTGTTCGGGGTTCCGGTTAATTGCAACATCATCCTTGGCCGTCTCGGCAACAAGTTCGTCGCGGAACTTGTCTATCATGCCTTCAACAGGCCATGAGCAGGCTTCCCCAAAGGCGCAGATCGTGCGGCCATCAATCTGGTAGGCAACTGACTCGAGGGTGTCGAGGTCGGCGGGGGTTGCTTTTCCTTCCACCAGACGGTCAGTAATTTTTTTCATCCAAGTGGATCCCTCGCGGCAGGGAGTGCACTGGCCACAGCTTTCATGAGCGTAGAACTCATTAATATTGTTCAAGACCCACGACATCCTCCGGGAATCATCCATGACGATAACTCCTCCGGACCCTGCCATTGACCCACACGCTGCCATTGTGTCAAAATCAAGAGGGATGTCATCAAAGGTGATTTCCCGTTTGTCCGATCCCGGCGGACTGGAGACGTTGTAGGTGTCTGAACATCGTAGAATCTTCGCCGATGATCCTCCGGGAATAACAGCCTTGAACGTTCGCCCTTCGAGGGGACCACCGCACACATCATAAAGGAGCTCTCCCATCGTCATCTTGCCGACCTCGATCTCGTAGTAACCTGGCTTTTTTACATCGCCTGAAACGCAGAGGATTCGCGTTCCGGTGTTGCGTTGCGTGCCAATATCAGCGTATGCCTTCCCACCCATTTCAATGATGTGCTTCACATGGCACAGGGTTTCTACGTTATTGACGATCGTCGGGCACATGTAGAGTCCCATCGCGGCGGGGAAGTAGGGAGGTTTGATGCGGGGGTAAGGACGCTTTCCCTCAAGGGATTCGATCAACCCGGTCTCCTCACCACAAATGTAGGCGCCGGCTCCTCGGTGGACATAGAATTCGCAACTGAAGTCAGTTCCACAGATATTCTTACCCAGAAAACCTGCTTTCTTCGCTTCCTTGATGGCTTTTTCGACAATCTCTGCAGCTTCTGGAAATTCTTCGCGGATATAGATGTATGCAAGTTTGGCGCCAACCGCGAAGCAGGATATGACCATGCCTTCGATAAGTTGGTGGGGGTCCTGATGAACAATGTAGCGATCCTTGAATGTTCCGGGCTCGGACTCGTCGCAGTTACAGATCAAGTAGACCGGCTTTTTGTTTCCGGGTGGAATAAATCCCCATTTCACTCCCGTTGGAAAGCCGGCTCCCCCCCGTCCCCGGAGTCCCGACTCTTTTACTTCCTGGGTGACCTCGCCGGGTTCCATTCGGAGAGATTTCTCAAGGGACTCATAGCCCCCTTCAGAAACATATTTTTTCAGCGAAGCGTTCCAACCCTTCCGGTCGATATTCCGAAAGATCAGGCGGCGTTCAAGCTCGTGAGGTTCTTTGCCTTCGATATAGGTAACTTTTGGCATTCTGACCGACTACTCGTAGCTCTTAAGAAGTTCCGATGCTTTCTCTGCAGGAAGGTCCTCGTGAAAGTCATTGTTCACCAGGCACACCGGTGCTGTGCCGCAGGATGCAAGACATTCTGCGAATTCCACCGACCAGGTTCCACAGGGAGACACTGCGACAGGGTTGTGGTGCGAGGTCTGGGACCGGTCGATTCCGGACAGTTCGCAAATTTTATCCATGAGTTCGTAACTTCCACCCATCGCACAGCTCAGGGTCCGGCAGACCCGGATGTGATATTTACCAGGAGCATGCTGGCGCAGTCCCGGGTAGAAGGTCACAACCTCCGCGACCTTGATGGGCTCCAGATCGAGTTTTGTTGCTACCCACTCTATGGCGTCCGAGGAAATGTAGCCAAACCTCGACTGCACGATATGCAGAAGAGGGAGAACCGCTGAGCGTTTCTGTTCAGCGGGGTATTGCCGGATACGGGCGTTTGCCTCTCTTTCGATGGTGCTGTCGACCTCGAAAGGAGGGTGATGCTTTGTCCCGCTGGTCTCGTGAGAAGTGACCTGGTCGGTAAGGATTGTTTGAGGCATGGTGCTAACTCGCCGGGGAAGTGACTATTCAGACACTTCGGATTTTCATCGGTCACACTCTCCCATTACGAAATCGAGAGAGCCCAGAATAGTGGGAATGTCAGAGACCATGTGGTCAACGAGGAGTTCGGAAAGAATTGAGAGGTTTACGAAGGAAGGAGCTCGGATTTTCAACCGGTGAGGGACCCCTCCTCCCTTGGAATTGATGTAGAATCCTAGCTCGCCCTTGGGGTTCTCGGCGCCGAAGTAGACCTCGCCTTCCGGTGCCTCTATTCCCTGTGTGGCAACGATAAAATGATGAATCAGTTCCTCCATTTTCATCATGACCTTTTCTTTATCGGGAAGACTGCTTTTGGGGTCTACAACATTGACTGGGCCATCAGGTAGAGTGTCGAGAACCTGTCTCACAATAGAGATGGATTGTCGCAACTCTTCCATCCGGACGAGATAACGGTCGTAGCAATCCCCTAGCTCTCCAACCGGCACATCAAACTTATACTGTTCGTAGCCGAGGTAGGGGCGGTCTTTCCGAAGGTCACGGCTGGGTCCACAAGCGCGAAGGTTCGGTCCCGTCAGACCGTAGGAGATGGCAGTCTCAGCGGATATGATTCCCACATCTTTTGTGCGGATCAGGAAAATTTTGTTCCTAGTAAGAAGCCTGTCTACTTCATCTACGGTTTTTTCGCATTCTTCAAGGAAGGTGCGGACATTGTCGGTGAAGCCTTCGGGAAGGTCGCGAATCTGACCGCCAACTCGTGTGTAAGAGGTGGTGAAGCGGGCGCCCGTGAGCTGCTCAGAGAGGTTGTAAATCTTTTCCCTCTCGGTAAACGTATAGAGGAAAACGGTCATAGCTCCCACATCCATCGCGTAGACACCAACTCCGAGGAGATGGGAGGAAATCCGGGCAAGCTCGCACGCCAGGACGCGGATCGCCTGGCCCCGGGGCGGAAGCTCCCATCCCATCAACTTTTCCACTGCGCAGGCATAGGCCACGTTGTTGGCCAAGGGCGCGAGGTAATCCAGCCGATCCGTGTAGGGAACAAACTGGTTGTAATGCATGTTCTCGGCAATTTTCTCGTCACCCCGGTGAAGGAAGCCGATATCCGGATCGGCCTTGGTAACTACTTCGCCGTCGAGCTCCAAAATGAGGCGGAGCACTCCGTGGGTGGCCGGGTGAGATGGTCCCATGTTGAGCACCATTTTCTCCCCCAGAAGGTCCTCAGTGCCAGACTGGTAGTCTGTGGCAGCCTGCGCCGCTGTGGCGGCCGCATCGGGAACCTCGTAAATCGTTGTAGGAGAGGTCTCAATCATTGACGGGTTTCAGAAGAATGAGGCCCCAAACAGCTCGCTCGCGCAAGGACTTTGTGAAATTTTTCACAAAGTCGGCAGGTGCCGGCTGATGGCAGAAAGAAGGCGAAAGTCTCCATATATTAGGATATTTTACGACTGGGGAGCAATATTTAGGAAATCCTAAGTATTGCCACGAGCAGTAATTTTTGCCAGAATATCAAAATCTGCTGATTGTTATGGGCTACTCAATGCGCTGCTTCTACTCCCCAGAGTTCTACCTCGATCTGCCATCAGATCACCCGTATCCCATGCATAAGTTCCGTATCTCGAAGGAGATGCTTCTCGAGCGCGGAACGGTCAGGCCAGAGGATATCGTGGAGGTGCGCCCGGCGGCAACTCATGTGCTGGAGCGGGCTCATACCCCGGCTTATCTACAAAAGATCTATTCAGGCCAACTGGATCGGAAAGAACAGATTCGGCTTGGGTTTCCCCTAACGCCACAGCTTTACACTCGAAGCGCTCTTGAAGTCGAGGCCACTCGTCTTGCGTGTGAGGCAGCTCTGCAGGATGGCGCTGCGGTGGTCTTGGCTGGAGGAACACACCATGCGTTCCGGGAACACGGAGAAGGCTACTGCGTGTTCAATGATATTGCGGTAGCGATTCGCAGCCTGCAGGTCAAGAGGCCAGGGATCAAGGTCATGGTGGTCGACACTGACGCCCATCAGGGGAATGGGACAAATAGCCTGCTCGATAACGATCCCAATGTTTTTACATATTCGATTCACGTGGGACGCAATGACCCTGCGCGCAAGGTCAAGGGCTCAATGGATGTTGAGACCGTGCGGTATGTAGAGGGGGAGATGTATCTGAAGCAGCTTTTCTCAACGTTGGCTGCAGCGATGGATGTCTTTTCACCAGACCTTGTGATCTGGATCGCAGGGGCAGACAACCATCGAAATGATCAGTTTGGGCAGATGATGCTCACGGTGAAGGATATTCAGAGACGAGATGAGGTGATTCTCGGAGCCATGCTTCGCAATCGTATCCCGATCGCGATGCTCTATGGGGGGGGCTACAACCGTCAGCCTGAATACACAGCAAAATTGCACCGGAACACAGTCGTGACAGCCAAGCGCATTCTTGGCGAGGTGCAGGGGCTCGTTTCCTGAGGTCGTGCGCCGGATCGCGATTGTCGGATCAGGTGCGGTCGGTTGCTACTATGGCGCCCGGCTATCGGCAGCTGGCTACGATGTGAGATTTCTGGTGCGTTCTGGGTATTCGGTCCTGAATGAAAAGGGACTTACGGTCAAAAGCCCGGATGGCGATCTTGAACTTCCTTCCGTTCAGGCCTTTCTCTCAGCCGAGGACATCGGTCCGGTGGACCTGGTTATCCTCGCGTGGAAAACCACCTCAAATGGTGCATGTCGTGACGTAATCAGCCCACTGCTGCACGAGGGGACGGTGATCCTGACTCTTCAGAATGGACTTGGGACTACTGAGTACCTTGCGCAACTTTTCGGGGCAGAACGGATTTATGGGGGCCTCTGCTTCGTCTGCATCAATCGTCTGGCGCCCGAGCAGATCAACCATATCGCTCAGGGGTTGGTTACGATTGGAGAATATAACGATGCTGAGCCGGCGCGGCTCGCGCAGCTGGTATCGCTCTTCAGCGATGCTGAGATCTCCTGCAGAGCGGTAGAAGATCTCCAAAAGGCTCAGTGGATCAAGCTGATCTGGAATGTGGCTTTCAACGGGCTCTGTATCACGGAAGGAGGGGTTACTACTGCAGAGTTGCTTGCAAGTAATGAGGGTGAATCTCTGGTGAGGAAAATCATGGCAGAGGTAATCGATGGAGCGACTGCGTTGGGAATGAGCATACCCGTCAGCACCATTGATGAGCAGGTTGTATCGACGAAGGAGATGGGCTCATACCGTCCCTCAAGCCTGATCGATTATCTGGAGGGGCGCGAAGTCGAGCTCCAAGCCATCTGGGTAGAGCCGCTGAGGAGGGCCGAGAGAGCAGGGGCTCGGCTGCCTGCCTGGGTTCAACTTCTCGCTGACCTCAGGACGCGTCTCGCGGAACGGGGCTAAGTGCCGAGCCACGATCTCCATCACATTCAGGTTCACCGGAATCAAGTCCGGCTGTTACGCTGCCTTTGGGGAGATAAGGACTGAGAAACGCTTCGGAGAACTCGTAATGGTTGGCGAAATCCTCGCGCGTGTCAGAATCCTGCCTGCCAAACATGCCTTCCTCAATGAGCTCGAACACCATGTCTCCAACATCGGAACATTGCGTGACGCCCCATTCCTCAAGCAGGGTCAGAGCCATGGGCCCAAATTCCTCGAGGGCGTGATCACGGAACCCGTGAATAAGTTCTGCCCCACTTACATGGCGCTCTTCACCATGCTCCTCTCGAGTGCGTTTCAGAGTAAAGTCGAGAGCATCCTTGAGGAGAAAGTAGGCACCTGCCTCAAATCGCGTCTCACGTTTGAGGATATTTTCAATAGCGGTGTCGAATCGCAAAGCCTGCATGATTTCTAGATGGATTTATCGTTTAGCTTGAGAGGCGGAAACTAGTTTTGGTCGGGCTGCTCCCAAGCGCTGGATTGACTTTTGAAGTGCTGGAAACAGTATATCGGGCGAGTCAAGGCGGGTTGGCGTATCGTGTCCGACCCAGAGGCAGATGGTTCGCTCAGAGCCGAGCCAGACAGCCCAAGCATCGGTTTTTGATGGGCTGGATCCAAGGAGGATTCGGGGTTCATCAACGGAAAACTGGGTTTCGAGAGCGGTTCTCACTGAGGTCGAAGCGAAAGCCGATTTGGGCGATGGCCCGATTGAGAGGATCTGATTTCCATCTGAGTTTAGTAATTGGCGGAGGAAGTATGTCCGAGGTTTTTGGCCAGCAGCTGTCAGGGTGGCCGCTGCGGCAGCAACTTCAAGCGGGGTGGCGCTCACACCTCCCCGGAAGAAATCATCTCCCTCGAGAAAGGGGCCCTTGAATCCAAATCTTTCCATGAGACTGATGAGGTCCTCGGCCCCTATTTCCCGTCCCAGTGTTACAGGTTGCCCTTTTCTTGGAGGGATGCCCCTTTCTGCGGCAGCGGCATACACAAAGGGGGCGAAAATTTCACCAAGGTCCCGTCGAGCGTCAAGGGCTCTGTTGAAAGAGGCGTTTCCGGTGGCGCGTCCTCCCACGATACCCCGGATTCCCCCGGTTCTGGTATCGATACAGACAGCTGCAATTTCGGGCGATCCCGGGATTGTTTCGAGAAACGTGTGTGCTTCCGCTTCAAGAAGTTTCTGCATGTTGGTTCTGATCGTGCTCTGGAGGCGCAGGCCGCCATTGCGAATGTCCCTTGCGTCGATGAGCTCCTCAAAGTGCCGACGAACTGCCTGCAGTGCCTGGTTGCCTCCGGGCACGGTTCCGGAAGGGGTGAGGCCAAGATCGCTTGATTGTATGTTTAAAGCTTCCTCCGGGCTGAGCGCCCCCTCAGTAACCATGCGGGCAAGGACTTCATCTTGCTGCAGGATGGCTTTCTCAGGTGCTCGTAAGGGAGAGCAGGCATGGGGAGCGCGGATGATGCCGACCAGAAGTGCGCACTGGCGGCGGGTGAGATCAGAGGCACTCACTCCAAAGTAGCGCCGTGAAGCCTCCTCCAGACCATGGCAGCCGGAGCCAAAGTAGATTCGATTGACATACGCCGAAAGTATCTCGTCCTTTGAGTAAGAGGCCTCGATCCGTAGCGCGATTGCAATTTCTACCAGTTTGCGGTGCAGGTTTTTTTCACGAAGATTGAAGCTGTTACGGGCGAGTTGCATTGTCAGGGTAGAGGCTCCCTGGGTGAAGGACATGTCCGAAGCATTACGGATGGTTGCCCGAAGAACGCCTCGAAGATCGACTCCGTTGTGATCGAAAAAGCGTTTGTCTTCCCGTGCTTCCAGAGCGGATACAAAGAAATCCGGTATTTCCGTGCGGGAAATAAGGCGTCGGTTCTCTCCGTGTAGCGTAGCGAGTTCCTTTCCATCAATATCGAAAATGACGGAACGTTCGGGCATCTTTTGAATTTCACCGATATCGTAACTGAGTGATGCGATGAAATAGAAGGTAGCCACACCAAGGGTCAGCAAGACGCCAATGATTGCCGTCCGGAGCCCGAAGTGAAGGAGCTTCCTCGCCCAGAGTGGCAGCCACTGGAGGAATATCGATTTCCGTTCAGCGGGCCTCCAACTCGGATCGCCCTCGCTGCTCTTGCTCCCGACGGACTCTTCGCTGGATTGCAATTCGTCTTCAGGCTGGCTCCCCGCGAGGTTGTTCGCTGGTCGCGCGTCATTGGTCGCTGAAGAAAGCTCCCGGGCTGTTGGGTCGTCTGGCACTGGATAGCAAGTTGGAGAGAGGATGATCTCTACCTCCGGTAAAAATGCATTTATTCCACGGGGATCGCTCTGATGGGGTGCTTCGGGCAGAAGTCTGTTGCGTGTGGTTCGAGGTCAATGGGGATTGGATCATCGTAGGCAGTCTTCGCCTTTTCACATCCCGGAGTCGCATGTTTTCCCGACGATCTACAGAGTCGAACGGGTTTCATTTCTACCGGGGGTGTAAACCTGCTGAATTCGTATCTTCCCAGTCGATCGGCAGTTTTCATGACCTTGACCCATATGGGAAGGGCAAGATCTGCTCCGTAGCCACCTTCCACGATAGGCTTGGGTTGGTCGTGTCCCACCCAAACCGCGCAGGTTAGACCGGATGAGTAACCCACAAACCACGCATCCTGATATCCATCAGTCGTTCCGGTCTTTCCTCCAGCCGGGCGCTGAAATCCGAGTTGGCGTCGCATACTCGAGGCGGTTCCCGAACGAGTGGTGTCCTGCAGGACAGATGAGGTGGTCCACGCAGCACCCTTTCTGTCGATAGCCTGATAGCCCAATGGCTTGTGGGCCCAGAGTTCGTTTCCGTCCTCATCGAGAATTCTGCTGACAAAGTGAGGGCCGTAGCGCGTGCCTGCATTCGGAAAGATCGTATAGGCGCTTGCAACCTGCTCGGGTGTAGCTTCCCAGGAGCCAAGATATGATGACGCCTTACTGGGAACGGTGATAGCGAAAGAGCGGTGGGCCACTGAGCGAACGCTTTCCATTCCCGCGTAGTTCCCAATGCGCACAGACGATGTATTGCGAGAATTCATCAGGCCTTCTCTTGCTGTTACGGTAGGTAAATACTTTCCATCCGAGTTCCTCGGGTCCCAGTCACGGGGTGCGTATCTGATTTGTCCGGGCTTGATTCTTGAATCGTCGACGTATGAGCCGGGACGCATTCCCTGGTCGAAGGCTGCGAGATAAACGAAGGGCTTGAATACAGATCCTATTTGACGACGGGCATGGATAGCGCGATTGAATTTTGATTCACCCGCATCCCGTCCACCAACAATACAGCGGATCGCACCAGTGCGATTCTCTACAGCCACGATTGCCCCCTGTAGATAGTCAGGGGTTTTGCGTTGCGCGGAGGGAGTGGACTGCCAGTTGCTACGGGTGTTGTGGCGGTAACCCGGACGTCTTTCGATTTCGCTTAGCTTGGAGTTCAGGTGGCGTTCAGCGGCTTCTTGTAGATCCTTGTCAATCGTAGTGATGATCTTCAGCCCTCCTTGTTTAATATATTTCTTATCAAGGTGGCGCTCAATATCCCGCTTGATCGCATCCATGGCATAGCTGTCTTCTATAATACGACGATTTACCGGTCGAATTTGAAGGGGCTCAGCCTTCGCGGCTTTGGATTCCAGATCGGTAATGAAGCTATTCGCGACCATCGAATCCAGAGTCGAGTTTCTTTCCTTCTTGGTGTTCTCGATATCGTCAAATGGAGAAAACGCATTGGGTCCGCGGATGATCCCCGCAAGCATGGCAGCCTCGGAGAGCGTAAGGGCCTCTGCAGATTTTTCCAGGTAAGCCCGCGAAGCTGCCTCTACTCCGTGAATAGATCCACCCCAGAAGATAAGATTCATGTAGTGCTGCATGATCTCGTCTTTTTCGTAGGCCTCCTCGATTCGTAAGGCGAGGGCGAGCTCGAGAAACTTGCGATCGAGCTGTTGCCACTTGGGCCCTCGGGTGGACAAACCGAAGGCATTTCGTGCCAGTTGCATTGTGAGAGTCGAGGCTCCCTGGGCAAACGATTTTCGTTTGATATTCTCGACGACGGCGCGAGCCACGCCCCGTGGATCTACGCCTCGATGCTGGTAAAAGCTCTTATCTTCACGGGCAAGAAGAGCCCTGCGAAAGTGAGGAGACACCTTTGTGAGATCAACGACGTGACGATGAGCTCCATGCAGTCGCCCGAGTTCCTTCATGTTCCTGTCGTAAATAATCGAGCGTTGTGGCATTTCAGCTACTTGGCTCATGTCGTATCTCAAAGATCTTAGAAAGTAGAAGAGGCCGCCGAGAATCAGGACTGTGGCCCCGACGCAGACGCCGTAGGAGATTCCCTTGGCTGGGATTCGAAGAAGCGCGGGCCAGTTAGTGACTAATCGATTGATGATGAGGTAGGGCCAGAAGAAGAATACGAAGAGTGGGCTATGACCTGCTGCCGCTTTTCGCTTTCCCTTTGCGTGGGGCCTCCGCGATCTGGGTTTCGAGCGAGCCGTTTTTCGAGTTCGCTTACGAGCCGGTTTCCGCCTCGCCGAGTGTGGTCGCTGGCGAGGGGGCGCTTTCTTTCTTGGTCTGCGGCTGGACATCCCGGAAAAGGAGAGGCAATGACGCGTGGTAGCGATTCAGCCAGTTTTTCGAGGCTTTTGGTCTGGCTGACCCGATTAAACGAAAACCACTGGCATTGACGCTTGCTAAGTAAGCATCATATTTCACAGCGATGAAACTAGCAAGTTTTGGGGAGCCGGCAGCTTTAATTCTATCGGTGTTGGCCATCTTTTCGGAGGTGGCTGCTGAAGGTCCGGCTTTTAGCCCGGAGGATCTGAGGGCGCTGCAGAACAAGGTCCACGACGTGGCAGGGAAGGGGCTCACCGCGACCGTTTCACTCTTTTCGGAGGCGAGCGAGTCCTCCGGTAGCGGCGTAATAATTTCAAGGAACGGACTGATTCTTACCGCTGGGCATGTCGTTGAGGGTTTGGAGGAAGTCACGGTGGTGTTTTCCGACGGTAAGCAGGCGAGGGGAAAGGTGCTGGGTTCCAATCTATCGAAGGACGCGGCAATGGTGAAGCTGGCGGAAGAGAAAGAGTGGCCATTCGTGGAACTGGGGGATTCGAGAGGCGTTGAAATTGGAGATTTTGTGGTATCCCTTGGCCACGCGGGAGGATTTGACGCCCTTCGCACGCCTCCAGTGAGATTTGGGCGGGTTGTCGCGCTCAATCCGCTCGGATTTATTGGAAGCGACTGTGCACTGATTGGTGGTGATTCTGGAGGGCCGCTTTTCAATCTCAAGGGGGAGGTGATCGCCATTCACTCGTCGATCGGAGCCAGCCTTACGGCGAACAATCATACTGGAGTGCAGAACTTTAAAACCGACTGGGAGAGGCTGATGAATGGAGAGACGTGGGGTAGGCTAACGATGAATCCATTGATGAATCCCGACCGACCGGTAATCGGCTTCAATGTGGCGGGAGCTGTCGAGGAAGGAGTGCGACTTGGGGAGGTGTATCCCGATTCTCCTGCTGATGTGGCAGGGATGCGACGGGGCGACATCGTGGTTAGCATTGACGGCCAGCCCGTGAAGAGTTTGCGGGGCTTGCAGGGGATACTTTCGGAATACGAGCCAGGTAATGAGGTCAAATTGACCTTTAACCGGGAGGGGGAAAGCAGGACCTGCAGAGTCAAGTTGGCTCGGCTTGCCGATGTGATGCCTGAACAGAAATAATCTGAACGATTGGCCTATCGACTATGAAGATCTTCTCCTTTCCAGTCTTTATCTTCCTGGCCTGCTGGACGCAGTCCTTGGCGCAGGATCTCGAGTCTTCTCCTGAAAGTCAGGCCCTTCTCGATGAGCAGGCTGCTGATATTTTCAGGGCCTTGGTTCCAGCCGTGAAGAAGGCCTCAGCCGGAACGGTGGAAGTGAGAGTCTGGCGTAAGAGGGTGAGCTACGGGACCATAGTAGGGCCCGAAACGGTGCTCACTAAGTGGAGTGAGGTGAGTCGCGATCTCCGAAGTCTAAGTTGCCGAACAGGCGCAGGTGAGTGGTTGCCTGCTGTCGTCAGTGGGGTGTATCCTGATGCGGATCTGGCGGTGATCAAAGTTGCGGGATTGGAAGTCGACCCTGTGATCTTTGCGGGGGAGAAGGATTTGCGTCCTGGTAGCTTTCTTTGCCTCGCGCGCCCCGATGGAGAGGCTGCAGGAATGGGAGTGGTGAGTGTCATGCCGCGGAGCCTCCGTAGTTCTGACCGAGCTTTCCTTGGTGTCGCAATGGATCTGGAATTTAAAGGGCCTGGAGTGCTCGTGCGCCGCGTAGAGCTGGGAACAGGAGCGGAGCGGTCGGGCCTCATGGCCTCCGATATCATTTTGGAGGTGACCGGGAAAAAGGTGAACGGAAGCTTTGAGCTGAGTGCTCTTTTGCAACGGCTCGAGCCGGGACAGAAGGTGAAGATTCGTTATGCGCGAGGCGAAGAAGAGAGAGAAATCGAAGTGGAGCTGGGTGGTCGACCACGGGCGCCACGGATACCCTACAGCCGGATGGAGCAGATGAATAACATGGGAGGGCACAGATACAATGAAGTGAGAGATGGATTCTCGAGAGTGGTGCAGTCGGATATGCAGATCGCACCGGAAGACTGTGGCGCTCCCGTCGTTGATCTGGAAGGAAGGGTTGTTGGGGTTGCCATTGCGCGGGCTGGGAGAATCAAGACCTTCATCATTCCATCCTCCGCGATAGAGCAGACTCTCGCCTTGGAGCCGGCGCCACCTGAGGCTCAGCTTGGTAAGGCTGGAAGAATTCCCCTTCCTGAAGTTCGAGGGCCGGAGGTGGATCCCTTCGAAGCAATGCGTCGCCGATTAGAGGAGATGCGACGTTTGATGGAAGAGATTGAGGAAGGCGGCGAGTAATATTCTGGAGTTTCCAAGTCTACACATCGTAAGTGAGCCAGACACTCATGTCAGACGGGTGAATGCACCTGAGCGCATCTCACTTTCCGGGAAGGAAGTCGCAGTTTTCGTTGTCTCTCTCAAGAGAGTCTACTCAGCGCTATCAGGGGATAATTCCTTGTTCTTGAGCTGGGCAACCATGGCGCGCAATTGATCACGCTCTGCGAGGAGGGTCTCTAATTGGTTCTGCGTGGGTGCACCCGCAGACTGCTTCTGAATTTGACTGAGACGGTCCTCCGATGCGGTGGCTCTTGAGAGGGCTTCTGTGAGCTGCCTGCGCAGGTCATCAGTGTCAATTGTCGCATTTGTTGCGCTCGCTAGTTGGCTGCTGAGAGAGCGAACAGTGGTTTGTGACATTTGGAGCTCCCGGCCGAGCGATTCCACAGATGCCTGAAGCTGGCTCACTAACCTTGCGAGTTGTGAGGATTCTGTCGAAAGGCGGGTGGCCAACTGGGCTGGCGATTCCACGCTAGGGCCAGTTGTGCCGTCGGCAAATCCCATACTCTGCCGTTTGGCATTGAGTTCCTCACGAAGCTTCTCAACTTCTGATTTTTCTCCGCCAAAATCAGTGCCGGTGACTTGGAGAGCCAGTAAAGAAAGGGCGATAACGATTCCCCCAAGAATGAGGCTTACAACGAGATTCTGATTTGTCTTGGAACCTGTTTGAGAGGCGGGGACGGGTTCTGGTGTCTTGGCAGAGGCGTTGTCGGAAGATTCATTTTTCATGTGACAAGGGTTGTGGTCTTGTTCTCACCTGGAACGGTCCCGGGAGGCCTTTAGAGGTCCTATCTCCAATTAAGGATAAGGGCAAGGGTGCCTTGGCCCTAGATCTGATTGCTAGACGATGTCGAGAAGCTCAGAGGGCTGGTCGATGAGGAAAGTCGGGTTTTCTCTGGATAGTGATTTTCTGGAATTTAACCCCCAAGTGACCGCGATGACCTCGACCTTCGCCTTACGGGCTGCCCGAAGATCGCGAATTTCGTCACCAACGTAAGTGATTTCCCCGGGTGCAAGAGAGAAAGTGCGGGCGATCGAGCGCAGGTGGCGGGCCTTGCCACTTAGTTTTCCAGTACTGCTAATAAAGGAAAATTCGTGCCTAATGCCATGAACCTCGAGAAAGGTGTCGATGTTCTCCGGAATATTCGAACTGAGAATCCCCATCTGTTCAGAGCGCTCACGTAAGAGGGGTAGAACATCCTGGACGCCCTCAATGAGAGAGAGGTGCTCTATGCGGCTTCGGAGGCGTCGCATTGCAGTAGCGAGGTGAAGTGGGAGCCTGCGTTTAGGGACGCCAAGATACTTCAGCAGCCCATTCGTATCCAATTCTCTCAGGTCATCCAACTGATCAGGGCTTATGAGATTATATCCATTCTTCTCAGCGAGTTCATTATAGATGTTCAGCCCCTCACCGAGTGTGTCGGCAATGGTTCCATCGAAATCAAATACGAGGCAACGTTTCAATGTGGGTCTTCCCTTATAAGATTGAGTCCTGCTGACACAGGGAAAAGTTCGGGTCAATATCCTCACTCATCGATCCAGTAGCGCCGCCTCGAAGCTTTAAAAGTGCAGCAAATGCAATCATGGCCGCATTGTCTGTAGACAAACCGGGAGGACAGGTAAGAAAGCGTAGTCCCTCGGACATGCACTTCTCGCGGAGGACGGAGCGGAGCGCCTCATTACAGCTCACTCCCCCAGACAAGGTGATGATGTTGCACCCGTATTCTTTAGCGGCTCGGAGAGATTTCGAGACGAGGACATCTGTAACAGCCTTTTGAAAAGAGGCACAAATGTCAGGGAGTCTTTTGGTGAGATTGCTGATCTTAGGGAGAGCATAACGCACTGCGGTCTTGAGCCCGGAGAAGGAGAAGTTGAGGTCCCCGGGCATCGAACGTGGAAACTGGAAGGCCTCTGGGTTGCCAGTCCTGGCCTGCTTTTCTATTTCGGGGCCTCCAGGGTAGGGGAGTCCCAGCATGCGTGCTACTTTATCGAAGGCCTCGCCCGCCGCGTCGTCTACCGTACGCCCGATGAGATGGTAATTACCAGCCTGTCTGGCGTGGACCAGCATGGTATGGCCTCCTGATACGATCAGAGCCAGATGAGGGGGGACCGTTATGTCGGGGCTTTTCCAAGAGGTGCTCTGATCGGAAAGAAAGGGGGAGAGAAGATGCCCCTCCATATGGTTCACCGAGAGGAAATTTCTACCAGACGCAGCAGCGAGAGCTTTGGCCATGCTATGTCCAACAAGCAGGGATGACGATAATCCGGGACCCTTGGTGGCAACAAAAGCATCGACATCGCGGGCTTGTAGATCTGCTTGATCAAGCGCTTGCTCCACCAGGCTGCGAAGAATGAGAGAGTGGTTGCGAGATGCTACCTCGGGGACAACTCCGCCATAAGACCGGTGCAGTTGTATTTGGGAAGAAACAAGGGAGCAGAGTATTTCTGCAGGTGTTGTGCCGGTCTGCGTGAGAATGGCCACAGCGCTCTCATCGCATGACGTTTCGATTGCGAGGATCGTCAGAGCTCTCGCTTTCAATTCTGGGGCTGGCTGCTCGGCAACAGGCATAGGGTTGAGGATCTTATTGTTTCGAGACCGCTTGGAGAGCTCCGGTAACTACGGGGTCCACCCACGAATCAAGAATTTGCCGCTGATCAGGGGTCAGCGAGTCACGCCGTCGTTGTCTTCGGAGGTTCGCTCGATCTTCATCCGAGATACTCACTTCGACGTCAGGAATAATTCCGCTTTCCTGGGGAGTTCTACCCGAAGGTGTGTGGTAAGTTGCAATCGTGAGCTTCAGGGCTGCGTTACCCATCGGCATGACACGTTGAACCGATCCTTTGCCGTAACTAGTTTCCCCAACGATGGTTGCGCGCGCCAAGTCCTGAAGGGCTCCAGCGACGAGTTCTGAGGCGCTGGCTGAGTCGCGATCCAGGAGGACGGCAACTGGATAGCTTCGATTCCTCCGCTTGCGTGCAGGGGTCTTCATGGCAGGGGATGTATGCTCGGGGTTCCGTCCTCTGGTAAATACCACCTCTGTCGAAGGAGGGAGGAATTCCCCAAGGATGGAGACCGCCGCGGTCAGGAGTCCCCCGGGGTTGCCTCGCAGGTCAAGGAGAAGTGCCTCCATGCCGCGATCCTCAAGATCGTCCAGTGCGGCTTCGATTTCGCGATGGGAGGTTGCTGTAAATTCGGAGAGATAGAGATAACCGGTCTTGAGTTTGGTAGAAAGACGGCCGTCGAGAAACTGCGCTGTGGGCACAGCCGAATTTTTGACAACTCTGCGGAGGATCGATGCCTCGTAAGACTCCCGGTTACTGGCGCGGTAAAGGGTAAGAGGGACGTGTTCACCCACAGGGCCTTGCAATTTTTCAAGGATCTCTGCCAGCGTGAGCTTGGAGGTGGGGTGACCCTTTACTTCCAGAATGGAATCGCCAGCAAGAATATTAGCCTCATCTGCGGCGGATCCTGAGTGGACCACCGTTACCTTGATCCGGTCGTGGCTCTTGCCCAGAGTGATTCCTAGTCCTGGCAGGGATGGTTCACGTTTCTCCTTGCTGATGAAAGAGTAGGTTTCAGGGTGATAGAATCCTGAAAAATTATCGAGAGAGTTCAGCATTCCCTCAAGGGCATGATTTATGAGGCGCTCGTAGCTGAGTTTGTCACGATCAGGGTGATGAGAGCGGACCTGCTCAAGGACATGGATGAAGCGCTCCACGTGTTCGTAACCCATGCCCTCGTCGGGGAGGGGTCGTGGAGAAGGGCCGGTCCTTTGCTGTGAGCTGGTCAGCTGCGGAAGCAGGAAGATTGCAATCGCAATAATGGTGCGTAAGGCCATGCCCCTACCCTACGGGGTTCGTCTGGAAAGTGAAGAGTCTTCCAACGGTATGCAGCCTATGCCGCATCTGCGCGCTTTTTACGGATTGCCGGGGATTTTTTTCCTTCCACGACTCCGCGGCTGATGGATACAGAATCAATATCTTTTCGCGAAGGGATATCATACATGATGTCGAGAGTGATGCCTTCGAAAATGGAGCGAAGAGCCCGTGCCCCGGTTCCTCTCCGTACTGCTTCTTCCGCCATCGCCCGCAAGGCGTCCCGGGAAACCTTGAGTTTCACATCATTGAGAGCGAGTTGCTTCTGGTATTGTTTCACCAGCGCATTCCGCGGCTCGGTCAGGATCCGAACCAGCTCATCCTCGTCGAGTCTTAGGAGAGACGAGTGAACAGGGAGTCGCCCGATAAATTCGGGGATGAGGCCAAAATGCAGAAGGTCTTCCGGTTGAACCTTGCTCATCAGGTTCTCATCGGATCCCTCAGCGAGCGCAGTTTTTTCTGCGGCTGCAAATCCAAGTGCATTTCGGCCTAGACGTCTCCGAACAATATCTTCCATTCCTACAAATGCCCCGCCACAGACAAAAAGAATGCGCTCTGTATTCACCTGGATGTATTCCTGTTGTGGATGTTTGCGCCCTCCCTGAGGTGGCACATTACAGACGGTGCCTTCGAGAATTTTCAGGAGAGCCTGCTGCACTCCCTCTCCCGAAACGTCCCTGGTAATACTGACGTTCTCTGTTTTCCTCCCGATTTTATCAATCTCATCAACGTAGATAATGCCCTGTTCAGCCTTTTCTACGTCGAAGTCTGCAGCTTGGAGCAACCGCAAAACAATGTTTTCCACATCTTCCCCTACGTATCCTGCCTCGGTCAGAGTCGTGGCATCAACGATGCAGAAGGGGACGTCCAGGACTCGAGCCAGCGTTCGTGCAAGTAAAGTCTTACCGGAACCTGTTGGGCCAAGAAGAAGGATGTTGGACTTCTCGATTTCGACATCCGCCAGCTCTGGTGGAGTGTGGGAGGTATCTTGATGTATTCTCTGGTAGTGATTGTAAACGGCGACCGCTAGCACCTTTTTTGCCTGCTCCTGCCCTATTACGTAATCATCAAGCTTCTTGCAAATCTCGTTGGGAGTTGGAGTAGAAACGGCCTCCTCGAAAGAGGGCTCTGAATCCAACTGTTTTTCCTCAGAGAATTCCTTGTCAAGAATGGTGGAGCAAACCTCGATACACTCGTTGCAGATATAGACTCCCGGTCCCGCAATAAGCTTTTTCACCTCTGAATGGCTTTTGCCACAGAAGGAACACATGGTGAGGTTGGATGCACGTGCCATAGAAATTGCAGATTACGACGGAGCAGGGTTCTTTTCAAAACCTTACCCCACCGCATGGTAGCAGAGGACGACAGTCTATGCCCCCTCTTTTTTCAGGAATATCAGGCCTCGTCTGCGTCTCCGAGATCTTTCCTGTTTTCAAGAACCCGATCCACGAGCCCATAGTCGGCGGCCTCTTGCGCCGACATGTAGTTGTCTCGATCTGCATCCTGATCAACAGTATCAAGATCTTTCCCGGTGTGCTTGGAAAGAATACCGTTCAGGCGCTTCTTCAGTTCAAACATGAATTCGACTGTTCGTTCTACATCGGAGGCAGTTCCCTGGGCACCACCAGAGACCTGGTGAATCATCACGTGAGAGTTGGGAAGGCAGAAACGCTTTCCCTCGCTACCCGCTGTGAGCAGGACGGCCCCCATTGAGGCAGCAATTCCTATGCAGTAGGTGTTCACATCGCAGGTGACAAACTGCATCGTATCGTAGATTGCGAGCCCTGCAGTCACGCTTCCTCCAGGGGAGTTGATATATATGTGAATGTCCTTCTTAGGATCAGCCATCTGGAGAAACAGCATTTGGGCTATTACTGAATTGGCTACGAAGTCGTCGATGGGCGTCCCAATAAAAATGATACGGTCCTTCAGAAGTCGGGAGTAAATGTCAAAGGCGCGCTCTCCACGCCCATCCTGCTCGATGACAGTTGGAACAAGGTAGGAATTTTGAGGCGATTGAGGGGCCGTAGATGTTGGATCGAAGTTACTCATCGTTTTTTTCAGATTCTTCTTTTACGTCGCTGTCGGGAGAACCACTGCCGGACTCGGTGTCCGGTTCTCCGGGATCGGCTTGAGTAACCTCTTCCTCAGAGTCGTTCTCCAGCTGCTCGCTGGTTGAACTGACCTTCGCGTGCTCCAACAGGAAGTCAATGGTCTTACTCAGGATCATCGAGTGCTGAATCTCTCTCAGGCGCCCACTTTTCTGGAGCTCTGAGGCAAAGGTTTTGATCGGTTTCTTCGCCTGGTTCGCCATGGCGGCTACCCTGTTAGCCATCTCTTCCTGAGTCACCTGGATCTGCTCTTCCTCCGCAATTCTCTGGAGGAGGAAATCTGTCTTCAAATTGGTCTGAGCTCTCTGTGAGGCCGCAGCGAAAATCTCGTCCTGCCGCCCTTCGATTTCGTCCTCAGACATTCCAGAGCCGAGACCGCGTTCGACCATTTCATCAGCCTGGCCCTGTGTCTCTGCGGTTACTAACTCTGGGGGCAGTTCGAATTGAACCATGGAGGTAAGTTTTTCGAGAAGCTGGCTGACTTTGAACTCCTCGATCTGCTGGTTAAGTTGGTGCTCAAGATTCCCCCTGATCATCTCCCTCAGGCCGTTGATGTCAGATCCGGGCAGAATTTCTGCAGCGAGTTCGTCGGTAAGCTCGGGGAGCTTCTGAACCTTGATCCCTTTTACTGTGACATGGAAATCGAGCTCTACCTGACGTAATTCTTCGACCGGAAACTCCTCCGGCACGATGCACGAAAACTTTCGCTCTTCTCCAAGGGCGGCTCCTTCGAGTGAGTTGGAGAACCCTGGTAGGATCGAATCATCCTCCATCTTAAGCCAGTAGTCCTCTCCATTCCCAAGGTAACCCACCGATTGGCCGACTGCTTCTTCGGTTGGCTTGCCGTCCAATTCTGACCGGTAATCAATTACTGCAAAATCTCCCGCCTGGAGCGGGCGGTCTGTCACTTCGGTGTAGTCCGCGTAGCGGGCTCTTACGTTTTGAATTTCATTCTCGATGTCTTCCTCCCCAATGGCTCGATCAGGAATTTCCAGCTGGATGGTCTTGTAGTCCGGAAGCTCAAATTCAGGCGCGAGGGTCAGCACCGAGGAAAATGTCAGGGCTCCGTCGGGGTGATAAACGGTATCTTCCGGCGTTTTGGCATCGATGACTCGCAGGTTTTCGTTTTGAGCAGCGTCGTTTACAGCCTGTTGCATCATCCGCTGTTCCAGTTCCCCGGTAATCTGCTCTCCGTATCGCTTTTCAATCACCGTACGCGGGACCTTGCCTGGACGAAATCCAGAGATTCTAGCCTGATTCCCGAAGGCTCGGATGATTTTGAGACGCTCCTCCTTCAGATTTGCAGGAGGGATTTCGACTGAGAGCCGGGCGGCACAGTCAGACTGTCTTTCGACGGTAATTTTCATGGTGTCTGCCGGATTCCGTCCGGTCGCGGGGGCGGAAAGCTAGAGCGCGAATGGAGGGTGGTCAAGGACGCTGCCCGCCATCCGGCTTGCCGCAATCCAGTCACGAGCTTGGAAGTGGGATGCGGCGATGAATGGGAATAAGAGGTCAAAATTGACGTAAAAAATGGCAATATTATTTTATGTTCATTGACCTTGGCTGGGAGACAGGTAAATGGTCTGGACCGCGGGCGCAGGAAAGGACCTGCCCGCATGTTAGTCATGACGATTTTTACGCTTTGGATATGTCGCTTGAGGAGCTGTGTTGCAGCATCCTTAATTCCTACGCTACTACTCGGTTCAGGAGTTCTCTCGGCCCAGGATAACCAGCGGGCGCCCGGACCCCTTAATCTGGAAGAGCGTACAATTTCGGCGGTTGAAATTCGCTACAAGGGGGCCAAGACGGTGGATGAGTCCCGCTTGCGGGACTACATGTCGGTGAGGGCAGGCCAGAAATATAACCCAGAGATCCTCGATAAAGACGCTGCCAGCCTCTATGAGAGCGGGCTGGTGGATGATGTCAGCTTCCTGGGAGACCCTGTCGGAGACGCGCAGATCGTGCTTATTGTGGAGGTCGCGACCCGCGGACAGATCGTTGAAGTAGGATTCTCGGGTAATACCGTGTTTAGCGATCGAAAGTTGGCTGGAGAGGCGACAGTAAAGGCCGGTATTGTCAGTGATGCGGCGATTCTGGAGGCTCGGAGAAAGATCGAGGAGCAGTATACGGGATATGGATACCCGGATGTGCTCGTTTCTCACCGACTGAAGGAAACAGGTCGTCCCGGCCAATACCAACTTGTGTTTGTCATTGAGGAGGGAGGCAAGAGCGAAGTGCGCAAGATTATATTCGAGGGCAACACCGCTTTTTCGCGAGCCGAGCTTCGGAGGCAAATGGAGACCAAGCAAAAGGGCTTGCTCTCCTTTATTAGCAAAAGCGGCCGTATTGATACAGAAAAGCTCCAGTTGGATTTACTCAAGCTGGAGGATTTCTACCGGGACAGGGGTTACCGGATGGTGCGGATTGATTCCGTACGTCGTGAACCAGCTACAAGGGGGCGGGTCGATCTCGTTATTCCGGTCTACGAGGGACCCAGATACAAGGTTGGCAGCGTTGCTTTCGGTAAGATGACTGTCTTTACCTCCGAGGAGCTGACTCCTGCTTTGAGCGTGGCGGAGGGACAGGATTATTCCGGTAAGAGGGTGAATGATGACGTCCGAATGATTCGGAGCTATTACGGGTCACGTGGCTATGCTGATGCGCGCGTGACTCCGGAAATGCGGGATGTTTCGCCGGGTGTTGTGTCGATTAGCTACAAAGTAGTGGAAGGCACACTGTATCGCGTCGGGAAGGTAAATATTCAGGGGAACACTATGACAAAAGACAAGGTGATCCGCCGGGAAATTCCGATGCGTCCCGGAGACTATTACAGCTCCGTGGACGAAGAGACGACGAAATCACGCCTTCAGAACCTGCGCTACTTCAGGCAGGTGCAGGTCACCGGGTCTCGTAGTAGTCAGCCGGGGTATCGCGATGTCAATGTGCTGGTCAGTGAGGCCAAGACCGGGCAGGTAAGTTTTGGGGCTGGTTTCAGCTCAGTGGACAGCGTCGTGGGATATCTGCTCCTTGAGCAAACGAACTTCGACATTGCCAATCCTAAGAACTTCTTCAGGGGAGGAGGCCAGCGGTTCAGTATGCGTCTGCAGCTTGGTAATGAGCGTCGCGACCTGCGCCTCTCTCTCGTTGAGCCTTGGTTCATGGGGCGGAAGCTCTCTTTGGGCGGAGAAGTGTTCTATCGCGACCTGCTTTTCCTCAGCGATGAATATGACCAGAGTAATGCTGGAGGAGCAGTTTTTGTTCGCCGCCCACTTGGGGAAAGAGGCTATCTCAAGGCTGAGTATCGCCTCGAGCAGGTGGGAATCGACGTTGAGCCCGTGCCTGCCGGTTCGGAGTTCCTTGCTGAGGATGGGGACTACGTCCGAAGCGCAGTCTCATTGAATTATGTGTATGACAGCAGGGACAGCAACATGGTGCCAAGGCGTGGGCACCGCTTCAACCTCGGAGCAACCTTGGCGGGCAGCTTTCTTGGTGGAGATGTCGATACCTATACCTTAAGCGCTTCGGGATCGAAGCACTGGAACCTTCCTTGGGATCTGATTTTTAATCTTAGCGGAGCTGTAAACGTGGTGGATGCCCTCAGTGGTGACGTCCCGATCTTCGAACGGCAGATGCTTGGAGGTGCTCGGAACCTGCGCGGTTTTGATACGCGGGATGTTGGGCCTAGAGATGCGGCAACAGGATCGGTATTGGGAGGAAATACCTCTGCGTATGGCACCATGGAGGTAACTTTCCCGATTGTGGGAGAGGTGAGGGGTGCATTCTTCGGAGATATAGGGTTCGTCAATTCCGATTCATATGATTTCAGTCCGGAGCAGCTACACAGTGATGTGGGTCTTGGAGTGAGGGCGAGCATCCCATTCTTCGGGCCGATGGCGCTTGATTACGCCTTCCCGATACAAAGCGAGAGCCTGGCTGACGACGGTCCCCGTCTCCAGATCTACGTGAACTACCAGTATTAGCGGATACGCACAGTTGCGTGAGGACTCTCTGGAGGTTCTGCGTCAGGCAAGAGGTCGAAGGATTCGGCCTCTTTGAATTTACGCCGCCGGTAGCCGAGGGCCAAATGAGCTGACTCCTCGGGCAGGAGATCGGCGACAGTGGTGATTTCTCCAGCCTCAATGCCGTTGGAATAGATGGGGCAGGGTGGATTGGTTCCGGGAGGGACCAGGAACTTGGTTAGATATCGCGGAACCTTGCCTGCTCGCTTCATCCGGGAAATGACTTCCTGCCCGATGTAGCATCCCTTGGCGTATGATATTGTATCGTTCTCGAGTCCTGCCTCCTGTGGCATTTGTCCGAAATAAAGCTCCGATCCCCACTTGGGAATTCCGCGAAACGTCCGCAGGCCTTCATAATGCTTCTCTGTGGCGATGGTTACTCCCTCGATTTGAAGTTCTGTCCGGGAAAAAATGTCCAGGCCTTGCTCTCCAAGGCGTTTCGTCAACCAGAAGAGTTCTCCCGCCGGACGCTCATCGTAGTTGATAAGGTGGGTAATCGCCCAATCATCTGACTCATCCCGGATCTCGACGTCATCAGCGATAAGGTAACGCTCGAGGCGTGTCAGGAGGTGCTCCCGTAATTCAATCGGGGCGTCGATGAGGTAGCTATCCTCGTCGGCCCGGATATAGCATATCGCATCAAGTTGACCTTTGGCGTTAAGGACGCAGGCGTATGCCGCTTCCGTTGTAGTAGCGAGCGATACATCCTGCGTTACCTGACCGCTGAGAAAGCGGAAACGGTCTGGCCCGCTCATGCGCAGGACAGCGCGCGGAGACAGGGGGACTTGCAAGGGAGATCTGTCTTGCTCAAGAAATGGATTACTCATTTCTGGATGAATTGTCTGTAGAGGATGGAAAAGTCACTCTCGCCCTCACCGAGATCATTCCGCTTTTGCATCTGATCAGTCGTGTGTGCGATTCCAGGGGTTTCAAGCCCTGCTCTTCGAGCCAAGTCCAGCATGTAGCGAGCATCTTTCAGCATATTGGAGAGAGAGAAGTGCGGGTTATAATCTCCTTTCGCCATGGATGGGCCCTTCATTTGAATGAGGGCAGACGCACAAGCGTTTGGTTCGATTGCTGCAAGATAGGTTTCAGCTGGGATTCCATGGGCAGCGTTGATACTCAACCCTTCGGCGAGCGCTTGGACGGTTGAGGCCGTAATCAGGTTGGTGGTCAGCTTTAAAATTGTAGCGGCGAGAGGAGATGGGACCCTCATGATCTGCGCGGAGGTAGTCTCCAGGAAAGGCTGTAGACGTTCGATCAGCTCTCTGTCGCCCCCAGCGTAATAAACCAGAGAAGCGTTACCTGCCGCCACCTTGCTCCCGGTGAAAGGAGCATTCAGGAATGCACAGCCCATTTCTGCGCACCCGGCGACCAGATATTCGGTAGTCTCATAGTCAACTGTAGCATGATTGATGAATGTCTTAGCAGGACTAAGTAAGGGTTTGATTACGTCGAAGATCTCTTTCACCGCCTCTACGTCCTTAAGGTAGCAGGCGATAATGTCAGCTTTGTCAGCGACTACCTTTGGGTCAGGCTCGTAATCTGACCGGTCTCGAATGTTGCGGCTCCATGTTATGGCGGGGTAACCTCCTTCAGCAATGTGGTCTGCAGCTTGAGATCCTATGATTCCCAGACCAAGAATGGCGACAGTAGGTAAGGGTTGGCTTTGGTTCATTCGATTCGTCTAAGGGGGACAATGGATTCTTGCAAGAGTGACTGAGCAGGCAGGCAAGCTGTTCACAGGGAACGCTGGCACAAAGGAAATCATAAACACGCAGAGGCTGTGAATAAAGGTTAAGAACTTGACTTTGTAGGTCCTATGGGGCAAACGCATTGCGAGGTTTCGAGCTTCTTGCTAGCTCTTTCCCCCGTTCTTGGACGCATTATCAGCCTCCGTCACGCATCATGGAATTTCTAAAATGGAGCTGGTACATAGCCTACGTTTTGGCTCTCCTCGGGCTCTCTGGTTATGGCTGCCATAGGCTGTGTATTGTTTATCTCTATCTGAGACATTCTTGGCGGCGCCCGGAGGTTAAGGCTAAGTTTGCGGAGCTCCCGCTCGTCACGGTTCAGCTCCCGGTCTTCAACGAGATGCACGTCGTGAAGCGCTTGCTCACTTCGGTGGCACAGCTGGATTATCCCAAGGATAAACTTCAGATTCAGCTTCTGGACGACTCTACCGACGAAACAACCTCGATTGCCGAGGGAGAGATCCTCAAGCTTCAGACCGATGGCTTTGATGCTGAACTCATCCACCGGGAGGACCGGACCGGATACAAGGCTGGAGCCCTTGAGAACGGATTGGAGACCGCGAAGGGGGACTACGTGTTCATTCTTGATGCAGATTTCGTGCCGAATGCTGATGTCCTGCGAGAGACGATCCACTACTTCACGGATGAAAAGATAGGTCTTATTCAGACTCGATGGGGACACCTTAATCGGAATTATAACCTGCTCACCAGAGTTCAGGCGATGTTTCTCGATGGGCACCTGGAGCTGGAGCAAACAGCTCGAAACCGTAGTGGTCGGTTTTTCACCTTCAACGGAACAGGCGGAATCTGGCGTAAGGAATGCATCAGCGATGCCGGAGGGTGGGAGCATGACACTCTCACAGAGGATATGGATCTCAGTTACCGCGCGCAGTTGAAGGACTGGAGGTTTATTTTTCTTAATGAGGTGGAGACGCCGGCGGAGCTTCCGGTGGATATGGATGGCTTCAAGAGTCAACAGCACCGTTGGACGAAGGGGTCGATTCAGTGCTGCAAGAAAGTTCTACCAGCGATCTGGAGGAGTAAGTTTCCGTTGTATGTGAAGCTAGAGGCAACAGCCCACCTGACTTCGAATTTTGCCTGGTTGCTTCTAATGGTTCTGTGCTTCCTCATTTTCCCGAACACAAAGTATCAACCAGAGATGAGTCTCTGGGTGAAAGCGCTGATTCATATCCCTATTTTTATTTTTGCCTCTGGGTCAGTAGTGTTCTTTTACCTCATGTCCCAGAGGGCTCTTCACCCCAAGAGCTGGTGGAAAGAGGTCGTTTATCTGCCCTGTCTTCTTGCTCTTGGGATTGGGATGTCGATAAACAATGCGCGAGCTGTGATGGAAGCTTTGCTCAACATGCAGTCTGGATTTGTGAGGACGCCCAAATACGGGGTGGAAAAGTTGAAGAGGGAAAAGGCCCCGTCTCCGAGAAAGAGTCGATACAAGGCGATCAAATCAGCTACTCCGCTTGTGGAGTTTTTCTTTGGGGTCTTCTTTCTCTTTGTGCTGATCGATGCGCTCCTCAGTGGTAATATAGTTTCCTTTATATTCCTGCTTCCCTTTCCTCTGGGCTTCTTCTATACATCGATATCTTCTTTCGTGATATCTTGGAGAGCTGCTACGGGAGACCGCCAGGTAGAGTAGCCTCTGGAGCCAATTCTCGATTCTACTGTTTGATGACAAAAGCAACACTTCTAAGCCGGGTAGGGATGCTCCTGCTAGGTGGGTTGTTCTCCGTCCTCCTAAGCAGTTGCGCAAAGATCGTTCCGGGGAATGAGGTGATCGTGAGCGTGCGTGATCAGAGGATGATGGTTTTAAAAGAGGGGGCACCGGTGAAAAGTTACCGAATTTCGACCTCTAAGTTTGGATTGGGGGATAAGCCAGGGAGCATGAATACCCCTCTTGGAACGATGCGAATCGCCCGAAAAATAGGATCTGGAGCTCCTTCGGGAGCCGTCTTCAAAAGCCGGCGTCCGACTGGAGAAATTCTGAGGCCGAATTCGCCAGGGAGAGATCCTATCGTATCCAGGATTATCTGGCTTAAAGGCACCGAGAGAAGGAATAGGAATGCCTTCCGTCGATATATTTATATTCATGGCACCCCCGAGGAGAGGACGATTGGGAGGCCTGCCAGTTATGGGTGTATCCGAATGAAGTCCCGAGATGTCATAGACCTCTACAGGCGCGTTGGCGTTGGCGCTGAGGTCCGCGTTATTAAGGGCTCTCTTTTTGGGCTGCCGTTTTCTTCGGCTGGCGAGGGATTTGCGCAATGGGGTCCCGAAGGTGGAGGCGGAGCGGGGCAAACTCGTATTTTCAGGGGTGGACCTTCAATTTAACGGAGCAGGAATTATCGAGGATTCCTTGATTTTCAGTTGCGGGTGCTTGACAGAGGGCTCTTCTGGCCTAGTTTCGTCGGCCCCTCGGGGAATTTATAATGGCTAATTCAAAATCAGCGCTGAAGCGGGTTCGTCAGGCAGTACGTCGGACCGATCGCAACAAGACACTCAGAACGAGGGTGAAGTCCCTCAGGAAGAAGACGCTCGAGGCTGCTGAAGCTGGGAATGCTGAAGAGGCGCAGAGCGGCATGAAACAGCTGGCCTCGGCGGTTGACAGAGCAACGCTCAAGGGGCTCTACCACAAAAACAAGGGAGCCAATATCAAGAGCAAGACAGTCAAGGCAATCAAGGCTGCAGCCGGTTCCGGTTCCTGACTGACCTTGATCCGACCTGAGCTTCTCTATCTTTGGAGTTTCTCAAATTGAGTCACGTATGCCCTAAGCGTTGTGGAAAGTGCTTCAAGCGAACGCCTCGCCAAGGCAAAGGAAATTGCTTCAAACCCTGGGGAGTACCAGGTTTGCGAAGGGTGCGAGTCGATTGTGGGCCTTGCCACAGCGGTATGTCCAAATTGCCACAGCTATCGCTTCGATAGAAGTTCAGCCCGGGTCGTTGACCAAGCTCTCCTGTTGGGTTCTCGAGAAAAGCGCTCAGTTACTGCTGAGGACCTTGCCTGAAACCAAGACGCGGGTTTCGTTAGCGAAAGCTGACAGGAAGTGTGCTGCTGAGGTGTTCCAGAGTCTTCTGGTGGGCCGCATCAACCTCCTTGCTCGTGAGGGTATTGTCGTCGGAGCGATAGTGAAAGGTATAGGCGAGAGATTTTCTCTCTGCATCCAACTGTTTTCCCGTCGGGTCCCGGAATACATCGAAGCATCCAAATGAGACAAGAAGTGGCTCATTGATTTTTCGGATGGCCTTTTCGATGTCGGCGTTTGGGAGGTCCGACGGAACCTCCATGGCTGCGTCCCGAGAAGAGCCGGGGAATTGAGGAAGCTCTTTAACATGTGAACTTCTTTTCCGAAGGTCGCATACTTTATTGAGGTCCAGTTCTGCGAGGTAAACAGGGAATCCCAAGTCCAGTTCGCGACCACGGGAGAGCGATAGCTGCGCAAAAGATCCGATCGTTTTGCCGTTGGCCACAACCTGAGCGCTCAGGAGAAAGTTTCCCGGCTTCACCGGCGAGAGTTGGACTGCCACACCCGGGAGAAGCGATGCAAGAGCACCTTTCAGGTCGAATGCATTCGTCAGCCCGCCATCCTTATCCTGCCAGGAGCTCGGACTTCTCCGTCCTCCGAGGATAATCCCGACAACGTCAGCTTCCAAGTCAGTGGCCTTTCCCCCCCCGGCATTGCGAAAGCATCTCCCAATTTCAAAAAAGCGGATCTCCTTTGCTCCCTGTCTTACATTCCGGCTTGCGATTGAGAGAAGAGCGGGGCTCAGGCTCGGGCGCATCACACTGTGATCCTCGCTAAGAGGCAGCCTGACCTTTATCACGTCTCCTTCCTGCATAGGCCTGAGAGGCAGGGCGTCACGCAGTTGATCTTCAGAAATCAGCTTGATGGACTGAGCTTCAAAAAAGCCTTGCGCTGCCAACTGTTTTTTTAGGTCGATTTCGAGGTCGTATCGATCGTCAACCTTCCCGGGTGAAGTAGAGGGGGCGAGATTCCGAGAGGGGATAGAATCCAGTCCATTGACGCGAACGACCTCCTCCACAAGATCCACGTGTCGTTGCAGGTCCATCCGGTAGCTCGGAATTTCCCACTGGTTGTCTCCTTCGTGAATCAACCCTAGGCGTTCAAGGGCCCTATGGGCAGAATCAACGGAAATAGCTCCCCCAACCGTCTGATGAAGGCGTTCGGGATCGAGGGAGACTTTGCCCGTCATTTCCGGAGCAACCCCGGCAAAGACAGTGGGGCCATCAATGACCCCACCCGCCAGCTCGGTAATGAGCTTCAACGCAAGCGCAGAGGCTTTCGTGACCCCTTGAGGATCGACTCCTCTTTCAAACCTGTATGACGAGTCAGAGTGCAGGTTAAGTCGGCGCGCAGTCCTTCTAATACTGGGCGGATCAAACCATGCAGACTCAAGGATTACCTCGGTGGTAGAATTGGTAACACCCGAAGTTTCTCCTCCCATCACTCCTCCCAGGGCGAGGGCGGTTCCTGACTCATCCGAGATTACGCAATCAGAGGTTTTAAGATCATAGCTCTCCTCGTCGAGCGCGGCGAAGGATTCATTCTCCTGCGCGTAGCGAACCCTGATTCCGCCCTCTATCTCTGCAGCGTCGAAGGCATGAAGGGGATGGCCTACCTCGTGGAGAACGAAGTTTGTTATGTCGACAATATTGTTTATCGGGCGCAGGCCAATCGACTCCAGCTTCTCTTTCAGCCAAGCTGGACTCTCAGTCACCTTAACGCCTCTGATTCTTGTAGCGGTATAGAGGGCGCAGACTTCCTGCCCCTCGAGAGAGAGAGCCTTATCGGCGGCCTTGAGCTCAATAGCGGGAATATCAATCGCCCTGATCTGCCGGCCGGTGAGTGCCGAGACCTCCCTCGCCATACCGAAATGGCTAAGCAGGTCTGGACGATTCGGGGTTACCTCGATTTCAAAAATGGTGTCGTCGTCCACAAATTGTCGGAGAGGCTTGCCTGCTTCCCACTCAGCAGGCAAAATCATCAGTCCGCTGTGATCGGAGCCCAGTCCCACTTCGACGGCAGAGCAGAGCATCCCTCGGGATTCTACTTTCCGCATGACGGTCTCTTTTATCTCAAATCCCCCGGGCAGCACAGCACCTGGAAGCGCACATGGAACCTTGTCTCCTACCTTGTAGTTTTTAGCTCCGCATACGATCTGCCGTAGCTCAGGTTCCCCGGCGTCTACTTTTGTCACACTGAGTCGGTCAGCGTTAGGGTGTTGTTCGCTCGCAACTACCTCGGCCACAACCACCAGATCAGAAGCGACGCCTTTTTCGGTGATGCCCTCTACCTCTACGCCGGCAAAGGTCAGGATGTCATCGAACTCGCTGTTGCTGAGATCCGTGAGATCCAGATGCGAATTGAGCCATTTTTTCGAGATTAGCATTTCTTTGAGGTCTGAAGAGTTAGCGACGTGGCGAGTGATCTATGTTCTACCCGGTCAGAATGGGCTCAGGCGAATTGAGAGAGGAACCGTGCATCGTTCTCGATCAGAAGACGGATATCCTTGATTCCCCACTGAATCATGGCGAGGCGGTCGAGGCCCATACCGAATGCATAGCCAGTCACCTTGTCAGGGTCGTAGAAGCGGTCACCTCGCGCCTTGCATATTTCTTCGAAGACTGCTGGATCGACCATTCCACAGCCAGCAACTTCAATCCACCTTGGCTCTTCGCCCTTGAGCTTAAGCAGGGCGTCGATTTCAAAACTGGGCTCAGTGAAGGGGAAAAAATGAGGACGGAATCGAACCTGAGTTTGCTCGCCGAACATAGCCCGATAAAAGAATTCCAGCGTTCCCTTGAGATCGCCAATCTGGACGTCGTGGTCGACATAAAGTCCTTCCAGTTGATTGAAGGCAGGAAGGTGTGTCTTGTCGACCTCGTCACGTCGATAGCATGATCCGGGAGCGATGACCCGGACCGGAGGGACCTCATCCTCCATGGTGCGAACCTGAACTGTGGATGTGTGTGTGCGTAGCAGTTTTCCACTGTCGAAGTAGAAGGTGTCCTTTTCGTTTCGGGCTGGATGCTCAGGGGGAGTATTTAGCGCATCGAAGCAGTGAAACTCCGTTTCGATCTCAGGCCCCTCGGCCAGCGAAAAACCAAGTCTTCTGAGAATGTTGATGGCTCGATCTTTTACGAGGGTGAGAGGGTGGAGATTACCGGGATGAAGAGGCAGTCCAGGGAGAGAAAGGTCGATGCCTTCCACAGAGGCAGCATCGGCATGGTCCTGGATTGCTCTGGCCTTGGTGTCGAGGGCATCAGTGATGGCAGCTCGAGTGGTGTTTAGTAACTGTCCAATTACGGGCTTATCCTCCTTGGACAGATCTTTCATCCCTGCTGAGGCCGCGGTCAAACGGCCTTTTTTCCCCAGAAACGCAATGCGGACCTCCTCGAGTTCCTGCTCACCTGCTGCGGTCTCAATCGCCGAAAGGGCGTCAGTTTGGATATTGGCGATCTCTTCTTTCATCGGGACGAATACGGGAAAGGGTTTTTCTCAGTCAGATATCACCGGCTTCTCACAACAGATTCATGACTGGGGTGGAAAGGCATGGTTCTGGTGGTCTAGGAGATCCGGGTTTTCGGTCGAAGTGGAACCTTATGCCGTAAACAGTAAAGGGTCGCGCGTGGCGACCCTGTAGGAAACTGCAGCTTTCAGATCGGGGCTCAGGCTGCTTTGCCTTCCAGGGCCGTCTTGGCCTTGTCAAAGATGGCATCGAACGCAGCAGGGTCATTCACCGAGAGGTCAGCAAGGATCTTTCGGTCGACCTCGACGCTTGCAGCGTTGAGGCCCTCCATAAATCGGGAATAGGTCAGCCCACGTTCGCGGACCGCAGCGCTGATACGCTGAATCCAGAGACGCCGGAATTGGCTTTTTCGCTTTTTGCGGTCGTAATACTCGTGTTGCTGAGCCTTATAGACAGCATCCTTGGCGTAACGGTAGAGCTTCGACCGGAAGCCCCGGAATCCTTTCGCACGAAGCAGGACTCTTTTACGTCGTTTACGACTGGCTGGACCATTGGTTGCGCGTGGCATTTCTTTTTCTTTCTGAAGCGAACTGTTTTAGTAGTCCTCCCACAGTCTCATTCGCTCGTATCCCGCATGGGCGGGAAGGCTGTGTAAGAGGCAACGCCCGGATGGCGTCTATGTCCCATGGCAGCGAGAGAGAAGCGCTTCTCAAGAGAAAGGCAGGTTCGCCCTTACGTTCTTGAGATCTGCTTCGGAGACAAGTGCAGCTTTACCGAGGTTCCGCTTACGCTTACGATTCTTTTTCTGAAGAATGTGGCGCTTACCTTGTTTCCGCCGCAATATTTTGCCGGAACCGGTCACTTTAAAACGTTTAGCGACGGCTTTCCGGGTTTTGGCTTTTCCTGCAGCGCGAGCCATGGGGCGCGGAGGCTATCCGCCGACAGTGGGATTTCAAGGGATTTTACGGTTTTTTGCAGATTTAAAAGAGATTGCCCCCCGTCAGGCTTCAAAGGCTTATCAGGAAAGCGCCATGAGGGGCCTTTATCGCCTCTGTGGTTGGAGGATTTCGCCTCCAATCTGGTGGTTTTCATGGATCTGAAGGTAATGAAGGGCCCTTTCGGCCCTGCTAGCCGTTGGGTCCTTCAAATAGGGCTCCAGCCGGGTTGAGAGCACTTCGAATACAGATGTCAGGTCCACTTTCCACCTTCCGTCTTCCCGGATAAAAGAGACGAGGGCCTCATCATGTTTCTCACCCGGAGCGAGAAAGACAGTAGCGGCGGCTTCCTCGCCAGGTTTCCTGATAAGAATCTCTCCGATATCCAGGAAGTGAGGTGCTCCGCCCGGAAAGGTCATGGAGTCGAAGGCCTCCCGGACAATCATTCGGCTGGTTGCCGTATTCAGTTCCTCCGGGCTATATTTGTGACGAAGAGAGAGACAGGCGAAGAGGGCGAAGGGAGGGAGGTCACTCAAGCGCTTTTCATCTGCAGTAAGAAGGTGGGGAAGGAGCCGGTCATAGTAGTCGAACGTTCTATGGCTGACATAGAGGAGAGCCTCCTCGCCTCTTCGCGCGTAAAACGCCTGACTAAAATTAGAGAAAGACAAGCGGATTTCCGCTCGTTGCTTGTTCAGTGACTCCCCACAGGAGGAAAGAAAAATCAGTCCGAGCACCCCAATGAGACGGACCGCCCTCATTGCAGAACCTCAAGGAGAACGTTGACGATGCTTTGATCCTGCGATGGGAAGACCGTGCGCAGGTTGAGGAGAAAGGAGTCATCACTGACATAACCGACAACGGCGGGATTGGCACGCCTCAGGCTGTGAGCGAGTTTTGTGGGAGACATTCCATCTGATTCGATCTGCAGGGCGATGGATGGAATTTCCGCACGAGGCATGGTGCCTCCTCCGGTTCGCGAGAGAGCTTCCACGATGGTAATTCGGGGCGTGAGGTCCTTCAGTTGAGAGGAGATCTTCTCCGCACGAACACGAAGGTCTTGCACGGGCGTGGAAAGGAAATCGAGGACGGGAAGACGGGGCCTTGTGTCTCCCTTGCACGCGAGGTAGTCGTCGATGCACTCCTGCAGTACTGTAAGGATGAGCTTGTCACAGCGGACCGCCCGGAAGAAAGGCTCAGACTTGATACGGCCTACCAAGTCTGCATTTCCAGCGATGACTCCTGCCTGGGGCCCGCCAAGAAGCTTGTCCCCTGAGAATATCACAAGATCGATGCCATTGCGGAGGGCGTCTTGCGGGGTTGGTTCATGATCGATGGGCGCGAGCTGATCAGTGTGCATGACCGCTCCCGATCCAAGGTCCTCCACAAGGGGAATGCCGTGATCGTGGGCAAGGGATGAAATCTCAGTGACGTCGGGCTCATCAGTGAATCCTTCGAGGTAAAAATTGGACCGGTGCACCTTGAGGATCAGGGCCGTGCGGTCACTGATGGCATCGGCATAATCCTTGAGATGGGTTTTGTTAGTGGCTCCCACCTCAACCAGTTTCGCCCCGGAAGTCTCGAGAACCTCAGGGATACGGAATCCACCCCCAATTTCTACCAGTTCCCCTCGGCTCACTATCACCTCGTTCTTTTCAGAGGAGATCAGAGTGCGCAGCGTGAGGACGAGGGCCGCGGCGCAATTATTGACCGCGGTAGCAGCCTCGGTCTCCAAGAGGACGGCAAGTGCGGTTTCGAGGTAGCCCGCCCGCTTTCCCCGTTTCCCGTCCAGGAGGTTGAATTCGAGGTTGGAGTATCCCGTGGCGATCTCGCTTAAGGCTTCAGATGCACGTTGGCCGAGGGGAGACCGACCGAGGTTGGTATGAATGATCACTCCTGTGGCGTTGATGACAGGCTGGAGCCTCGAAGAAGCAAAATCCTGAAGGACACTTTGGATTTCCTGCTCGATGGAAGCTTTATCGGCAACTTCTCCTTCGGCGAGCCGTAGGCGCCATTCAGCTAGACGGCGTTTGACAAAGCCCGTGACGAGAGGGCGAGGAAGATTGCTCTCCCCCGTGAGGCGCTTGGCTAGCGTCTCTACGGAGGGCAGTTGACTGAAGTCGGGCATGGCACAAAAAGGGAGAGGGTCCCAGAGTAATCAATCCAGGCATTTACTGCAAAGCTCTTGATCTTCTTCGGTAACTCGGAACTCCCGTTCAGGATGAGAAGAATCTGTGGCGCCACACTTGGCACAGTGGTGAAACGCTTGGCCTTCTGGCAGGACACCTTGCTGAAATTTAGCCCTCCGTGCCACGGTCTGACCACGGGTCACATACCATTTAAACAGACGAGGGGACGCCCAGAACAGATAAGGGAGGGCAGGCAGCAAGGTCTGGAGAGCAGCCCCGGGAGACTGGAACGCGGTTATGAGCAGCATCCCTCCTCCAATCGCTCCAAGAACCCAAACCTTGATTGGGAGGATGAAGAACAAGTGGAATTCCACGCGAGGGTATAAGGTCGCAAAAACCAAGAATAATTGTAGGTAAAGGGTCACTCCTCCTTCCCCAAATGCGCTTTTGCTGAGGAATTGAGCGAGAATCATGCATGCGAGGACGGAGTAGACGTAGATCGAGGCTTTCAACTCTCCCCACGCTTCTTCGAGGCCGTCGCCCATCATAAAGGTGATTCTCATGGCGATGAACATAAACAGGGCGGACATGACAGGCGAGCGGCCGGGGAGAACAGGGGGCAGGGCAGCAAATGAAATCACACGCCAGTATTCTCCAGATACAATTGCCTGATAATTAAAGACAAAGGAACCCCCGGATGAGGGCAGGAACACCAGAAGCAAGAAAACAAAGACATGAATAATGCCAATTGCCCTGATGAGCCCGGGAAAGGCCATCCACCTGATTTTCGGCTCCAGCGAGTTAAAGAGGGGCACAGGAGGAAGAAAGGGCGGGAAGCGCTCATTGACAAGCCCGATCCGGCCTCACAGCATCCCGGGGGTGAGCCGGGAACTGAAAGAGACGCCGCTGCGCGAGGTGCATCTTGAGCTGGGAGCCAAGCTGGTAGGCTTTGCGGGCTGGGAGATGCCGATCCGATACGGATCTATTCTGGAAGAGCATCAATCAGTGCGACAGGGTACAGGGATTTTCGATATATCCCATATGGGGCATCTGCACGTAGAGGGGCCGGGATCTTCTGAATGGTTGAACCGAATGCTCACGAACAACGTGGAGAAGCTTTCCGACGGAGAGGCTCAATATACCTTTCTGCTGAATGAGGAGGGAGGAGTGATTGATGATCTCATTCTCTACCGCCTCGAGGAGAGTAGTTTTCTGCTGGTGGTGAATGCGGCGCGGGTTGCGGAAGCATTCGCGTGGATGAGGGCGAACAAGACTGAGGAAGAGATAGACCTTACGGACCAGAGTGCGGAGATGGCTGGCATGGCCGTGCAGGGGCCATTAGTGGCGGAGGTCTATTCCCGAATTATGGGTGGTCGGACCCTCCCAAGGAGAAATGAAGTGGATAGCTTCGAGATTGAGGGTCATCGCCTCACCGTTTGTCGGACCGGGTATACAGGGGAGGACGGATTCGAGCTCTTTTGCAGAGCTGGGGCGGGGAGCTACTGGTTTCGCAGGGCCCTTGAAGATGGGGCGCGGGCCTGTGGCCTCGGGGCGAGAGATACGCTTCGTCTTGAAATGTGTTATCCTCTGAACGGGTCGGACCTAAGCTCGGAGCGAACTCCTCTGGAGAGTGGGCTTGGCTTTTTCGTGGACTTGGAGAAGGAGGATTTTGTCGGAAGGGAAGTGCTTCTCGCCCAGAAATCTGAGGGTTTGTCGGAGGTTCTGACCCCGTTGATATGTCTCGAATCGGGGCCGCCAATCCGCCCCGGCTGCAAGGTGTTTGCCCCAGATGGGCAGGAGCTGGGGCGATTAACCAGTGGGACGCTCTCGCCCTCGGTCGGGGTTGGGATCGGTATGGCGTATCTGCCCTGTGACATCGCGCAGGTAGGAACTGCGGTGTCCGTCGAGGTGCGGGGACGGATGATTCCTGCAGAAGTATCGAAAAAGCCTTTTTACAAGAAGGCTTAAGGCGCTAGGTATACTACCAGCAGACGCAATGAACATCCCCGACAATCTTCATTACACATCGGATCATGAATGGGTGAGCATCGAAGGTGATCTCGCCACGGTTGGTATCACGGATCACGCTCAGGAAGAATTGAGCGATGTCGTTTTCGTCGAGCTGCCATCGGTTGGACAGGCCGTGGGTAGCGGAGATGAAGTTGGCACCGTAGAATCGGTCAAGGCGGCGAGTCCAATCTACTCGCCGCTTGGAGGTGAGATCACGGCGATCAATACGGAGTTAGAGGGTGATCCCTCGGTGATTAACAGCAGCCCGTACGAGGAAGGTTGGATTTTCAAGATCCGCTTGGAAGATGCGGGGGATCTCGATGATCTCCTTGATGCCACAGCATACGAAGATCTGATCAGTTGAGGGCATGGAAATTCCTGTTGCTCTTCCCAGCGGGCCCCCGGTGCCAGAGAGTTCCAGAGTGACTATCCCTCCCGGTTTCCCCGAACGCCACATAGGGCCGTCTGGGCAGCACTGTGTGGACATGCTTCGTGATCTGGGCTGCGATACCTTAGAGGCCCTGATTGAGGAGGCTGTGCCTCAGCCCATTCGCCTCGGCAAGGAGCTTGACCTTGAGGTTCCGCTTGGTGAAAGCGAAGCCCTCGAAGAGTTGAAAGAGGTCATGTCGCGGAATGAAGTGCGACGCTCGCTGATCGGCCAAGGATACCATGGAACAAAAACTCCTTCCGTAATCCAGCGCAACGTTCTCGAGAACCCCGGATGGTATACGGCCTATACTCCCTATCAGGCTGAAATTGCACAGGGTAGGTTGGAGGCATTGCTCAACTTTCAGAGTATGGTTGTGGATCTGACGGGGATGGATGTCGCAAATGCCTCCCTACTTGATGAAGGCACCGCAGCGGCAGAAGCAATGGCGATGGCGATGGCCGTCAGCCCCAGATCAAAGAGCTTTTTTGCCGATTGCAATTGTCACCCTCAAACTCTCGATATTCTTCGAACCCGCTCTGAAGCTCTTGGAGTTGAGCTTGTGATTGGAAAGTGGCAGGAATTTCCCGCAGGCGAAGGGGTCTTTGCAGGGGCACTTGTCCAGTATCCCGATACGTTGGGATCGATCTCCGATTACGAAGGGTTAGCGGAGAGAGTGCATGCAGCAGGAGGAGTTTTGGTGGTGGCAGCAGATCCTCTGGCGCTGACGATCTTAAAGGAGCCTGGCGCCTTCGGCGCCGACTTATGCGTCGGATCGACGCAACGTTTTGGAGTGCCGCTGGGGTTTGGAGGTCCTCATGCTGCTTACATAGCATGCAAGGATCGGCTGAAGAGAAAGTTGCCAGGCCGGTTAGTAGGGGTTTCCGTGGATCATGCAGGTAAGCCGGCTTACCGCCTTGCGCTTCAGACCCGTGAGCAGCACATTCGGCGTGATAAGGCGACGTCCAACATCTGCACTGCGCAGGTCCTGCTTGCCGTAATGGCTTCGATGTACGCGGTGTATCATGGGCCTGACGGGTTACGAAAAATAGCCTCCCGGATCTATTCCTTGACTGGGCAGATGGAGCGTTCACTAAAACAGTCAGGTTTCAACCTCTCTGGCAGTGGGTTTTTCGACACCCTTACCGTAGAGCTTGGGGAACAAGCTGGAGAGTTTGTTGAGGCTGCCGCGAGTAAAGGTTACAATCTTCGTCTGGTAAGTGCCGGCCAGGTGGGAATCACTCTGGACGAAACGGTGACCCTGAGGGAGGTTGAAGATGTTCTCGGCTGTCTCGGGGTAGCGATGGAGAGTGGTGAAGAGCAAGGGGTGCCCGAGCATCTGGTGCGAAGTTCTTCATTTCTCGAAAACGAAGTCTTCAACATTTACCACAGTGAGACCGAGATGATGCGTTACCTGCGTCGACTCGAGGGGAAAGAT
>DIHT01000152.1:0-28496 GCA_002420305.1 Akkermansiaceae bacterium UBA5689 | reverse complement strand
AATGCGGCCTCGGAAATGATGCCGGTCACCTGGCCTGAAGTGGGATCTATTCATCCCTTCTCTCCGGAAGAGCAGACCGGAGGTTACCGTCTGATGTTGAAGACTCTCGAGAAGTGGCTGGCTGAAATCACCCAGTTCGCTGCAGTTTCTCTTCAGCCAAACGCTGGATCTCAGGGTGAATATGCAGGGTTGCTGGCGATTCGACGGTATCACCAGGAGAGAAACGACCCTGAGCGTGACGTGTGCCTCATTCCTCTCTCGGCGCATGGGACAAATCCAGCGTCTGCTGTGATGGCAGGCTTTCGGGTGGTGCCCATCGAGTGTGATGAGGAAGGGAACATCGATGTAGAGGCCCTTCAGGCCAAGTGTGAGGAGCATAGGCAACATCTGGGGGCCTTGATGGTGACCTACCCCTCAACGCACGGTGTTTTCGAGGAAACGATACTGACAGTGTGCGAAATAATACACTCGCATGGGGGGCAGGTTTATATGGATGGAGCAAACATGAATGCTCAGGTGGGGCTTTGCAGTCCCGGGGGCATTGGGGCTGATGTCTGTCACCTTAATCTTCACAAGACATTCTGCATTCCTCACGGGGGTGGAGGTCCGGGTGTTGGTCCGATCGGGGTGGCAAGCCATCTGGTTGAGTATCTTCCGGGGCACGCCGTGTTGGGCGATGAAGAAGGGACCGTCAGCGCGTCTCCCTGGGGTAGCGCTTCGATTAATGTAATTTCATGGATGTATATCCGGATGATGGGGGCCGCTGGACTGGTGGCTGCGACTAAAGTGGCTCTTCTCAATGCCAATTATATCGCGCATAGGCTAAAGAATTACTTTCCGGTGCTCTACACAGGGGCGAAGGGCCGGGTGGCGCACGAGTGTATTATCGACCTGCGCCCGCTCCAGAAAGAGAGTGGAATTACGGTGGAAGATGTTGCCAAGCGATTAATCGATTACGGCTTTCATGCACCAACGATGAGTTGGCCGGTGGCAGGGACCCTCATGATTGAGCCGACAGAATCGGAATCCAAAGAAGAGTTGGACCGCTTCTGTGAAGCGATGGTTTCAATTCACGGAGAGATCCAGAAAGTTATCAACGGAGATTGGGACTCGGAGAATAACGCTCTGCGCCGGGCCCCTCACACTGCAGAGATGGTGTCGAGTGATGAATGGAATCGTCCGTATTCGAGAGAGTTAGCTGCTTTCCCGGTTTCGCGTTTGAGAGATCATAAGTTTTGGCCTGCGGTGGGAAGAATTGATAACGTTCATGGAGATAGGAACCTCGTTTGCACCTGTGAGGGAATGGAGGCGTATCTCGAGGATTGATGAGCATGGGGGAGGATTTCAGCAGTGTGCCCTCACCGATTGACTGGGGGCGGTGGAGGCCGGAGATACGGGCAACTCTGATGTTTATCCGGGATGGACATGAAGTGCTTCTTATGCGGAAGTTGAGAGGGATCGGTGCGGGCAAAATCAACGCGCCAGGGGGTAAAATTGAGCCGGGGGAGACGCCCCTCGAGGGGGCGATCCGGGAAACGCAGGAGGAACTTCTTGTTACCCCCCTAAAACCTCGAAAAATGGGAGAGCTTTTTTTTGCGATGAGTGACCTGCCTGATATTTTTGTTCACGTTTTCATGGCTGAGGCCTTTTCAGGTAAGGCCGGAGAAACAGAGGAAGCGATTCCTCGGTGGACTAAAATTTCTGACATCCCCTATGACATGATGTGGGAGGACGATGAGCACTGGCTACCAAGAATGCTTGAGGGCGAAACATTCAGAGGGCATTTTTACTTTGAAAGTGAGCGTATTTGTTGGATGAAAATGGATTGGGGTGTGGGGTTCAACGGGTAGATTCAGGGCGTCTCGTCTGTTCCGTTGCCGCGCAGAAATGAAAAACCCGCTCGGGTGAACGAGCGGGCTTTTGCGGTCATCCGCCGTGCCGTCCTTGACTACGCAAGCCACGTTCCCGTAGCCCAATAGGTTGGGGGCTTCCTCCGAAGAGACACCTTCCAGTAGAGGCATGGTCTCACTCCGCAGGGGCTGCCCCCTTTGTCAAAGCATCGGTCCGGGCGCGAGCCAAGAATTGACGCACACAGTAGACGACGGGAACCTACCCTAGAGGACGAGTAATCGCAATGGGGTTTTCCGGGTCGTTGAGATTTCGCTGCTTTTCAGGGTTTTTTTGTACGGCGTCGGCTCCAGAAGGTCAGAATCGAGCCCGGAGACTACGGCTTGAAATAAAAGGTCAGATAGGCCGTTGCGGCCATCTCCTCGGTCCTCATACGGCGGGGAATCTTCATTCCAGCCCAGCTTTCAACGAAGTGAACCTCTGAGCGGATGGGATTGTAGCCGACGACCACAGAGGCATGAAGGGGGCTCTTCTCGTCAGGCCATGAATCACGCGTTGCGGCGTTAGGGCTGGGAATCCGGTAATCTGGATTTCTGGCCGCCGTCAGCGTTTGATAGGAATGGACCTTGTTGCGGGCACCCGAGAAGCGTCTCCAGACAATCACGGGTAGTCCTCGGTCGATTGATTTTCGCGTTTCGTCGAGCGAGAAGTCGTTAGATTTGTGAAGGTCCAGTTCCGCTTCTCGTGCCACTGCGAGATAAAGGCGGGGGAGCTGCGAGCCTGCTGCTGATCCGGTGTTCTGGAACTTGCCAGCGACGGAAAGCCAGTCCTCGTCCAGATGCAGGCCGAAGTAGTGCGCGGCCATGACCAGGGTATTGAGGCCGCAGTAGGGTTTGTAGCCCTGAGGTACAATGGACAGAGCTCCTATGCGGGTATCTCCGTTGTTGGGTTTGGTGACTCGATCTTCGTAAATTCGGTTAAGAGCGGCGTTGGAGAGGCTACTGCGATCCGGGTCGAGCCATTGCCGGGTGACAGAATCAGAAGGTTGAATCAGGAGGCGGATCAAGCGTTGGCTTCCCACAATGAGTCGGAGAGTGAGATTGCCCTTCCGGTAGTCAACGACCTCTGCCCGGAGAGCTCTGGTTTTTCCGATATAATTATTCTGCGGGCGTTTTTCGGAGAGTCCTTGTAGAGTCTTCTTGAGCGAAATTTCCGTCTTGCCGAAGAACGAGGAAAATTGCTGCTGCTTGGCTGCGAGACGCAGTTGCAGTTCCTTTTGTTGCTGTCGGCGGCTCAGGCCGGGTGGAAGCCTCTCGTCAAGGTAGCCGAAGTAGGATCCGGCATCGGCAAAGGTGACGGAGAGTGAGTCTAGCTTCCCCTCACGGTGGCGAGCCTGGACCATAACGGCGGGAAGGCCCATTACCTTCGGGCGGGCGGCGAGGTAGCTTCCCTCGACGCTCGCGATCGGCGCTTCTTCTCGCCAGTTGCCAGGGAGCTCGCGTTGACCGGCCCAGAGCTTGGGGTCTAGAAGTTGATCGCCAATTTCGGTGTCGTTGAGGGGGCTTTCTGCTTGAGCCAGAAAGCCTCCCACCGCGTTGGGGATGGCTGACGCAGAAGCGGTCATTAGTGCCAGAACGATGATGACGGCCAGCGATCTGAGGCAAAAGTCCGGAGTGCGGGATCGAACCGTGAGGTAGTGAAAGTTCATGATGAGCAGCTGGAGTGCGGGGTGAAAATTCAGGACGGCTGGGTCCATGCCTGAGCCGCCTCAATGAGAGAGGCAAAGGGGTCAGCTGCAGTGGGGATAAACTCGTGGCCCACAAAGCCTGTATACGCTGTGCTGGCGATTGCCTGGGCTATGGCCGGATAGTTAAGCTCCTGATTCGAACCCAGTTCGTTTCGGCCAGGGACGCCAGCAGTATGAAAGTGGGCAATATAATCGATGTTTTCACGGATAGTGGAGATCACATCTCCCTCCATTACCTGCATGTGATAGATATCGTAGAGCAGCTTGAACCGTGGGTGATCAATCTTCCTGCATAGGTCTACTCCCCAGCTGGTGTGATCGCACTGATAGTCCGGGTGATCAACCTTGGAGTTCAGAAGTTCCATGATCAGAACAATATTGTGCTCTTCTGCAAGGGGGAGAATTTTCTCCAGTCCGAGGGCGCAGTTATTGAGTCCTTCTTCGTTCGAGATTCCTTCGCGGTTTCCGCTGAAGGTAATCACGTGGGGGATGTCGGATTCTGCTGCGGCCGGAATCAGTTCCTGATAGATCTCGTAGAGGGTGTCATGGTGTTCCCGGTGATTGAAGGCGCGCTCGATACAGCCGATTCCACTCTCGTGCTCTGGTGCGGCCGTGACCGGGCAAGAGAGCCCAAAAGGGCGAATCGCGGTAACCTCCTGTGGGTGCAGGAGGTCGACCCCCTTTAGCCCGATGTTAGCCGCACGTTCGGCAAGTTCCTCGAGGGAGTAATCTCCAAAGCACCAACGGCTGACAGATTGAGAGTAAGGCATGAGCGAGAGGTATGGTAGTTAATCCCGCTTCCGCCATGGGCGGAAATAGGCAAGGAGAAGGCCTGCGATAGTCCCGCAGAAAAAGGTCAGGATCAGAGTCAAGGAGAGTGAGAATTCGATTTTCTTTGCGATGAGATCAATAGTGATGGATTGCCTGTTTGCAGTCGCAACGACTAGAAAAGCGGCTCCTATGAGCAGGAGAATTACAATCCTCACTCTGAAGAGGAGAGAGCCTTTCCTTTTGTCAGGATCCGGCTCCTTGTCGTGAGCAGTCTCTCCCTCTGGTATCGCAGGGTTATGATTCTCTTCAGCGTTTCCCTCAGTCACGACCTGACCATGCTGGATAACACCGGGGAGGGGCAATGATTTACTTCAGGGCTACAGGTTCGGTAGCATTCTCGTGCTGAGACTCCTGTCGTTCTAATTCGGCCCGTTCCTTGGGGATTACACGGATCAGTTTTATTAGAGCGGCTTCCCAATCATCGAGAAGGAGCCGTGCCCGTGGAGACCCGGTCTGCCTGTGATGCGCCTCTATGAGGCCCTTTGCTTCCGCGATGTCCTCGCTGCGTTTGACTGGCAGAGCGATAATCATTTCCGGGTTGATGCGGGACTGGAAGAGCCCATCAATATCGTAAACGTAGGCGGTTCCACCCGACATTCCTGCTCCAAAGTTTTTTCCAGTCAGGCCCAGAATGACAGTGAGGCCATTGGTCATATATTCGCATCCGTGGTCCCCAACCCCTTCAACTACCGCCGTGGCTCCAGAATTACGAACGCAGAACCTTTCTCCGGCACATCCGTTGACCAAAAGCGTGCCTGCTGTCGCGCCATAAAGCACGGTATTACCGACAATCGAGTTCGAAGCGGCCTCAAATTCCGGAGATATGGTATCGGGTGGTCGGATGATCACTTCGCCGCCGGACATTCCCTTGCAGACATAATCATTTCCCTCGCCGATCAATTCGAGACGCAGCCCGCTACAGAGAAAACATCCGAAGGATTGCCCCGCAGATCCCCGGAATACGAGATTGATCGTGCCGTCTGGTAGTCCACTGTTCCCATAGACCTCGGCAACACGGCCAGACAACCTGGTGCCGATATTGCGATCGGTATTCACAACTTCGTAGTCGAGTGAAATTGGAGGCTGATCCATCAGTCTGCGGAAGGTTTCCCCGACGTGTTTTGCATCGCTTGACTCTGTGAAGTCGTCTGTATCTCCGCCGCCGCTCCCTGTTTTGTTTACTACGTCCTGGATAATCCTGAGGTCGAGTGCCGGCTTGTGCATGCCATCGTTTCGCTCCAGCTGGCGGGTTCTAGCAATATCCTTCAGAGGTGTGCCACTTTTCTCTGCCACCTCTGGCGCGACATCTTTCAGAACCGCCGAAAGATCGATTGTGTTAGCCTTGTTATGATCAGGCACTTCCCGTTGCCTCAGGTAGCTTGGATATCCAATGAGGTCCGCCATCCGACGGACGCCGATGCTGGCCATAATTTCCCGCGCCTCCTGAGCAACAGAGTCAAAAAACTGGATGACCATTTCGGGTGTTCCCTTGAACTTTGCACGGTATTTTGGGCTGGTGGTTGCAATGCCCACCGGGCAGGTGTTGAGGTGGCATTTGCGCACGTAAACACACCCCATGGCGATCATCGCGATAGTGCCAAAATTATACTCCTCCGCACCCAGCATAGCGGCGATGACAATGTCGCGCCCGGTTCGCATGCCGCCGTCCGTCCTCAGGGTCACCCTGTTTCGCAGGTTATTGAGGACCAGTGTCTGCTGGGTCTCGGAGACACCAAGCTCCCAGGGAAGTCCGGCATGTTTGATGGAGGAGAGGGGAGAAGCTCCAGTGCCTCCGTCGTGGCCGGAGACCAGAATGACATCAGCATCAGCCTTGGCTACTCCGGCTGCAATAGTTCCCACTCCAGACTCTGCCACCAGTTTTACGGTGATCTTGGCCCGGGGGTTGATTTCCTTCAAATCGTGAATGAGCTGGGCGAGATCCTCAATGGAGTAAATATCGTGGTGGGGAGGAGGTGAAATCAGTTGCACGCCGGGTTGGGTGTGACGAAGTCTTGCGATCAGGCCGGTCACCTTGTGCCCTGGGAGTTGACCGCCCTCGCCGGGCTTGGCCCCCTGGGCCATCTTGATTTCGATTTCGTCACAGTTGACGAGATAGTGGGCAGAAACCCCAAAGCGACCGGAAGCAACCTGTTTAATACGGGATCTTGCCCAGTCTCCGTTGGGATACGGCTCGAATCGACGGGGGTCCTCGCCGCCTTCGCCGGAGTCAGACTTTCCCCCAATGGCGTTCATGGCGATGGCGAGTGTTTCATGGGCCTCAGGAGAGAGTGCTCCCATCGACATGGCAGCGGTTGTGAAACGACGTCTGATTTCATCAATTGGCTCTACCTCGTCCAGAGGCACGGGACCGTGTGTGCCGGGGACGAACTCAAGGAGGTCCTTGATGGTCGATGGGGTCGTCTCGAGAGTGGCTTTTACGTAGTCTTCGTAGGTATCCTTATCCCCGGTTTTTACAAAGGTATGGAAATTCTTGATAACTTCTGTGCTTAGGGCGTGGCGCTCTCCGGTTCGCCGGTAGCGGTTATATCCGGGGTCGCCGAGATCGAGGGTCTCACCTTCAGGAATATCCGTTTCCCATGCCGCCCGGTGGCGGATGATGCTTTCTTCCGCGATATCGGAGAATCCCACTCCACCAATTCGGGAGTGTGTGCCTGCAAAGCAATAATCGATCACGGATTGTCCTATTCCAATCGCTTCGAAGATCTGAGCACCCTGGTAGGAGTTGAGAACACTGATGCCCATCTTCGACATGATTTTCAGTAGGCCCTTTTCCAAGGCCTTGCGATAATTGGCCATGGCGATCTGGGGAGTCATGTCTTCTCCGAGCTTCTTCCGGTTGTCGGTAGCAACTACCTGACGGACGGTAGCGTATCCAAGATAGGGACATACTGCGGTGGCCCCAAACCCAAAAAGGCATGCGATCTGGTGGGTGTCTCTGGCCTCACCGGTTTCGACGACGATGGAGGCCCGCATTCTTTTCCGCACACCATTAAGGTGATGGTGGACCGCGCCAGTTACCAGAAGGGACGGCAGGCAGACTCTTGTCTCAGAAAAGGCTCGATCTGAAAGAATAAGAATCTCTACCCCATCATCAACGGCCCTCTCAGCCAGTTGACAAACCCGATCAAGTGCGGTCTTGAGCCCACCCGGACCCTCTTCGAGGTCCCATGTGGTATCAATAGAAACCGCAACGAACCCATGCTCTTCCCGGTTACGGATAGCCTCGAGTTCCTGCTCAAACAGAATAGCCGATTCGAGCTGGAGAATCCGCCCGTGTTCCGGGCTCTCCCTTAAAAGATTCCTCTCCGGGCCAAGGCCCGCAGAGAGCGTCATAACGGCCCATTCCCTGATTGGATCAATCGGGGGATTGGTTACCTGAGCAAAGAGCTGTTTAAAGTATGTAAAGAGTAGTCTGGGGTATCTCGAGAGAGGAGCCAGTGGAATATCGTCTCCCATTGAGTGGACGGCCTCCTGTGCCGCCTTGATCATTGGAGGGAATACCATGTCGAGATCCTCGAGAGTGATTCCGTGGGTAACTTGGCAGCGGGATAGATACAGGGCGTCCAAGTCATCTGCCGGGACTTGCGGCTCCGGGGTCACGAATTTTCTCAATTCCGCCCGATTCTCATCAACCCACTTTCCATAGGGCTGCAGGGCGGCCAGTTCTTCCTTAATCTCATGGTCGAGCTTGAGCTCGCCGGTTGCGGTATTGGCCGAAAGCATTTGCCCTGGGCCGAGACGTCCTCGCTGAATTACTTTCTCCGGAGGAATCTGGATAGTCCCGGATTCCGATCCGATACAGAGCAGGCCATCGCTTGTCAGGGTGAAACGCGACGGACGCAGACCGTTTCGATCGAGAGAGGCGCAGACCTTGGTGCCATCCGTGTAGACTAGGCCCGCCGGCCCGTCCCATGGTTCGACGAAGGAGCTAAGATAAGAGTAGAAAGCCCTCACCTGGTCAGAAATTTCCGGATCATGTCGGAATGCGGGAGGAACCAGCATGCACATTGCGTGCTCAAGAGATCTGCCCGAGAGAACCAGCAACTCAAAGGCGCGGTCCAGAGAGGATGAGTCTGATTCATCACAGCTTAAAATGTTCTTAAGGAGTTCGATGTCATCTCCCCAAAGATCAGAATCAAAGAATTCTTCACGGGAAGCCATCCAATTCCGGTTGCCTCTGACGGTGTTGATCTCTCCATTATGGCAGAGCATCCGAAATGGCTGACCGAGAGGCCAAGCCGGAAAGGTGTTGGTGGAAAATCTTTGGTGATACAACGAAACGCCAATCTGGTAATCGCTGTCCTGCAGATCAGCATAGAACGCCCGCAACGTTTCCGGTTGGGCGAGTCCCTTGTAGCTGATGAGTCGGCTTGAGAGTGTGGGGATGTAGAACCCCGAGAGATCTGCAAATTGCTTTTCCAACTCGCGGCGAACAAGGAAGAGCTGCCGCTCATAGAAATCGCCCTCCCATTGCGGGGGCTTTTCGAGAATCAGGTGCAGAATCTCAGGTTGAGTTTCTCGCGCGATCTCCCCAAGTTCGTCAGGGTATACGGGCACCTGTCTCCATCCCACCAGAGTCATTCCGCGTCGTGCAACGATCGACTCTGCAGCCGATTTCACTTCGGCCTGGGCTTCCTCATTGTTCCGTGGAAGGAAGAATACCCCTACGGCGAGATCGGTCTCGTTACTTATCTTGTGCCCCATTGCAGACGCAGCTTTCCGGAAAATAGGGTAGGGAATTTGGGTCAGAATTCCGGCTCCGTCTCCGGTTTTCATGTCTGCGTCCACCGCTCCACGGTGGGTCATGTTACACACGGAGGTGATCGCGTGATCCAGAGTTTGATAATTTCGGTCTCCGTTCAGCAAGGCGATGGCGCCCATTCCGCAATTATCGCTCTCGTTACTCCACCTGTGGAGCGACCCGGTGGTGTCTGGAGTGAAATCTGGATGGTAAAGGCTCATATCTTCAGGCTGGGACAACTTGCGCAGAACCTCGGCAGGGCCTTCTTGAGTCGGGCCAGCGCTTGGGTTTGCAGAGCTTTCGCTATCCTCCTTCACTGATTTTCAGTGACCCGCGGGACTGGAAGCAATTTCCGTGCCCCTTGGATAGAGAACCATAAAGCGCTGCGAGGCGCTGCCAAGTGGATAAGTTTTGACCTTAGTCTCTGAGCCCATCTAGGCGGTCAAATTTGATCAGCCCCTCCGCCATCCATGAAGTTTTTCATAAATGGTTGGCAGTTTGAGTGATGTCGGCCCGGGCTTGGTGGCTTCTTCCGCTTAAAAGCTCAAATGAGCCTGAGCCTTCAGATAAAGGTTATTTTGCACCACTATTAACCTCCCGGCCCCTCTCCCGAAGTGTCTACAGCAATACCGCAGCGGATACAATTGATCGTGCCGGCGGAAAAACTGAGGCAACCCGGAGCTTGACCAGAACAACGAGCCGCTAAATATTAACGCTCCACCATCAACTACCGAAAGTCTGGTCCAGACATGTCCTTGGAGTGCCCCGCAGTATGCGGGGCTGACTATCGAAACCAATATGCAAGCGAGCCAAAGCCCCCTCCGTGCCTCAGGAATGCCACGTAAGCAGGGGCTCTACGATCCTGCTAACGAGAAAGACTCCTGTGGCGTAGGATTCCTTTGTCACCTCAAGGGCCAGAAATCTCGCAGTATCATCGAGGGAGCGTTGGAGATGTGTGTTAACATGGATCACCGTGGAGGGTGTGGATGCGATGCAAACACCGGGGACGGCGCCGGGATCTTCTTCCAATTGCCGCACAAGTTCTTTGAGACCGTCTCAGCGGGGATTGGTATCGAGTTGCCTGAAGAAGGCCGTTACGCCGTGGGATTCCTTTATCTCTCACCCGACGAGGCTGCGTGTTCCCGGGCAATGTCGATTTTTGAGGAAATTGTAAACGAGGAGGGACAGGTGGTTCTCGGCTGGCGTGATGTTCCCGTGAAAAGTGAGATTCTTGGAGACGATTCCAGAGCATGTGAGCCCCTGATGAAACAGATCTTCATTGGCCGTAGCGATGACATTGAAGATGATCAGGATTTCGAGCGGAAGCTCTATGTTATCCGTCGCCGGGCTTCTGACGCCGTCCGTTATAGCGGTCTGGACGGAGGAGACTTCTTTTACTCGGCGACTCTTTCAGCCCGAACCATTGTGTATAAGGGGATGCTGACTACTGGTCAGCTTGGAGAGTATTTCCCCGATCTGCATCACCCCGACATGGAGTCTGCGATGGCGTTGGTTCATTCGCGCTTTAGTACAAACACCTTCCCCAGTTGGCCCCGTGCACAGCCTTTTCGCTATATGTCGCACAACGGAGAGATCAATACGATGCGGGGTAATGCGAACTGGATGCAAGCAAGGCAGCAGCTTCTCGACAGTGGGGTTTTGGGAAAGGACCTTGATAAGCTCCTGCCTATCATTCGCGATGATGGGTCAGACTCCGCGATGTTTGACAATTGCCTTGAATTTCTCGTTCTGTCCGGGCGCTCGTTACCGCATGCCGTCATGATGATGATTCCCGAGCCCTGGGAAAAACATGAACATATGACGGAGGCCAAGAAGAATTTTTACGAGTATCATGCCTGTATGATGGAGCCGTGGGATGGGCCGGCTTCGATCGCTTTCTGCGATGGAATTTCCATCGGTGCTGTTCTTGACCGGAATGGTCTTCGTCCTTCCCGCTATTACGTGACATCAGATGACCTTGTGATCATGGCGTCGGAAGTTGGGGTCCTTAAAGTTGATCCAGCCACTGTAGTGAAGAAGGGCCGCCTTGAGCCAGGCCGTATATTTTTGGTCGATACGAACAAGGGCCGCATCGTGGGAGATGATGAAGTCAAGGAAGAGATCGCCGCGGAGAATCCCTATGGGGATTGGTTGAGCGCCAATCGAATTCATTTTGATAAACTGCCCAAATTTGATCAGAGAGAGCCGGTCAGGGGATATGATCTCATTCAGCGTAACCGGGCCTTTGGATATACCTTTGAGGACAAGAGATTCATTCTTGGGCCTTCGGCCGAAACCGGGAACCAGCCTCTTGGTTCAATGGGTAACGACGCCCCGATGGCTGTGCTTTCGGATCGCTCCCAGTTGCTCTACAATTATTTTCGCCAACTCTTTGCTCAGGTCACGAATCCGGCGATCGATCCGATCCGGGAGGAATTGATTACCGCGAGCGTAACCTTTGTAGGTTCGGAACAGGATATTCTTGATCCGCGGCCAGAGAATTGCCGAATGATCCGTCTGGAAAACCCCATCATTGACAGTTTCTCTCTCGCGACCTTGGACAACATTGAGAGGGAGGGCTTCAAGAGTCAGACCATACCAATTCTCTACACCTTTGAGGGTCAGGATTCAGAGTCTGCTGAGAAGGTTGGGTCGAACGGTTCTGAGATTGAGATTTTCGGTTCAGATCTTGAGCAAGCGATGGACAGGCTCTGCGCTGCTGCTGATTCTGCTATCAGCGAAGGGGTGAACATTCTTATTCTTTCGGATCGGGGAGTAGGCGAGAGCCATGCGCCGATCCCTGCTCTGCTTGCGGTAGCGGGACTTCACCATCACTTGATCGGCAGGGGAACCCGCACGAAGGTCTCCATAGTTCTCGAATCGGGCGAGCCGCGGGAGGTGCATCACTTTGCAGTGCTCCTCGGCTACGGGGTCGACGTCGTTAATCCATATCTGGCAATCGATACGATTGCGGCCATGATTGATAGTGGGGAGCTTGCTGATGATTACGACAGTGCGGTCGCCAAGTATCTCAAGGCCTCAATCAAAGGAGTGGTCAAGACCATGTCAAAAATGGGGATCTCAACGGTTGCCAGTTACCGAGGAGCACAGATTTTTGAGTGTGTCGGCTTAAACAGGCAGGTCGTCGATAAGTATTTCTGCCGCACCGCTTCGCGGGTGGAGGGCATCGGGCTGAACGTCATTTCGCAGGAAGTAAAAATTCGTCATGATGATGCCTTCAAGCCCCGGGAAGTAGAGAACGAGGCCCTCGATGCCGGTGGACTCTACCAGTGGCGTGCTGATGGTGAACGCCACCTTTTTAACCCGCAGAGCATTCATCTTCTACAGCAGGCGACCCGGCTTGGAGACTATGACCTTTTCACGAGCTATAGTGAGCTGATTGATAACCAGTCACGGGATTTCTATACCCTGCGCGGACTGATGGAGTTCAAGTTCGACCCAGCGGAGGCAATTCCTCTGGAGGAGGTCGAGCCTGCTTCTGAAATAGCGAAGCGCTTTAAAACAGGGGCCATGTCCTATGGCTCTATTTCCAAGGAGGCTCACGAGGCTCTCGCCGTAGCGATGAATCGGGTCGGGGGGCGCTCCAATACAGGAGAAGGAGGAGAGGACCCAGTTCGATTTGAACCTCTGCCCAACGGGGACTCAAAAAAAAGCGCCATTAAGCAGATCGCGAGTGGACGTTTCGGTGTCCACAGTCACTACCTCGTCAATGCTGAGGAATTGCAAATTAAGATTTCGCAGGGAGCCAAGCCCGGGGAGGGGGGGGAGCTTCCGGGGCACAAGGTCCTTCCGCAGATTGCAAAAGTTCGAGGCACGACACCTGGGGTAGGCCTGATTTCTCCGCCGCCCCACCACGATATTTACTCGATCGAGGATATGGCAGAACTTATCCACGACCTCAAGAATTCGAATGTTAATGCCCGGGTAAACGTCAAACTTGTCTCAGAAATTGGAGTTGGAACAGTGGCCGCAGGGGTGGTGAAGGCGAAGGCAGACGTTGTGCTCATTTCTGGTCACGACGGAGGGACAGGGGCAAGCCCTCGCTCCTCGATCCAGCACGCCGGGTGCCCATGGGAACTCGGGCTGGCAGAAACTCACCAGACTCTGCTTCTGAATGATCTTCGGAGTCGAGTAGTTCTGGAGACGGACGGTCAGCTTAAAACTGCCCGGGATGTCGTTATTGCGGCTTTGCTCGGCGCGGAAGAGTATGGTTTTTCGACCGCACCGCTGGTGACCCTCGGGTGCCTCATGATGCGGGTTTGCCACAAGAATACGTGTCCCGTTGGAGTGGCCACGCAGGACCCGCGCCTCCGGGAAAAGTTCAACGGCGCGGTTGAAAACGTAGTGAACTTCATGGACTTCGTCGCTGAAGGAATTCGTGAGCTGATGGCCAAGCTCGGCTTCCGGACGATTAATGAAATGGTTGGTCAGTGTGACCGGCTAGAAATGCGTCAGGCAATTGATCACTGGAAGGCCAAGGGGCTTGATTACTCCAATATTCTTTATCAGCCAGAGGTCAGCGATCAGGTCGGTAGCTACTGCACTCAGGCGCAAGATCACCTTCTGGATCGGGCTCTGGATAACACCGCTCTTTTAGAGCTTTGCAGGCCTGCTCTGGAATCTGGTGCCAAGGTTTCTGCTGAACTGCCGATTCTTAATACCAACCGGGTGGTGGGCACAATTACCGGTGCCGAGATCAGTCGGCGTTACGGGGCCGAAGGGCTTCCTGAGGATACGATTCAACTCAAGTTTAAAGGAAGCGCAGGGCAGAGCTTCGGGGCATTTTGTCCGCAAGGGATGAGGCTCGAATTGGAAGGAGACGCTAACGATTATATTGGGAAGGGTCTTTGTGGAACTAAGGTGATTGTCTACTCTCCAAGGAGCTCGCACCCTGACTTCGTTCCCGAAGAAAATATCATTATCGGGAACGTGGCTTTCTACGGGGCGACAAGTGGTGAAGCTAATATTGCGGGCATGGCAGGCGAACGCTTCTGTGTCCGGAATAGTGGTGTGCACGCGGTGGTTGAAGGAGTAGGTGATCACGCCTGCGAGTATATGACAGGTGGATCGGTGGTCTGCCTCGGTGGAACCGGGCGCAATTTTGCGGCAGGCATGAGTGGTGGGGTCGCCTACGTATACGATGAAAACCGGGACTTTGAGTCCAAGCTCAACCGCGCAATGGTCAACCTTTACCCCCTGATCGAGTGTGGTGACAGCGAGATTTTGGAGGTGAAAGATCGCATCGAGAAGCACGTTGAGCTCACGGGGAGTGAGAAGGGGAAGAGGCTTCTGGATGACTGGAGCAATATCGTCCCTCAGTTCTTCAAGGTCCTCCCTGCCGATTACGAGAGGGTTCTCAATGCCATCAAGAGAGCGGAGGAGAGTGGACTCGAAGGAGACGCTGTCATTCTTGCGGCATTCGAAGAAAACGCAAAGGTTGGCAATTGAACCAGATATCAAGATAAGGTGAACGTGGCGCTGGGACTGGCGTCATTTTCCAGCACGGGAAGGCTTACTCTTCCGCTAAGCAGACACAGTTTAACGTAATGGGAAAAGCAACAGGATTTTTAGACACCGAACGGGAAACTATTCCCAATCGTCCGCCGCTTGAGAGGATCAAGGACTGGAAGGAAATTCATGCCCATCGCTCAGACGAGAAGGTGATGGAGCAAGGTTCGCGCTGTATGGATTGTGGGACTCCATATTGCCATACGGGTCTTCTCATCTCTGGTATGGCCAGCGGTTGCCCGGTCAACAATCTCATCCCGGAGTTTAATGATCTGGTGTATCGTAATCGCTGGCAGGAAGCGCTTGAGCGGTTGCGCAAAACGAATAATTTCCCAGAATTTACCGGACGTGTTTGCCCGGCTCCCTGCGAAGGCTCCTGTGTGCTCGGCTACATAGAGCCACCCGTAACGATCAAGGATGTAGAGTGCTCTATCGTTGACCGTGGTTGGGAAGAGGGGTGGTTTACGCCTCAGGTCCCCGCCCAGCGGACAGGCAGGAAGGTTGCCGTGGTTGGCTCTGGTCCCGCGGGTCTTGCCTGTGCGGATCAGCTTAACCTCGCGGGCCATCAGGTTACCGTCTTTGAGAGAGCTGATCGGATTGGGGGATTGCTGATGTATGGCATTCCCAACATGAAGCTTGATAAGAAGGAGGTCGTTGACCGCCGGGTTAATCTCATGCGTGAGGAAGGAGTTGAATTTGTGACGGGCGTTGATATCGGGAAGGACCCAGATTGGTCGAAGGAACGACTAGCCAAGGATTTCGACGCCACAGTTCTCTGCTGTGGAGCCACCAAGGGGAGAGATCTGCCGATCGACAATCGAGAGGCGAAGGGGGTCCATATGGCCATGGATTTCCTTACTGCCAATACTAGTCATCAGCTTGATCACGATTTCGATGGAACGAACCCAGAAGAACTCAATGCGACAGGGAAAGATGTGATTGTCATTGGAGGGGGCGATACAGGCACAGATTGTGTTGGCACTAGTCTTCGCCAGAAGTGTAAAAGTGTTATCCAGCTCGAAATTATGCCCATGCCGCCCATGGAGCGTGCTCCGGACAACCCCTGGCCCGAGTGGCCCAAGGTTTACACCCTCGACTATGGTCAGGTGGAGGCACAGGCCCTGCAGGGTGAAGAACCTCGTAAGTATCTCGTCATGACGAAGCAGTTTATCAAGGACGACGATGGTAAAGTTTCGGGTATCGAGGTAGTGGACATCACTTGGCAGAAAGATGAGGCCGGGCGATTTTCGCCAATCGAGACGGAGGGAACGCTGCGGGTTCTGCCCAGTCAGCTAGTGCTCCTCGCGATGGGGTTTGTGGGCCCGGAGCAAGAGGTTGTAGACCAGTTTGGGCTCGAAACGGATGCGCGCAGCAACGTCAAGGCTGAGCACGAACAATACACAACCAACGTGGAAGGGGTTCTTGCTGCTGGAGATATGCGGCGCGGCCAAAGCCTCGTCGTGTGGGCAATTAACGAGGGGCGGGGAGCTGCGCGAGAATGCGACCGCTATCTCATGGGTAGCACTCAGCTCCCGTAGGAGAATCCTGCAATTGCGCTCACAGGAAGAAATCCCTGAGGCAATCACCTGATCAGTGTCCACGCCATTTGGCTGGGTGGACACTCATACACCCCGGCGGGGGCTCAAACTGGCGAAGGCTCTGTCTGCGGCCGGGATGCTAGCTTGAGGGCATTTGATCCCTCAATGGATTATCCTGCCACTGGATACTTCTACTCTACCGTGATGGTGACCTTCTTCGAAATCACCGCAGGCTTGTGAAGGATGTGCGCAAAATTTGCGAAAGCGAGCTGGAGAGTATGCTTGCCTTTTGGCAGGTCGAGGGTGACTTGGGTTTGTCCCTTGCCGTAGTGAAGGCATTTTCCATCGATGGAAGGAATCGGCAACTTCTTGTCGAGTTCAGAGGCATCCATGTTGATCAGAAGATGATGATGTCCTGTATCAGGAAGGTAGGTCCCTGCAGGGCACACGCCCATTCCTTTAAGTCCGAAACGAATCGTGACGGGTCCTTTGAAGGTCCTCCCATCCTTGATTCCCTGTATGTAAACGCGGGCTCCCTTGGGAGAGGGTGTCTCAAGAGGGTTGGGCGGCTTCGCAGCGTCATCCTGACCGGTGGCAGTGAGGAAAGACCCAATAATGGCAACAGCGGTGAGAAGTGATTTCTTGAACATAACAGGTTGCAGTTGGCGGGAATCTACAGAAGGTCCTGACTTTGTGCAAGTCCTGTCCCCCGTCATCGCCTTACAGTCGTTTTGAGCCGGTGGTGTGGGTCCGAGGCAACCTTTAGAGTTACAGACTGTGAATAATCTTCGCTGGCGTGGCTGGGGTCTTGGGTTGCCCGTAGAATTCAAAGGCAACAGGTTTCAATCGAGAATAGATGGCCCATTCGTGTCTTGGACCGCCCGGCAGGGGGGTGCTCATTGAAGTTCGTTAGCGAGAGGATCGGGCTCGAGGATATCAAGGCTTACCAGAAAGGCGTCTGCTGAACGCAGGGTGACCTCGTAATTCTGCTGATGAGAGTTGTAATTATAAAAGGTGTGGCCAGCACCTTCGAATTCGATCAGCTCGCAACGGTTCTTTTTCTTGCCGTATCGCTTGGCAAATTTCGCCACTAGCTCGACAGGAATGAGCCGGTCATTCTTGCCATGGTAAAGCATGCAAGGGGGAAGGCCTGCCTGTGGCACGTATTCAGAGGGGCTAAAGTGTTTTGCTTCCTCTTCAGAAATGAAGCTCTCTCCGCCTACCCCCTTACTTGTAGTGTTGACAACCGGACTAAACAGAAAAAGAGCACAGGGTCGGAAATGCTTTCCGGGCTCTTTTCCAATTTCAGGAAGGGTTGCACAACAAAGGGCGAGGTGAGCTCCTGAGCCCGAGCCCCCTAGAACAATCTTTTCTGGGTCGACACCGAGGATGGCTGCGTTCTTTCGAAGAAAAACCATTGCCATGGCAGTATCCTCGAGAGCGTCGACGGGGCTGTTGCTGTTGTTCTCTCCCGCAACCCGATACTCGACGCACATGCAGACGGCACCGCGCGCCGCGAAGTGAAGTGCGTGGGGAACAAACTGGGTTGCCATGGAGAGATCCCACATTCCTCCGTGGAGGAAGAGGATGACTGGCGCACTTGCAGACTGTGGTTCGTGTCCGGGTGGGAAAAAGAAGTGCGCAGCCAGGTCCTTTTCCGGCGAGTGAAAGTAAATGAAAGAATGAGCCTTCTTCAGAAGCTCTTGTTCGCGCGCCTCACCGATTGCGGGAGCTTTGACAAGTTGGTCGATCACGTGAAAAAGGGAAGAACGGGTGGATTTATTTTTCATTCAGGATCGAGGATGTCCATAGTTTACATCATGATTCGTATGGTTTTAGCCTGTTTGGGTGTGAGCGGAATTGCCGGGACGCTGCAGGCGGCTCCGCAAAAGGCCGATGCCGCCCTCGTTCGGCATCTTGATGCAGTATACCAGTATTGGAGAGACTCCGTGATCAGGAGAGATATTGAGAAATGGCAGGTTCATACAGCCTCTCATCGCCGAATCTCCATCCTCAACAGAATTTATTCAGAGCGTCGGCCCATATCTTTTGCCCTCTCGAGCCTTCCTGCGAGCCCACCTGATAACCGGCCGCTGAAACTGCTGGCAGTCAAAGTAAAAGGAATCACGGCCAACATGATTTACCTCGGGCCTGTAGATTTTAAGGTAGGTGGAACTCCGCCCAACAATCTTTTGGTTCTCTCGTTTGCGAAAGAAGGCAATCGTTGGAAGTATGACTCTGCAGATTACATGAACCTCGCAAGTATTCCAGAAGCACGGAAACAGCTTGAGGCAGGAAGGCTTGACCACCTTGAGGGGCCAGAGTTTTCGCCGAAGGGGAATATCGAGCAGCCAGCCATAGTGCTTCGCGGGGCCGTGAAATATATCGCCAAGACCTATGTTTACTGTCCGGGGCGGGAGGTGAAAGTGATGGTGAATGGCGTTAGCCGGCACCTGTATCAGAATACCAAGGCTTCGGAGGTGGTTATTGGGGGTGCGAGAGACGGGTTAAATGAGGTGCAGTTTACTGCACGTAAACTACCAGGTGGAGAGGGGAAAGAGCCGCTGGCTGTTCGTGTTTACCTTATGTCGCAGGTGGCTGGAGTGAAGCCGCTGAAGGTTTTTGAGTATCAGGTGCAGGAGGGCGAAAAGGTGAATCCTGCAGGAACCGAAAACTTCGTGTTGGGGCCATCCGAGGCAATCCGTCTCAGAGGAAGGTGAAGAATCGGGTTGTTTGCCAGAGTAAATTCCAGAGATTCCGCGGGAAAGTTTATTGAGGTTGGTTTTCGGTCAGCACCGGGAATTGAGCCGAAACCCTGAGCGGGTCGGGTGGTGCGAGTGGCAGTGGATTCCCATCGGGATCCTGATAATTGTCAAAGGCTAGGGGCACCACGGTCAGGCACAGTTGAGGTTCCTTGGCAGTGCCTGTTCTTGAGGCATGCAGGATGAGGGCCCTGTGCTCGAGGTATTTCAGAGTGAGCTGGTGTCCGATGGGATAGAATGAATTGGTTACGGGTGTATCTAAAGGCAGGAGAAGCTCCAGGATCACCGGATAGGGACTTGGTTCCGCCAGTTCGTCAGCTCGGACGATGGCCTCGAACCGGCAGGCCATTCCGGGGTAAAACAAGTCTGCCTCCGTGAGTTGGCGAGTGCTTGTGAGCTGGTAGGTTCCCTCAATGTAGTGAACAACCTCTGGCTTGGTAAAGTTCGTGATGTAGTTCCGCTTGAAATGAAGGTTGTGAGCGGCCAACTGAGCACTGGAGAGAGAGTAAAATTTCGAAAGAAGTAACTGAGGATCTGCACTCGCGCCCTCCGGAGCTTCGATCGGATCATAGGATTGGACAGGGGAGATTCTGCCGAGCTTCCGGAGGGTTTCATAATTCCATGGACGCTCGGGGACACTGAATAGAAAGAGACAAAAGCTCCAGCTAGCGACTGCAAACGCACCTGCAAGGAGCTGGGCAAGCATCCACCAGAACCAAGGTGGACGGCGTTTGATAAATTTCTTCAACTCCTGAGACCTTGGCATCAGCGGTGACGAGTTCGAGCTACGATCCGGGGTAGTAAATGAATTGTGGTCCGAGGCAGGATGTCAGGCCGCGACAAAGGAGGGGCTACGGAGAAACCTGCCCCCATCAGCTCCGGGAAGGAGCCTGGAAGCGGAAGGAAGAAAGTCATCGTGTGCGGCATTCAGGAGCAGTTGCTTCCGTCGAGACTTGAATCGTAGTCGGGCTCAACCCCTTCTTCTTTTGCTTCGAAAGAAGTGCCGCAACCACATGAGCGTGCAGCATTCGGGTTCACAATCTTGAAGCCAGCGTCGGAAAGGTCATTCGAATAGTCGATATGGCACCCTTTGAGGTGCTCGAGGCTATCCTGAGCGAGAAAGACCCGCACCCCACTTTGTTCGATCACCTCGTCTCCCTCTGTCTTATTGGATACCTGCATGGTATATTGTAGGCCGGCACATCCTCCTCGTTGTACACCAAGCCTGAGGCCGGACTCATCTGAAGCCTTTTTGTCGATCAGAAGGGCCTTCAGTTCCTGGACGGCGATATCTGTGAGCGTAATCATTAAACAGGCAGAAAAGGATGGGGGCGGGCTGAGAAATGTGCCAGTGCTTCTTTGTGGTAGTGACAGATAGGCGGAATATTTGACAAGAACCGATGTGCAAGTTTGGTTTAAACCTCAGAATACAAAGAGTAAATTTTAAAAACCTGGGGCTGACCTTCAACGAGAGGCTCATTTATTTTGCGCACGGTCCGTGGGATATCCCGCTTTCAATGAGCTCGTAATTTGGATCGGAGCGCGTGCTGAAAGCTTCTATGCTGATTCCATGCCAGATGTCCGAGTCATGCCCGATGCCCTTGCCAGCCAAGTGGCTGCGGGGGAGGTTGTGGAGCGTCCGGCCAGTGTAGTGAAGGAACTGGTGGAAAATAGCCTCGATGCCGGATCGAATGAGTTGCGGGTCGAGAGCCAGCGTGGGGGAATAGCTCTCATCAAAGTGACTGATGACGGGTGTGGTATGGGGCGGGATGATGCGGTCCTGAGTTTGGAGCGACATGCAACTAGCAAGCTCCGAGAGAAAGAAGAGCTTAATGCGATAATGACGCTTGGATTTCGAGGAGAGGCACTCCCCTCGATTGCCAGTGTATCCCGGTTTCGTCTGATGACCCGGATTCAGGATTCTGTTTCTGGAACAGCGATCATGGTGGAGGGAGGACAGCTCAAGGACGTTTGTGAAGCAGGGTGCCCCCCGGGGACGACAGTCGAAGTCCGGGATCTGTTTTATAACATCCCGGCTCGCCGGAAATTCTTACGAAGTGAGTCCACTGAGGCAGCCCATGTTGATTACCAGGTGAGGCTTCATGCGCTCTCAAGTCCGGGGACTCGGTTCATATATCGAAAGGACGGAAAAGTCTCCTTTGACGTCCCTGCGACTGACGACAGAAGAGTTCGTATTGCAGACCTTGGCGGCCGACAGAATCTCGCTAACCTGCGGGAAGTTTGCCGCCTCGAATATCCTGGTATGGCAGTCAGCGGATACCTTGGATCCCCGGATGCTGCTCGAAAAAGCAGGAGGGGGCAGTATTTGTTTCTGAACGGGCGACCGGTCGAGGACCAGGTGGTCTGGCGGGCACTGGCAGAAGCCTGCCGAGGATCAATTCCGGGGGATCGTCATCCAGCAGCCTGGCTTTGGCTGGAGATGGATCCTTTGCTTGTCGATGTAAATGTTCATCCCTCGAAGCGGGAGGTGAGGTTTCACCGGCCAGGGGACCTGCGAGCTCTTTTACTGGAGGCTATCGGAGATGCCGTGAATAGAAAAGCGAGCTGGGGGCCAGGCGCTGCGCTTCCTTCAGGAGCAGGTAGCTCAGTCGTGAAGGAAAGTGTTGTCGAGGGAGAGATCTCAGAGTTCGCCTATCCACGGAGAGAGAATCCTGAATCCTTGACAGGTGAAAATGATGGGCAGATCCATCCGGACAGAGGCGCAAGTCGCGTTAGGGAGAGCGACTCGGCGTCATCAGGCCCCAGAACCTGGACAGCGGAGGTGCAACCGGAACTCGTAGCAAGTAGTAGTGGCTCCGGAGACCTTCCGTTTCACGTTATGGGAGTGCTGCATGGCTCCTATTTTATCCTGGAGGGAAGCGACGGATTGGCGCTTCTCGAGGGTGAAGCTGCGCGCGAGCGGATCTTATTCGAAACCATTCTGGCGGTGATGGAGAAGGGAGAAGCTGAATCTCAGGGTTTGCTGGTGCCGTTGCTCATTGATCTGGAATCCCGCGATCTTGATGTGGTTCTTAGAAATGTGGATAACTTCAGGTTGGCAGGGATGGAGCTGGAACCCTTTGGGGCTGGGACGGTGCAGCTTCGGTGTGTTCCCTCGGCTCTGAGTAAGGAGGAGCCCAGAGCCCTGCTCCTCGATATTGTCGATGAACTTGTTCACAGCGCTGAGGGGAAAAGCAGCCGTGAGCTAGCTGCTGAGAAGTTTGCCGCGAAACTGGCACGGGCAGGGGCGAAAAGAGGCCGTTGCAGCGCAAATGAGGGAGAAGCTCTGCTGGAACAGCTTTTCGAATGCGACCAACCGTACATCACTCCTGGAGGGCGGCCGATTCTGGTCGAGTTTGCCCTCTCGGAACTGGAGCGTAAATTCGGGAGATCATAGGCCGATACCAATATAAAGGTGTGTGTGGCGGGGGCTGGTGATGTTGGGCTTGCGGTCAAGCCTTGGCCTGTTAAAAAACAATGGAATGGCCGACAAGCTGACCTACACAGAGGCAGGTGTTGATACGGTGAAGGCGGCGGCCCTGGTCGGTGATATCCGCACCCACGTTCAGCGGACCCAGAGGCAGCGGAAGTTGATGGGGGGATACGGACTATTTGCCGCCGCGCTTGAGCTCAAGGACTACCGGAACCCGGTGATTGTTACCGGGTGTGACGGAGTGGGAACAAAGCTCGAGGTCCAGCTGGAGTATGACCGGATCGAGGATGCAGGTAAGGACCTTGTTGCCATGAGCGTCAACGATATCCTGACGACAGGAGGAGATCCGCTTATGTTCCTCGATTATATCGGGATAGCACAACTCGATGAGAACCGTATCACGCGACTGGTTGCAGGGATGGCGGATTACCTGGAAGAGTGTGGATGTATTCTCGCCGGTGGGGAAACTGCGGAAATGCCCGGGCTTGTTCCTGAGGGTGTTGTTGAGCTTTCTGGATTTTGTGTCGGTTGTGTGGAAAAAGATGAAATGCTGGACGCAGGGACGATCGCTCCTGGCGATGTCCTAGTAGGATATGAGTCAGACGGAATCCACGCAAATGGCTGGAGTCTTGTTCGGCGAGTCCTTGCCGAAAATAGTGCGGAATTCTCGCGAGACGAGGTTGAGTCTCTTCTTCCTCCCACAAGGCTCTACCATGATGTGGCGAGTGACTTGAAGGCGAAGGGTATTCGAGCCAGAGCGATGGCGCATATCACGGGCGGAGGGCTTCCGGAGAATCTGGAGAGGTTGCTTGCGGGGCAGGGATACGGGGCCTCCCTTTTGGTTCCAGAATGGGAAAATGCAGCAGTGCAGAAGCTCCTGGGCTTTGTCGATGAGACCAGCTGCTGGCATACGTTCAACATGGGTTTTGGCTGGGTAGTGATAGTGGATGAGTCTGAGGTTGATACTGCAGTTGAGGCTGGTCCGGGTGGAACTATTCTTGGGGTAGTTGATGAGACCCCGGGAATTCGGGTGAGTTCCAAGCAATAAGTTCTGGATGAGCGATCACCTGAATCACGAATGCGGGATTGCGGTGGTACGCCTACGTAAGCCTTTGGCTTATTTTCAGGACCGTTACGGGGATGCTCTCTGGGGTTTTCGTAAGTTATTCCTGCTCATGGAAAAGCAGCATAACCGGGGCCACGACGGCGTGGGGATTGGCTGCGCTAAGCTCGATATGCCGAAGGGGCAGCCCTACATCTTTCGTCGTCGAGACTCTTCTCGTGATTCACTTGCAAATCTGTTTCAACTTGAGCTCAAGCAGGTCAATCAACTCGCGCGAAAGGGCGAGCTGGAATTGAATGATCCCGACGCCTTGAAGCAAAGGTTTGATTTTGCCGGAGAAGTCCTCATCGGGCACCTTCGTTACGGAACTTCGGGTGAATTTGATTCTGGTTCCTGCCATCCCTACCTGCGCCGGAGCAACTGGCCCACGCGAACCCTGATGGTCATGGGAAACTTTAACATGACCAACGCCAGGGCTCTCAATGAGCAATTAATTGAGCGGGGGCAGCATCCGGTATTCGGAACGGACACCCAGACCGTCCAGGAAGAGGTCGGGTTTCATCTCGATGAAGCTCACTCAGATATTTACCGCCGCTTGCGCGACGACGGAGTTCCCGGAAAAGAGATACCACAGCGGATCTCGGATGAATTAGATGTTAGTAGAATAGTCACTGAGTCTGCTGGGGGCTGGGACGGAGGCTATGCGATCTGCGGGGTGATTGGAAATGGAGATGTGTTTGTCATGCGTGATCCACATGGAATCCGACCATGTCACCGGTTGGTAACGGATGAAGTGGTTGCCTATGCCTCGGAGCGCGTTCCCTTAATGACCGTTTTTGAGGCCTCTCAGCAGGAAGTGGAGGAGCTCGAGCCGGGAGTGGTAGCAACAATCAAGAGAGACGGGACAATGAGCGAAGAGCGGTTTGCTCCTCCCGCTGAGAAGCGGCACTGCTCGTTCGAGCGCATTTATTTTTCGAGAGGGAATGACCCAGCTATTTATCAGGAGCGCAAGGCGATGGGCGCAGCCTTGACCGAACAGGTGGTGGAATCCATCGATGGAGATTTCGGTGCGGCTGTCATTACCTTTATTCCAAATACCGCGGAAACAGCCTGGTATGGCCTAATGGATGGTCTCCGCCAGTATCGCCGTGATCGGGTAAGAGCAAACATTCTGGAAGCCGCCCGCTCTGGAGATCTGGATGAAGACTTGCTCAACCATCACATCATGGCCAACTGGCCGAGGGGGGAAAAGATTGCGCACAAGGACATCAAGATGCGGACCTTTATTTCTCAGGAGAAGGGACGGGCCCAGCTGGTATCGCACGTATACGATATTACCTACGGCGTTGTGGGAGAAGATGATACTCTCGTGGCCCTTGATGATTCGATTGTCCGAGGGACAACGCTCAAGACTTCGATACTCAAGATTCTTGGGCGGACGAATCCAAGGAAAATTGTCATATGCTCGACCGCTCCGCAGATTCGATACCCGGATTGTTATGGAATTGATATGTCGGAACTGGGGAAGTTCATCGCGTTTCAAGCGGCTGTTCGACTGCTAGAGCGCAACGGGCGCCAGAGTCTCATAGAGGAAGTGCACCAGGACTGTCTGGAAGAGCTCCGGAAGCCCTGGGATGAGATGCAGAACTGCGTTAAGAAGATTTACGAGCCATTTACGGCCGAAGAGATTTCCGCAGAGATCAGCGGGATGGTATATCCAGAGAATGGATGGCAGGGTGAGGTTGAGGTGATTTTCCAGACTATCGGCAACCTTCACAACTCCTTGCAGGAGTCATGTGGTGACTGGTATTTCACTGGGAATTATCCCACGCCAGGCGGATATGCGACGGTAAATGCTGCTTTTGTAAACTGGAGAGATGGGGTCTCGGGTCGGAGCTACGACCTGCCCTTGTAATCGGGTCCGGGGGCACGAGCAAAGAGCGGCTCTAGGATTGCGCTTATCTTCCCCCTGAGTCACTTCAAAACAATGCCGACCGGGCAATGGTCGGAGCCGTGGATCTCAGGATAGATAGAGGCTGATTCAAGCCGGGGAATGAGGGAGTCCGAGATGCCGAAATAGTCGATACGCCAACCGATATTCCTCTGTCGTGCCTGTGCCCGGTAAGACCACCAGGAGTAGGCCTCTGCAGTATCGGGGTGCAGGTAGCGAAACGAATCGGTAAAGCCTGATGCCAAGGTCTCACTGAAGCTTTCGCGCTCCTCATCTGAAAATCCTGCTGACCTCCGATTCTGGCCCGGACGGGCAATATCAATTTCATGGTGGGCCACATTAAGATCCCCACAGAAAATAACCGGTTTGTCCCGGGTGTCTTCCAGATGCCTCAAATAGTTACGAAAGGCTTTATCCCACTCCATCCGATACGGCAGGCGACGCAGTCCGTCCTGTGAATTAGGAGTGTAAACATTGACTAGCATGAAGTCGGAATACTCAGCAGAGATCACACGGCCTTCATTGTCATGCTTGTCCATGCCCATGCCCATGAAGACATCCAAGGGCTCTTCTTTTGAGAAGATCGCAGTACCTGAATACCCTTTCTTTTCGGCAGAGTTCCAGTAGTTGCGGTAGCCTCCCAGTTCAAGGGGAAGCTCCACCTGCTCAGGGCGGGCCTTGGTCTCCTGCAGGCAGAAGACATCCGGGTTTACCTCAAGGAGGGACTCCGCTGCTCCTTTGCCGAGCGCAGCCCGGATTCCATTAACATTCCAAGAGAGTAATCTCACCTCCCAGATTCAAGGCCAAACCGAGATGACAGGCTAAACAAAAAAAGAAAAAAGCCGCAGGTCTGTGGACGAGCGGCTTGGATCTCTGAGGCTTCGAATGCCCTATCGCTTGGAGAACTGAAAGCGCTTCCGAGCGCCGGGCTGACCAGCTTTCTTTCGCTCCTTGGCGCGTGGGTCACGCCTGAGGTGGCCTGCAGCCTTAAGGCTTGCGCGCAGTTCGGAATCCATTTCCGTAAGTGCTCTGGCCACTGCAAGTTTGATGGCGTCAGCCTGTCCTGGTATTCCGCTGCCCTGAACCACTACCCTGAGGTCATACTTGTTGACTAGATTTGTAGTTTGGAAGGGGGCTAGAACTTCGTTCTGAAGAGGGATTGTTGGGAGATACTCTTCGAACGATCGATTGTTGATGATTATTCTTCCCGTGCCTTCTGTCATCCAGATCCGGGCAACAGCAGTCTTTCTCCGACCAGTGGCAGTGTAGGTGTTTTCAGTAGCAGGCATTTTGGAAAAGGGTATTCGCTTCCGATAGATAATTAGATCGTGTACGGCTCAGGCTTCTGAGCCTCCTGCTCGTGTTCAGCTCCTGCGTAAACTCTTAATTTCCGCAATTGCGCTCTCCCAAGACGGGTGTGAGGAACCATGCCTCGGATTGCGCGCTCGACGAGCAGCTCAGGTCTCCGAGCTCGGACTTTCTTCGGTGTTTCCACCTTTTGGCCGCCAACGTATCCAGAGTAGCTGGTGTAAATTTTCTCGGTTTCCTTGTTACCACTCAAGCGAACCTTCTCTGCGTTGATGATCACCACGTGATCTCCTGTATCGACATGGGGGGTGAAGATCGGTTTGTGCTTTCCTCTAAGAAGGCGGGCAGCTTCCACTGCGACCTTGCCAAGGATATGGTCGGCTGCGTCGATAACATACCACTTGCGATCAACTTCAGGGGCTTTTGCAGAAAAGGTCTTCATTTCAGGCGTTGTAGAGGCTTGGCCGGTTCGAGAAAGGGGCGGAAAGCTAGGAGCGAGGCCAGTTCATGTCAACGCTAATCCTTGGTGGCAATGAACGATTGCGGGATGCCCCAAGACCTTAAATAAGGGCCTTTGAGCACAGATTTCGATTGCGGGAAGGAGAATATCGCCAATGATGGAGCCGCGCAGCTGCGTATGTTGCTTCGCTCAACCCAATTTTAAGTTATCGCAGGACCACCAAGAAGACGGAGAGGCAGAGGCGGCCGCCGGAGGCGCCGCACGGACTACAGCGGGCCCAAGAAGGGCGCGGATGGAGAGGACAAGGCTGTCGAAGTGGAAGGAACAATTTCATCGGTTCTCGCTGGTACAATGTTCAAGGTCAAGTTGGCCAGCGATCACGAGGTTCTTGCCCACATATCAGGTAAAATGCGAAAGCGTTTCATCAGGCTGGTGGTAGGCGACAAGGTGAAAATGGAGATGTCGCCTTACGATACGACCAAGGCGCGAATCGTTTACCGGGTAGGATGAGCCTGCCTTCAGGCTGTTGAGAGCCGGTAGTCCTGTATCAGCTCCCTTTTTCGGGATCGTAGAAAATTTTAATATCGGCCTTGTCGGTGCCTAAAATCTGCTGAGCCCTCTTCAGGGCATCACGAGTAGAGATATTGGGGTTGCTTGGCATGAAGAGGTAGAGGTTGCTCTCCCCTCTGGAACGGTCGCAACCTTCCTGCAGAACCTCAAGGACACCTGAGAATTTCAAAACGCGATATACCTCGCGAGAGGCACCTGATACGATGATATGCCTGCCCTCTTTTCGTGCGGAGCGGATCAGGTCTTCAAGAGCAAGGACGCTCGTGGCGTCCAGATGACGGGCATTCTTCAATCGTAGAATGATAACTCTCAGGTTTTCGTCAACGAAGGTGCGCTGAATTTGGTTTCGAAAAAGTTCCGCAGCGCCAAAAAAGAGGTCGCCTTCCACATGAACGATTGAAATGGAAGGGTTGGGGCGCTTCCGTTTTTCTCCAAGCTCTCTGAGGTCACCTTCGTCGTTCACTTCATATTCTACGAGGTAAGGGCGGGAGGCCTTGCGTAGAAACAGTGAGATGGACAGTGCGATTCCAATAAAGATGGCCGTGTGTAGTGGCGCAAACAGGGCCGCGACAAAGCTGACGATAAGAACGAGGGCGTCATCGCGGGTGGATCTCAGGCAAATCCGAATGACACGCGGAGAAATCAGAGATCCGGCAACAGCGATGACGAGTCCGGCAAGACAAGCCCGGGGAAT
>DIHT01000139.1 GCA_002420305.1 Akkermansiaceae bacterium UBA5689 | reverse complement strand
ATTTTGATGCACTTAGCGTCTCAAACGTAATTTTCATGAAATCGAACCAAATGGACGGCGCACAAGCGCTACTACGGACGCTCGACGATCTTGGGATCGAATATATTTTTGGCTACTCCGGTGGAGCAGCTCTCCCAATGTTTGACGCATTGGAGACGGTCGAAACCAATATGAAGTTCGTTCTGGTAAGGCACGAACAGGGCGCAGTCCATATGGCGGACGGCTATGCCCGAGCGACCGGTAAGCCGGCAGCCGTCTTGGTGACCTCGGGTCCAGGCGCAGGAAATACCGTCACGGGCTTGATGACAGCTCAGATGGACTCCGTTCCAATGATCGTCCTTACAGGGCAGCAAGTTCTCTGGATGCTCGGCAAAGACGCTTTTCAGGAAGCTGATATTTTCAGCATCACGATGCCTGTCGTGAAGCACAACTATCTTGTGAAGGACACCAACGACCTTCCCCGGATTGCACGAGAAGCACACCACATTGCTACTACTGGTCGACCCGGACCCGTTCTTATCGATATTCCTAAGAATGTTTCTCAGGATCCGTTTGATGGCGACCTCGACCCCCCCGTAAATTTGCCGGGTTACCAGCCCGAGCAGTCAATGGAAATTGATGAGGCAGCGATTGACGAGGCGGTTGGCCTCATCAGCCAATCTCAACGCCCTGTTATCCTTGCCGGACAGGGCTGCATGATCGCGCGGGCGGGAGAGGAGCTTTTTAAATTATCACGAACTCTTGGATGCCCAGTCACAACGACGCTCTTGGGAAAAGGCGTCTTTCCGGAGACTGATGATTATTCCCTAGGCATGCTGGGAATGCACGGAACCGCTTACGCCAACAAGGCGATCGTTGAAGCGGACCTTATCCTCAACATTGGCTCTCGATTTGACGACCGTATCATAGGGCAAGCTGACAAGTTTGGGGCTAACGCCAAGATCATCCATATGGATATCGATCCATCTGAGATGAACAAAATGATTCGCCCCGACGTTCAGGTCATCGGCGATGCAAAGGCCTCTCTGGTCAAACTCAACAAGAAGGTTGAGCGGCTGGATACAGAGGATTGGTTGAAACACCTAAACTCTTACAAGAAGAAATTCCCGCTACAATATCGCAAGCAGGGAGGGCTACGAATGCAGCAGGTGATTGACGAACTCTATCATCTGACCAAAGGGGAAGCTATTATCTCAACTGATGTTGGCCAGCACCAGATGTGGGCAGCTCAGTTTTACAAGAATGACGCTCCATACAAGTGGCTCTCCTCGGGAGGAGCTGGCACCATGGGCTTTGGTTTCCCTGCGGCGATCGGGGCGCAGTTTGCCTGTCCTGATGACTTAGTCGTCGCCATCGTAGGTGATGGAGGATTCCAGATGACCCTCTTTGAGCTCGCTACCGCAGCTCTTCATAAACTGCCTCTAAAGATTCTGGTATTGAACAACCACTATCTGGGAATGGTCCGCCAATGGCAGGAGCTATTCTTCGAAGATCGGAAGAGCGGCGTTGATCTTGAGGGAAATCCAGATTTTGTGAAGCTCGCAGCCGCCTACGGAATACAAGGGTTTAATATAAAGCGTCCGGCAGACACAGGTAGGATACTGCAAAAAGCGCTCGATTATAATGAAGGCCCATGCCTGATTCATGCCGAGTGCTGTAAAACAGATAACGTGTTTCCCATGATTCCTGCCGGTGCAGCTCTCGAAGACATGCTCACCGAGCCACCTAAGGAGAAAATGGCCAAGCCGGTGGGCTCCACCTAGGAATCGCTCCCGCTCAAAATCACGCAACAATCGAATCTGGTCTCCTTCGCCCAACCCACTTAGACTCATGCCAAGGTCAATAGTTACCACTGACACCCCGACGTCAGCCAATCCCGATGAGGTCATCCATACCCTCTCGATTTTTGTAAACAACAAGGCCGGTGTTCTCATGCGGATCTGCCAGGTCTTTGCGCGACGTGGCTATAATATTGAGTCTTTGGTCGTATCTCAGGGACGCGATGCCCACTTCAGCCGTATGACTATCGGTCTCAAGGGAGCCCCGGAGGGCCTCGAGCAGATCGTGAAGCAGGTAACCAAACTGATCGATGTCATGCATTGTTACGAGCACACTGCTGCGGATGCTGTCGTTAAGGAGATGCTTCTAATCAAATTCCTTGTCGGCGATGCCCAGCAACGCACGGATGCCTTACAGATAATCGAGCACTTCAATGGAAAAACTGTCGATCTTACCCCCTCCTCCATGACGGCTATGATCACGGGAGACTCTCCAAAGGTTGATGCCGCTGTTGGCATGCTCTCTCAGTTCGATATCATCGAAACCGTGCGAACTGGCAAGGTCGTCATGGCCCGGGGTGAGCACTCGACTTAAGAAACTGCACCCGGGCCCCCGCCCATACCACTTCAATTCTTCTGCGAAGGAACCGGGCATAGCTGGAGTCCCACGCAACAATCGGGCCCTCTCTCACGGCACTTCCGCTGGTCACTCCTTGGCGGAATTGAGAGTCTCATTGCTTTTCCCGCTCCCTTCCGTTCCCCTCCACCCATGAGAATCCGCTCGGCGACTCTTTCCCTGCTTGCCCTTTGCTTTAGCGCTGAGGCCCGTGAAGCGAAGGAGTATGATAGCGATGTCAACTACGACGACGCCAAGACTCCTCATTATGACCTTCCTCCTCTACTTGTAACTTCTGACGGTCGACAAATCACAACTGCTGATCAGTGGCATCATATCCGCCGACCAGAAATCCTTTCGCTTTTTAGCAATCTCATTTACGGCCGGGTTCCCAAACCATCATCCCCAGTCACTGTTGAATTTGAAGTGGCTCGCAGCGACCCGGAGTTCATGAACTCCACCGCAACACGAAAAGACATCAAGATTCATCTGAGCAATAAAAATGGAAGGATGGCGATGCACGTCGTCCTGTTCGTTCCCAACAAGGCTAGCAAACCTGTCCCCTGCTTTCTGAAACATAGTTTTCAAAACACCACGAGTGACGATTTTCGAGAAGCACTTCTCAGGCCGGGTAAACTCAAGAACGGATGGCCACTTGGGAAATTTATCGAGCAGGGCTATGCTCTGTGTGCCGTCTATCACGAGGACCTCGTCGGACATAACGAGGTTAATTTTCGGAATGGGATACACAAACTTTTCTACCCAAAGGGTCAGAGTTTCCCAAAAGCTCACGAATGGGGAGTAATTTCCGCCTGCGCCTGGGGCGCCATGAGAGCAATGGACTATCTGGAGGCCGATCAGGATATCGATCACACGAGAGTCGCCGTCATGGGGCATTCCAAAATGGGCAAGACTGCACTCTGGACTGCAGCGCAAGACACGCGGTTTGCGCTCGCGATCTCCGCTCAGTCCGGTTGTGCCGGAGCAGCGCTATGGCGCCGGAAATCAGGGGAAACACTCAAGAAAATGGTGACACGATTCCCCTACTGGCTTTGTCGCAACGCATGGAAATTTGTCGAACAGGAAGATGACCTGCCTGTGGATCAGCACATGCTTCTGGCATGTATAGCCCCCCGCCCCGTCTACGTTCACAGTAGCACTAATGATACGTGGGCGGATCCGCGCGGAGAGTACCTTTCTGCATATCATGCAGGTGAAGCTTATCGCCTTCTGGGGGTGAACTCTTCTCTGAGCAGCAGGAAATCTCCAGCGATCGGTCAAGCTATCATCGAAAGCCATATCGGTTACCATTTGCGGGAAGGTGGCCACTCAATTGAAGCCTACGACTGGGACCGGTTCCTCGAATTTGCGAACTTCCATCTCCAACCAGCAACTCGCTAGCTCTCCTCCTCACAGAAAAGGGCGCCTTGTAGCCCAAACCCCGGGTTTTCACCCCTTCGCACCGACCCAGTTATTCACAATTCGGCGCAAGATCTCCCCAGCTCATTAGGGGAGGACAAAGCGCAACAAATCGCTGCCTCTCTCTCCAAATAAACCTTGCTATTACCGAGCATTTCTCGAGGATCCGGGCGCCGAATGGACGCTATTTTGGCTTTAGAAGACGGTCGCATATTTCGCGGCGAAGGTTTTGGGTATTGTGGCACCTCGACAGGGGAAGTCTGCTTCAACACCTCCATGACTGGGTATCAGGAGGTTCTCACTGATCCAAGTTACCGGGGCCAGATCGTCACCATGACCTATCCGCTTATCGGGAACTACGGGATCATCCCGGAAGACTCGGAATCGAGTCAGGCGCACGTCAGAGGATTTGTCGTCGGAGAGCTCTGTCATACTCCATCGAATTTCAGGTCGCAGCAAAGCCTCCAGGACTACCTGACAGAACAGAGAATCATTGGCATACAGGAGGTAGACACCAGAGCCCTCACCAAGCACCTCCGGTCTGCGGGAGCGATGAGGGCGTGCCTGACAACCGAACTTGAAGAGAGCGCTGCAGTCGATTCCGCCGTCTCTTCGGCACCGATGACGGGTTCCGATTTCGTAAAGGAAGTGACCACCCAAAAACCTTTTGAGTGGCAGGAGGAGTCTCGCCAGTGGACCATCCCTAACCCCTGTTTAAATCAGGAAGGCTACTACATAGATCTGCCAGAGCCACGACACCGGATCGTCGCATACGACTTTGGCGTGAAATACAATATCTTACGTCAACTCCGTCAACATGGGTTCGAGGTTCATGTGGTAGGAGCCTCCACGAGCGCTGCTGATGTCTTGGTACTCAATCCAGATGGCATCTTCCTCTCAAACGGACCTGGAGACCCGGACGCACTCAGTTACATTCATTCCGAAATTCAACACCTTATCGGACAAAAACCTATTTTCGGGATTTGCCTGGGACACCAGATCCTCACTCATGCTTTTGGAGGAAAAACATTCAAGCTGAAGTTCGGTCACCGCGGAGGAAACCATCCGGTTAAGGACCTTCGCTCGGGAACAGTTTCCATTACCTCACAGAATCATGGCTTTGCAACTGATCCTGACTCCCTGCCTGGCCATGTTGAGGTCACTCATGTTAACCTCAACGACCAGACCGTCGAGGGTATCCGCTCCACATCGGATCCAGTCTTCTCAGTTCAATATCACCCCGAAGCAGCTCCGGGCCCACACGATGCCTCCTACTTCTTTAAGGAGTTTGCGGATCTTATTGACGCCACAAGGTAGCATTTTAAACAACGCAGCGCCTTATTTATTGCGGGTAACCCATAGCTGTGTAGCGACAAGCGCCTCATGAACACCATAGTTAACGGCCTCCAATGGGGTGATGAAGGAAAAGGCAAGATCGTTGACTACCTCACCGAAGACGCAGACGTCGTGGTAAGAGGACAAGGCGGCAACAATGCAGGCCATACTGTCATCGTCGGAACCAGCAAATACATTCTTCATCTTGTTCCCTCCGGAATACTCTGGGAGAAGAAGCAAAACGTTATCGGCAATGGAGTCGTCCTTGATCCGATAGGCTTAGTCAGAGAAATTGAAACCCTTGAAGATCAGGGGGTGACTATCACTCCCGAAAACCTGCTCATCTCGGACCGGGCTCATGTAGTGCTGCCTTATCATTGCGACCTTGATGCCGCTCAGGAAGAGGCGAGAGGAAAATTCTCCATTGGCACAACTCGTCGCGGTATCGGCCCTGCATATTCTGACAAGGCAACTCGGAATGGGCTTCGAATGGCAGACCTCCTTAACCCTGAACTGGCAAGAGACTTGATATCGGTGCGACTTGAAGACGCCAACTTCACTCTGAAACGCCATGGGATGACGACCCATGAACCCGCCGTAGTTCTGGACTCAATTGAAGGCGCTCTTGACCGCCTCAGACCTCATGTAACGAATACTATTCCTACCTTGCATAAAGCTTGGAGAGGCGGAAAAAGCATTGTCTTTGAAGGAGCGCAGGGAACCTTCCTTGATATTGACTTTGGGACCTATCCATTCGTCACTTCTTCCAACACAACCTCTGGAGGTGCGTGTACTGGAAGCGGCCTTCCCCCAATCGCAATCGACCGTGTTATTGGTGTCTGCAAGGCTTATACCACCCGGGTCGGCGAAGGTGCCCACATCACAGAGAGCCAGGAGTTCTCAGACTATCTGCACGGCATGGGTCGGGAATTTGGAGCAACCACAGGACGAAAAAGACGGTGTGGGTGGTTGGACTGCGTGCTCCTCCGCTTTGCCTCAATGGTCAATGGCGTGACAGATCTTGCAGTGACAAACCTAGACGGATTAGATCAGCGCGACGACATTAAGATCTGCACCGCTTACGAGATCGATGGCGTGCAGCACTCATTTCCTCCAGCTCAACGGGATGCATGGAATCATGCTGTTCCTGTGTATGAAACGCATCCCGGGTGGAACTCCGATACATCGGGGTGCCGGTCTTGGGATGATCTGCCACCTGAGGCACAGGCCTACCTGACTAGGCTTTCCGAATTGGCAGAGGCCCCGGTAAAGTATGTGGGTATTGGCCCTGACAGGGAGCAGACAATTCTTCTTTAGGAAATTCTCCCTTTCCAATGAGATTCCCGTATAAGCATTAACGGCCTGTGCCGCTTCATTTAAAAGCGAATATACCGGTGAGCGATACCCATATCCCACAACATGTTGCCATCATCATGGATGGGAATGGACGGTGGGCCAGGGAGAAAGGCCTTCCCCGCCGCGAAGGCCACCGGGCAGGGGCTGAATCGGTCCGCGAGGTAGTAGAGGCCTGTAAAAAGCTAGGAGTGCGTTTTCTCACTCTCTATGCGTTCTCATCCGAAAACTGGAAACGGCCTAAGGCAGAAATCCGCGCCCTTATGGCCTTACTTAAGGAATTCCTAAGAGTTAAAACTCCAGAAATGAAAAGCCAAGGCGTCAGGCTACACGCTATCGGGCGCCTCGAAGATCTTCCCTCGGATTGCCAGAGGGAACTTTATTCCGCCATAGACCAGACCTCATCAAACAGTGATATAGATCTCGTACTGGCTCTTTCCTACGGATCAAGGGAGGAAATCGTAGATGCAGCCCGACAACTTGCAAGTGAGGCCGCGAATGGAATTTTGAACCCTGAGGATATCGACAATGACTTGATGGGCCAAAAGCTCTACACCAAAAACATTCCTGATCCTGACCTCTTGATCAGAACTTCAGGCGAACGACGCCTTTCCAACTTCCTCCTGTGGCAGATCAGTTATGCCGAGATCGTGATCAGTGAAAAATTCTGGCCAGATTTCAGGGAGCCTGACCTGAAGGCGGCGATCGCCGAATATGGAGAGCGCAACCGTCGATTCGGCTCGATTTAGCATCGAATGCTTGGACAATATCCCCATGGCTCTAGGCACCACCGAGCAGACCATTCTTCTTGTAGACGAGGACTTAGATTTCCTTAACTGGGCAACTAAACACCTCGAGGCAGAGGGGTTACGAATCCTGCGATGTGACAACGGAGAGAGCGCAATCAAGGTTGTAGGCAAGACTTCGATCGACCTCGTAATCGCCGACATTCAGTTACAACCTTTTGATGGCCTCGAGCTGCTTTCCCGGCTACGCGCAAAGAACACCAATGCGGTGGTTGTCCTGACTGCTGGATTCCCCTCCACCTCCCAAATTATCGAAGCGACACGACGCGGCGCCCTCGACGTGCTGCGCAAGGAGTCACTCTCATTTGAACTTCGCCCGGTAGTTGAGGCTGCTCTTCAGAATATTGAGCAGCGTAAGCAGGCGAATGACAGCATGCCCTCCGTACCAGATGCCGAGGGCCCGGTGCAGATGATCGGGGTTTCTAGGCCCCTGCAGGAAGTTTTCAAGATCGTGGGTCGCATATCCCAGACTGATGCCCCCGCATTAATTACCGGTGAGAGCGGGACCGGAAAAGAGCTGGTCGCGCGAGCTCTCCACGAATACAGCCCGAGGCGTAAATCTGAAATGGTTGCTATCAATTGCGGCGCGATTCCTGAAAACCTCCTCGAGAGCGAACTCTTCGGTCATGAAAAGGGTTCCTTCACGGGAGCATTCGCTCGTCGCGCGGGCCGCTTCGAGCAGTGCGATGGTGGCACCCTGTTCCTGGATGAAATTGGAGATATGCCCGGAGCAGTACAAGTCAAACTTCTGAGAGTGCTGCAAGAGGGCACATTCTCAAGAGTGGGTAGTAACGAAACCCTGAAAAGTGATGTTAGAATTGTTGCCGCCACCAACAAGGATCTTGCTGCCGAGGTTTCCAAGGGGGAGTTCAGGGAAGACCTCTACTACCGGCTCAATGTCGTTGAGATTACGCTCCCCCCCCTTCGCGAACGCCCGGAAGACATCCCCCTCCTTGCCGAGTTCTTCTTGCAGCGTCTGGCCCTAAAGCAAGGCATGGCTCGCATGCGCCTGACCGGAGAAGCCATCGAAACTCTGCAGAGGCACCATTGGCCCGGCAACGTCAGAGAGCTTGAGAACACTATTGCCCGGGCTTGCGCGCTGTGCACTACCGACCTCCTTCTCCCTGAGGATATTCCATTTGCCCGCAGCCCATTTTCTCTACCTCAGAAGATTAGCTCGGCACTCGACACCCTTCTATTATCCACACCAGAGTCGGGTGAGAGCCTCCTCCAGCATCTCGTCAGCGAAATATGCAGGAAGGTCTTCGATCAAAGCGGAAACAACCTGAAGGAAACCGCACAGCAGCTGGGAATTACGCAGTCTGAATTACGGGAGCATCTCGGCAACTGAAACCCTACAGCCTCCCACAGGATCAGAATGACCACCCTGGAACATCCTCTTATCGCAGACCGGCTGACGCGCCTCCGGAGCAAGGATTCGAGCTCTCAAGAATTTCGATCCATCCTTCATAACATTGCCACCCTTATGGTGCCGGAAGTAACCGCAAGCCTAGCAACCACCCCGTGTTTGGTAGAAACTCCCATTGAAGAGACGGACGGACGGCGTATCACAATGCCCGTGGTCCTTTCCCCTATACTACGGGCAGGACTGGCTCTTGCTGAGGGGTTTCTCACCGCGATCCCTAATGCAACCGTCGCTCACATAGGTATACGCAGGGACGATTCTACGCTGAAACCCGAAGTATATTACCCAAATCCATCGGTGGATTTCGCGAATTCCAATACCATCGTTCTGGATCCGATGCTCGCGACAGGCGGCACCGCAATTGAGGCCGTTCGAATTCTAAAGGAGCAGGGCGCGAAGCAGCTCTCCTTTGCCTGTGTCATAGCAGCCCCGGAGGGACTTGAGGCTCTGCATTCAGCACACCCGGACCTTGCTATCACCACAGCAGCTATAGATCGCTGTTTAGACGAAAATGGGTATATCTGCCCGGGCCTTGGAGATGCGGGAGACCGATCGTTTGGAACAACGTGATCCAATCTGGCATTTGGCCTCCAACCTGCTATCGTCCATCCGTGTTCCGTGTATTAATTCCTTTCATTGGATTAGCAGTGTTGGCCCCCTCGCTGCCGGGTCAGGAGCCTAATACACCAGATAAGAGCGCTTTGTTCATCAAGGGGGTCACCGCCCTCGGGAAGCACCTCCCCGATCTAGCGATCGCTCCACTTGAGTCATCCTTATTGGAATTCAAGGATGATCCTCAGGCCCAGATGAGGATCAGCATCAAGCTGGCTGAGGCGCTTGTTCGAACCGGCCGGCTACAGCAACACCACAATGCGAGAGAAGATCACGCAAATGCGGCTTTGAACTACTTGGAGGAGCCTCTCTCCCAAAAAGATCCCTCGGCCACTTTCTGGTCAGCGCACGCCTATATCCTCCTGGGAAAACTCACCGAGGCCACAACGCTCTTCGAACAACTGGAAGACACCGGCGATAAAAAGCTTCGAGATCAGAGCTCTCTTTCGCGAGCGCATATCCTATCAGCTCTTGGCCATTCCGACCGGGCTAACGCACTTCTGGAAAAAGTCTTCGACAAAGAAAATGAGACTCAGCTGTCACAGGATGCCGCCCTCTTGCGTGCCACGATACTTATAGCAAACAACAGGACATCCGAGGCAGAGCAAACGCTTGATAACATCCAGCCCTCCAATCCCCAGCAGCAAGTGCATGTCAGTTACCTGCGGGCACGCCTTGCCGCCCTGGGCAACAAGCTGGACGCCATTGCCCCTCTGCGCAGGATTATCGAGGATACAAATCCCATTCAACCGTTAATACGACATAGTGCTCAGGTCTTTCTAGCCGAGTGCTTAAGCTCAACCGGACAGCCGGAAGAAGCCTTCACTGCCCTTGTTCGCCTCATCGACACACAGCCTAGAAGCCCTCTTCTGGAGATCTCTTTCCACCGGCTCCATGGAGAGGCCTCAACCACCCCCCTCAGGAAGCGCTTAACGGAACAACTAAGCAGATGGGCCGACTTCACACCGAGTTCCCAGCCCGATGAATCCCGTCCCGGAGGCGAAGTTATTATCTCGCCAGGCACCGAAACCAGAACTGGGTATGCTCTCTTCTACCACGCCATCTCTCTCGCACAGAAAAACACCAGTGACTCCAACGAGCAGGCCAAGGAGAGGCTTAGCTGGATGATGGCCAACATGCCCCGCCATCCTTTTTGGGATCGCGCCATCCTTGAAATGGCCAAACTTCAAATCGCCGACCGAAAAAAGGAGAGCGCCATCAGCACCCTCACAAGAATTGAAGCATTATCCGGGGTGCCCGCCATACGTCAAGAATCGGCACGCCTGCTAGCGCTGCTCTATTTTGAAGGTGAGAATTTCAACTCGGCAGCATCAGCATTCCTGCGGGCCCATCGGTCCCTACCGGCAGGAGAGGGTGACATCTTAGCAGTAAATGCTGGGGTGAGTCTGCTGCGGGCGGGTGACAAGACAAGTTTCCGCGGCCTTCTTGAATCCATCGACTCTTCAGAGGCTCGGGTCACGCTTCTTCTCGAAAGGGCTCTACACGAGGCATCTCTGGAGTCAGACAATGCTGAAGCACTCCTCCAAACCTTTCTCGACCGCCACCCCGACCATCACCGAAGCACAGAAGCTCGCCTTGCTCTACTCGAAGCAGTCGTGCGTACCGGGTCGACTGAAGCCCCTGCCCTCAATAAGATCGGCATTCAGATCGCTTCGCTTGATGCGGCTAACCTGAGTCCCAGAGAAAGATTGCGACACCTGAACCTTCACCTCAAAGTCGCCGGCCTCACAGGGCACTGGGAACCAGCTATAAAGGCCTCAAAACAATTTCTTAAAGCTGATCCAACAAGCCGGATGACACCTTTCATTCGCTTTAAGATCGCTGAGGCGCACTTTCACAATGGTGACATGCTAGACGCTCAAACTCGCTTTCAGGATATTGCCTCCTCCACTAAAAACCCTGAAATCTCTGAAACCGCCCTATTCTATGCCGCAAGGTCAGCCCTCAAGGTTGGAGGAGAGAATTCGGACGCTGATGCTGAAGTATTTCTGAATACGATTATCGAAAAAAAGGGCTCCTTTTATAGGGATGCCAAACTCCTTCTGGCTCGAAGCCAGATCAACCGCCATCCGGAAAAGGCCTTGGATACCCTCACAAGCCTTCTCAACACCGAGACTTCATTCATCCTTGACGCTCACATGCTCGCCGCCGAAGCCCATCGGGAACTCGGCGAGGCCAGCAACCTTGCTTCCGCTCTTAAGATCTACGACCTCATTCTTTCACGGCCCGATACAGCTTACAGCTTAAGTAACCGTCTATTCTTTCTCAAGGGTCAGATTTTCGAGGACCTCAAGAAATCACGGGATGCACTTGAAGCCTACTACCGTGTTGTACAGAGAGACAACCTCGCTGAGGGGAAGGACCCGAGCGAATGGTTTTATTTTTCTCGGTGTGCTTTTGCTGCCGTCGAGCTTCTTTCCAAGGGCGCCCTGCCTCGTTGGGCGGCTTCCGTTAAAATCCTGCGGCTCGTCGAGAACAGCGCCAGCCCATGGAGGGATGAGGCCGGACAACGGCGCCTTGAAATAGAGCTCGAACACCAGCTCTTTGACGGTGAGTGAACCTGCACTCACAAATTCGCAGAAACACGCTCGACAGCTCAGAAATCCAGAGCAAAGTTTCGTCGCAATGCCGAAGCCAAAGCTCTTTATTCCCGGACCTGTAGACATCTCTCCCACCACCTATGAAGCGATGTGCTCCCCCATGATTGGGCATCGAGGCAAAGATTTTGAGACTCTTTACGCATCCATACAGCCTGGCCTGCAAGAAATAGCCGGGACAAAACGGCCTGTATTCCTTTCGACGTCATCTGCTTGGGGCGTCATGGAAGGCGCAATTCGGAACCTCGTTCAGAAAAAAGTCTTAACCCTGTGTTGTGGTGCTTTCTCTGATAAATGGTTCGATGTATCCCAGCGCTGTGGAAAAGAAGCCGAAAAGATTCAAGCCGAGTGGGGCCAACCTATCGACCCTGAAGCAGTGAGAGCCAAGCTCGCAGAAGGCGGGTTCGACACTGCTACTCTTGTTCATAATGAAACTTCAACAGGGGTGCTGAATCCACTCTCTGACATCGCAGCGGTTGTGAATGAATTTGACGATGTTTTGCTGGTAGTCGATACCGTCAGCTCCTTCAGCGCCCTCCCCATTCCAACTGACGAGATCGGGGTCGATGTCTTGCTCGCAGGAGTCCAGAAGGCAATGGCTCTTCCTCCCGGCCTCTCTGTCTTTGTCGTCTCAGAGCGGGCCTTGGAAAGAGCAGAGACAACCAACGACCGTGGTTATTATTTCGATTTTCTCGAATTCGAGAAAAATCATCAGAAGAACAATACGCCTTCAACCCCATCAATCAGCCTACTTTATGCGCTGGATTCGATGGTGTCATCCATCATGGAGGAGGGGCTTGAGAACAGATTCCGGCGGCACTCCGAAACCAACGCTCAAGTACACAAATGGGTGGAGGAAAACGGCTTCGAATTGTTTGCCCCGGACGGATTCCGCTCTAAAACGCTTACTGCGGTAGAGAATAATCGCGGCATCGATGTCCCGGGATTCATTAAAGCTGTGCGCGAACGCCACAACTTCCTCATTAATGGCGGTTACGGGAAAATCAAGGGTAAGACATTCCGCATCAGCAATATGGGTAACGAGACTCTTTCGACGATGGACGAGCTCCTTCGCGCACTGAGCGAGGTTCTTCCTGAGTTCACCTAGGGAGAGGGTCACCAGAGAGCTCCAGCCTTCTCAGCCACCGGCCTCCGGGAGGGTTTACGAATTCATTGCATCCTCGATCTCCTCCACCTCAATGGGGAACTTGGAGAACATATTTATATTTTTGTCCTTACCAATAAGGATATCGTCCTCAAGCCGGACGCCGAGGTTTTCTTCCCTTATGTAAATCCCCGGCTCTACCGTAAACACCATTCCCTCCCTCACAGGTTCGTAGGCATTTCCGACGTCATGGACATCGAGGCCCAAGTGGTGACCGATCCCGTGCATGTAATATTTCTTCACGAGAGGACGGTCGCGAGAATCTTGCCTCTTAGCCTCTTCGGCATCAATGAGGCCAAGCTTGATCAACTCAATCTCCATTAAGTCGATCGTATGATCTCGCCATTCCTGCTGGGTAACCCCAGGTCGAAGAAAATCCATGGATCCACGCTGTACAGAGAGGACTGAGTTATAAACATCTCGCTGACGGTCGGTGAATCGACCATTTACCGGGACAGTTCGAGTCATGTCGGCATTCCAGTTTGCCCACTCGGCACCAACGTCCATGAGGACCATCTCCCCATCGTTACACACGGCATTATTCTCGAGATAGTGAAGAACGCATGCATTTTTTCCCGCACCAATTATGGGGGGATAAGCAAATCCCCTTGAGCGTTTTCGAACAAACTCATGGAGATACTCAGCTTCAATCTCCCACTCCCCTACTCCTGGTTCGATAAACTCAAGAACTCGACGGAATCCGCTTTCCGTCAGGTCGATCGCCTTCTGCAACTGAACTAGTTCTACTCTATCCTTAATGACTCGCAGCTGATCCATCAGCGGAGCAAGTCGCTTATAGTCATGCAGAGGGTAACGCTCTCTACACTCTTTGATAAATCGGGCATTACGCGTTTCAACTACGATCTCCGCCCGCAAGTGCTCGTTGGTGGATAGATATACTGCTTTGGCCTGAGGCATCAGGCGATGGAAGTGAGCATCAAAACTACTGACCCAATTCACTTGCTTGACCCCGGAAACTTCGGACGCCTGCGCCTTCGTCAATTTCTCACCCTCCCAGATCGAAATTAGCTCACTGGTTTCCCTCACAAAGAGCATCTCACGGTCTCTCTCCTCGGCTGCATCTGGAAATAGAATCACAACTGATTCCTCCTGGTCGACTCCCGAGAGATAGTACAGGTCACGATTCTGCACGAAAGGCAGCACCCCATCCGCATTGGTAGGCAGGATGTCATTGGCATGAATTATTGCCATTGCTCCGGGCTCCATCAACTCAGACAACCGCGCGCGATTCTGCGCGAAAAGGCTACTATCAATCTGCTCGTATCTCATCCTCTCCTCTTCTACTCGGAAGCAGGCCCGCTGTCTAGCCGCCTGACCACCCAAGCTTCCCTCGTAAGGTCTCGTAAAAACTGTGATGAGGGAGCCTCACAATCTTTAGTGGTGAAGCCGCTCTCTCGACCCGCACCACACTCGATTTTTCTAATTGAAGGACATCTCGTCCATCGACAGTAAAAAGTATCGAATCAGAATGAGGCTGAATCGCCTCTAGTTCGATCACCGAGCTATCGCCAAGCACGAGAGAGCGATCACTCAGACTGTGGGGGCAGATCGGCGTGATTACCAAAACTCCTGCCTGCTCGTCGATGAGCGGCCCCCCAGCAGCGAGAGAGTAGGCCGTCGAACCGGTGGGGGTCGCGACAATGAGCCCATCGGCGCGATAGCGATTGAGGAGCTCTCCATTCACCCGGGCCTCCAGCGATATCAATCGTCCGGTTCCGCCGCGCATCAGCACCACTTCATTGAGCGCCATGAAGACATGATCCTTCCCCGTTTCATCCGTCATGGAAACCTGCAACACGGCTCGCATGACAACCGCGTGCTTCCGCTTTGCTATAACAGCAGCAAACTCTTCAACGTCAGCAGCCGTGCAGGCAGTGAGAAAACCCAATGTCCCTATATTTACCCCCGCGACAGGAACATCGCAGTTGCCCATCTTATGCACCGTATTGAGAAAAGTGCCATCCCCCCCGAGCGATATGACCATTTCCGCCCCTTCCCATGCTCGCTCGAGGCCAGGCGTCCCAATGAGTTCCGCGCTCTCCTTTTCAAGCACCGGCTCAATTCCCCTTGCAACCAGCGCATCGCAAATGCTCCTTAACA
>DIHT01000160.1 GCA_002420305.1 Akkermansiaceae bacterium UBA5689 | reverse complement strand
CAAGATCCCTCCGCCTTGGCCCATGGGCATCCCGGGGCGGAGCAATGGCTGGAGGATTGGCGGGCCTTGGACGGATTGGACGAAGAGCAATGGGGTGGGCTTTTACTCAACGCCCATCAGTTGGCGGATCCTTATAACCTTGGGGACGGAAAGGCTGCGGTTACCATCGACTCCTTGGCCCCCTTGGCGGTGCGGCGGGTCTGGGGCCTTTTGCTCCCGGCGATTACCGGAGCCGAGGCCGTGGTCCTCGGTCCGAACGACGGGGCCGCCGAACTGGGTCTCCTGTCCAGCGAGAAGGTCATTCTACGTGATCTTATCGGCACGGCTCGGATGCGTGAAGTTCACCGCGTCGCCGGGGCTGCTGGGGTTCCACTCACGCTCTATCTGTTTGGGGAGGGGCCGCAGAATGAAAGCGATGCCGGGAAGGGAATCTTCGTGGCCCACGAGTCATCGGGCCGTGTGCTTAGTTTTTCTATGCCACCTGACCCAGTGATCCACAAGGGAGACGTAGCACATCCAGGCTGGCTGGAAAAATCATACGGAAGGATGCTACCCGGGTTCGTAGTCCATGACATTGAAGAGGGTGTTGAATTGAGCGGAAAGATGCTGTCCCAGAACTTGGAATTGTCGGGTTGGTCAGTGGACGAGCGAGGGTTTCTCTCGGAGTTATAGTGGAGAGCTATCGTTCCCTACCTGTCAGTTTCCGGCAAGGTTTCTGGCTATGGCTATTGCCCATAACTGCCTGAGAGGCTGACTGAGTATCTCGTTCAGGGGGCCGGGCGGTCGCGCAACTTCTGGACCATCTCGCTGATGACTTTCCCTACCTCGAACTCATCGGAAGGAAGATCGGCTGTCATCGCTTCTGAACTTGGATCGGAGTAGCCCTCAATGGTCCCTTCCTCCCCGTTAATGATAATGGTGATTCCCTCAGCGGCAGGTTCTCCGCTAATCGTTTCTCTTACAACGGCGACATTCGGATCGAGAACTCCTTTGATGGCCTCGGCTTTCCCGGGTGCCAGGCCATAAAGGACAACTGATGTGATGGGGTGGTCCGGAGCCACTATTTGCTTTCCACGCATGCCTCCACCAGCTGGGCCGTCGCGTTCAGGTATCAGGAAAAAGGCGGCTACGGCGATGAGCGCAACCGCAGCCATTGCCCCACTGAATTGAGGCTGGGCGAAGAGGCGCGAAATCCTCGCAATGAACGATTCCTCGTGGTTTGCGGAGGATGCGCCGAGGGCAGCACTTTTCCTGCCGTATTGGTCCTGGATACGATCACGAATTTGATCGGGGATGGGCGGGATGTCCTCACCTTCTTCAGCGCTAAAGCTTTTTGAGAGCAGTGCTTTCAGCTCTTCATACTGGTCAGGGGGTTCAGATTTCATCGTCCTTTCCCCTTTCTACCGGAATCGATTTCACGCATTTTCAACTTAACAGGCATTTTTGTAGCTTCGCGAGGGCCTCCTCCAGCGCCTCATTGAGAATTCGGCGTTTTTTGGAAATAGAGTGAGAGGGTTCGAGGCCCAGTTTGCCGAGAACTTCGGGATCCTCGCAGAGCTCGCCCATGGTTGCGCTCTGGGAGACATAGACGGTAAAGATCAGCTGCCATTGGCACTCCGTGAGGATTTCCCCACATTGCCGGTATATTTCGTCGAAACTCAGAGCGCCCAGGGACCGTCCGGGATCTGCGCTTTCGTCTTCGAACTGCATGGCGCCATCCTCTCTCTCAGTAAGATCCTCGAACGAACTCTGGGTGTTGGGTTGGTTTTTCAGTGCGCTCTGCCTGCGGCGCCAGTCAATGGCCCGAAACTGGACCATCTTGGAAAACAGAGGGATCACTTCCTCGAAGACAACAATCGACTCAATGGGAGCCTTTCCGTCCTTGGCCCGCTCGCGGGCAAGCTCCGCAAAGGTTTCGAGGTATACGTCCTCCGCGTCCTGGTTCCCAAGCCCCTTGCGCAGGAGGAGATGAAACCCGAAGGGACGCAGGACAGGGTCAAGGTCGGTCCACTCACGGTCTGAGAATCCCCCTTTGTTCTTCTTCTTCAGGCGATCAAGGTCAAGGTTCCGTTCGTAGCGCGTATCTTCGGGATCGTGCCACAGCTGGGGATCTTCCTGCTCAGCTCGATCGGAGGAAACGTTATGGCGGGAGTGATCGTAGGCACCCTCCATCGCTTCGGCCGAGAATTCAGCATCCGAGGGCCAGGACTTGTAGCGATCAAGGAGATTTTCGAAGATCTCGGTTGTGAGAGATGCCGCCGCTTCCTCGGCAATGAGCACGCCCTCGACTGGCCTCTTGGCCCGGCGGTATGTCGCGCGCCAGAGTTTTTCGAAGAACTCAGGATCAACGTCGCCGGAGCGATTCATAGCAAATTTTCCACAGGAAAAATCTAGGAAACAGTGCCTGTTCGCTAAATCAAGGACCGTTTCCTCATGGTAGAGATCTTTGGGCCTTCGCCATTCTGTTTAAAAAACTTGGAAATCATTTCCTGTCTCCTCCGGTTGGGATACCGTGCTTCAAATGTGGTCAGGAGGCCGATCCCTCAAATTCATTGCCTGCGCCGGTATTTTCACGGCATTGCAGGGCAGTGTGACTGGTCAAACGCCCTTGTGTGATCAGCAGCATCCGGGCAATCCGGAGTTAATTTTGGGAGCGGCCTCCTGCTTTTACAATGAGGTGAATGGAGGCCAGACATTGATTCAACTAACTTCCGGAAGCATTATTCGCTGGGACCATCTGGGGTTACAGGATCCCTCGAGTAGCTTAGATTTCGAGTGGCTTGGTGGTCCGGATGCTGCGGGAGTGGTCTTGAACCACGTTGAGCAGGCTGGCAGGCAGGAAGCGGTTCTCGGGGGAAGGCTCTCTTTTCCAGATGGAAATCTGATTATCACCCACCCCAATACAGGCCTGAATATTCAGGGGACGGTGGAGGCAGGATCCGTGACGATCGTCACTCAGAACCTCGACGCGCAGGCCTCCATGCAGCTCATGAGTGGGGAGGGTGCAAACTTCATGAACGCGGATCCCGGGAGTCGTCTCAATATTTTTGGAGGAAAAGTTTCCGCGACATCCGGGGATGTGATCCTGGGTGGTCCTGCGGTTCTTATCGGGGGTGGTAGTAGCGGAGGAGGCGAGATTCTTGCGCCTGCAGGGTCGGTGCGAATCTTTGGAGGGCAAAGTTTCAGACTCTTACCGGAGGGTGGTATAGCAGGTTCGGTCCGGATAGAACGTCTGCCGGGTAGCGTTAACGGCAATGTTCTGAATACTCAGGAAATTCGTGCAGAGCAGATGGTGGAGATCACCAGTGAAGCTGGAATCAGTAATAGTGGCCTTCTTCAGGCAGACCAACTTGGGGGGGTTGTGATGATGAGGGTTGATGAAGGAGGGACGCTCATCAACGAAGGGGGCGCGCTCATTTCTGCTGATATTATCATGCCGTTTCCTATCCCGGGTCCCGGGGCAGTCCTGAATCCGGATCGAGGAGATGCACCCTCGTCGCTGAGTACGGGACTGAGCCGGATTCCAGTCGTTTCGAGTCCGGGGCAGTCAAAGAGTTCAAGGCGAGTCGTCCTCCGGGAGTCGGCCCCGGTGACTGGGAGCGCAAGCTCCCAGAGACAAAGGGCGAATCGGGCCCAAGGAGATTCCAGAGAGCGCAACGGTGCCCTTGCAGGTAATACGGCGAGGAGAACCGGGCATCTGGCGCGGGGACGGAGTTTCTTCGGAACGCGCGGCGGTTCGAAAGCAAAGAAGCGGTAACAGGTGGACTCGACACTGGTCCGAATCGTGTCGGGATCAGGTGGGGCTGCCGGCGTGAAAAGAGAAGGGGGAGAACCGAAGTTCTCCCCCCTCTGTTGGGTTGCCTATGGAAATGGGTTTTTCTAAAGTCGTGCTGGGTGGACAGCTTCCGGCAGTATCGGCTTCCGTCGTAGGGTGCGTCAACCTTGAAGTTGCGTGTTTAGTTCATCGGATATTACGTTTACCCGAATCAAAAAAGGGAATTACAAGCGGCCGGATAAAGCGGAAATACGCCCCAGCTTGCTGACATTCCCGGGTGGAGCGAGCAGGGATGAAGACCTGTAGAGATAACCGGTTGTGGATAATGCGCGATCGGCGGAGACGAAAGATTGCGGCAAGCTGCCTCTCACGTTACTACCCATCACGTTCCTGAAATCCTAAGACCATTATGAAACTTTCGACCTTCCTGGCCGCCATGATCACGTCGCTGGTAACGAGCTTGTGCGCTGCTGAAGACAGCAACCGTATTTTTGAGCTGAGAACATACTATGCCAACGAGGGAAAGCTTGATGCGCTGCACGCGCGATTTCGCGACCACACCTGTGAGCTTTTTGAGAAGCATGGAATGCGGAATGTCGGGTATTGGGTTCCTGTGAAGAATGAATCCAATGCATTGATTTACATTGTCTCACATGAGGATCGAAAAGCGGCACAAGAGTCATGGGGAGCCTTTCTTAAGGATCCGGCATGGGTTGCGGCCTACAAGGCTTCAACCAAGGGAGGGAAACTTGTGCGTAAGATTGACCGGGTATTCCTCACTGCTACGGATTACTCTCCTCGTCTCAAGGTTGCGGTCGAGAACCCCAATCGACTCTTCGAGCTCCGGACCTACACGACTCACGAGGGGAAGCGGTCCAATATCAACAAACGCTTTCGCGATCACACATGTGCGCTTTTTACCAAGCACGGGATTACCAACCTTCTATATTGTGACCTGATGGAAGATCAGCAATCCGCGGGTGTCACCCTCACTTACCTTATTGCTCATAAGGATGAGAGTGCTCGTGCTGCGTCGTGGGAGGCCTTTCGAAAGGATCCGGCGTGGGAGGCCGCCCGCAAGGCTTCTCAGGTAGACGGGCCGATCCTGCTCAAAAAGGGAGGGGTGCAGTCGACCCTGCTTGTCCCAGTGGATTACTCCGCAATGAAGTAGAGTGCCCGGCATTGGGCGGTATATTCAGTAATATTGCTCCGGGTGGCCGCGACGAGCTATCCCGAGAGCAGGCCTCTGCAGGGGGATCTTGTCTCACGATTCCAGAAGTGGTTAGCTTGGGCGCCATGTTCCGCCTCCTTGTAGCTCTGGTTCTTGCTAGTTTCGTTTCGGCCGCAGATCTCCCCTTAAAACCCAATATTATCTGGATCATGTGTGATGATCTCGGATACGGAGATCTGGGTTCTTTTGGCCAGGAGAGTATTGCTACTCCGCGGCTTGATGAGGTGGCGAGGGAAGGAATGCGATTCACCGATTTTTATGCGGGATGCACGGTGTGCCGGCCTTCCCGGCTCTCTCTCTGGACAGGCAAGCACATGGGGCATACCCCCATCTCCTCCAACGCAAATTATCACTTCAAGCCTCAGGATATTACGGTGGCCGAACTTCTCAAGACTGCTGGTTATCGCACCGGGGGGGTTGGCAAGTGGGCGATGGGAGGTGTGGGAACAAGTGGGTTTCCACTGAAGAATGGATTTGATTTCTGGATGGGTTATCTCGATCAGGGACAGGCTCACAACTACTATCCCACTCACCTATGGCTGAATGAAAAGAAGTTTCCTCTCGCCGGCAACGTCATTTCTAAGCATCCGGGCGCGCGTGGAAGGGTAGCTTCCCAAAAAGTTACCTGGTCTCACCCGATCATGACTGATCAGGCCTTCGGCTTCATCAGGGAGAACCGGGAAGAGCCCTTTCTCCTTCATGTTCACTGGACGATTCCTCATGCGAACAATGAAGGGGGTCGCGTCCACGGTGACGGGATGGAGGTGCCGAACTACGGGATCTATGAGAAACGAGACTGGAAAAATACGAGCAAGGGGCAAGCTGCCATGGTGAGCTGGATGGATCGAGATGTTGGCCGACTTATAGATCTTCTTCGTGAGCTGAAAATTGATCACAGAACTCTTGTGGTCTTTACCTCTGACAATGGGCCCCATTCTGAGGGAGGGCACAAGCATGAGGTTTTCAATGCCAATGGGCCCCTGCGTGGATTTAAGCGGGATCTCTACGATGGAGGTATCCGTGTTCCTACCATTGCGTGGTGGCCCGGGGTGGTAGAACCTGGGACAACCTGTTCCGAGCCGCTAGCGTTCTGGGATTTTCTTCCAACAGCCTGCGAGCTGGCCGGAGCGGAGGTGCCTCATCCTGTTGACGGCATTTCGTTTGTGAATGCGCTCAGGGGCGGGAAGCAGGAAAGCCACGAGTATCTCTACTGGAAGTTCGGCAGCAAAGAGGCTGTAAGGGCAGGAAAGTGGAAGCTGGTTCAGAATAATTCTGGGAAGCAGCCAGAACTTTACGATCTCCATCACGACCGAGGAGAGCAGCGTAACCTTGCGGGAAGAGAGAGGAAGGTCCTGCAGCGGTTGCAGGGTTATTTGACCAAGGCCGTGAAATAGTACTAGGGCGGAGCGTCACTCGATCGTGTCGCTGGAGTGATGCCGCAACCTTTCGTCCAGAACGGCAAGCTTGCCAAGTGTCGGCGAGGACTCTAAATCCCGGCTCATGGCAGAAACATTGCGTTGGGGCATCCTTAGCACGGCAGGGATTGCATGTAAGAACTGGGAAGCGATCAGAAATTCCGGGAATGGGGTTGTCACGGCAGTGGCAAGCCGTGATGCGGCCAAGGCCCAGCAATTCATTGATAGCTGTCAGGCCGAGGTTCCTTTTGAGGACGTGCCGCGGGCGATCGGGGGATACGACGAGATCATCGCCGCGGATGACGTGGATGCGGTCTACATTCCCCTGCCCACCGGCTTGCGCAAGGAGTGGGTCATCAAGGCAGCCAACGCGGGCAAGCACGTGATGTGTGAAAAGCCCTGTGCAGTCAGCCACGCGGATCTGGTGGAGATGACAGATGCCTGCGCGGCCAACAGCGTGCAGTTCATGGATGGAATCATGTATGTGCACAGTGACCGCATGCCCAAGTTACGTGCGGCCCTCGATAATCCCTCCAATGTTGGTAAAATTACCCGGATTGCTTCGGCCTTCAGTTTCTGCGCCCCGCCTGAATTTCTGGTAGGAAACATTCGGCTCAGCAGTGAATTGGAGCCGGCAGGTTGTCTTGGGGATTTGGGTTGGTACACCATCAGGGCGACGCTCTTCGTGATGAATTTTGAGATGCCCAAGTCTCTCCGGGCCACTATGCTTTCCAGTGCTTCAAGAGCTGACAGTCCGAATCAGGTGCCGACCGAACTGAGCGCTGAGCTGTTTTTCGACAACGGGATCTCGGCTACCTTCTATAATTCCTTCCTGACCAATCACCAGCAGTGGCTGCATGTTAGTGGCGACAAGGGCAACATCCGCCTCGATGACCTTGTGCTCCCCTATCCTGATGGGGAGCTCGACTTTCACGTCAACAACGCCGAGTTCGTGATTGAGGGCTGTAAGTTCACGATGGAGAAGCATCTCCGGCGTGAGTTCGTCCCTGAGCCCGGTGGCAACGACCCTGCGGCCCAAGAAACCAAGCTCTTCCGTAATTTCGGTGATCTTGCGCTGGGAGGAACACCGGATCCCTTCTGGGCAGAGGCGGCGCTCAAGACCCAGGCGATCCTCGACGCCTGCCTTGAATCCGCTCAGAATGGGAGCAAGATGATTGAGTTCTAAGCGGGCTTGGGATCTAGCCGAGTAGAGATTCGACCACCTCTCCAAATTCATCAGTGAGGCGGAAGTTACGGCCCTGATGAGAGAAAGTGAAGTTTCTGTGACGTAGTCCGAGGCAGTGGAGAAGAGTCGCATGGAGATCATGAACATGGACTTTGTCCTTTTCGGCGAAGTAGCCAAATTCATCGGTTGCCCCATGAACAATCCCCGGCCGAATCCCTCCCCCTGCCAGCCACATTGTGAAGCCGTGAGGGTGGTGATCCCTGCCAGCCCCTTGCCCACTTCCCTGTGACATTGGGGTGCGGCCAAATTCTCCACCCCAGATGACAAGGGTGTCGTCGAGGAGCCCACGCTGGCGTAGATCGGTCAGCAGAGCGGCAATAGGCTGGTCCACTGATTGGCAGCGTTTCGTATGTTCCTTCTGTATGGAGCCGTGGGAATCCCATCCCTTGTCGTAGAGCTGAATAAAGCCGACTCCCCGTTCGGCCAGTCTTCGTGCAAGGAGGCAGTTATTGGCAAAAGAGGATTCTCCAGGTTTCGCGCCGTAAAATTCGCGTGCCGATTCAGGTTCATTGGAGATATCAGTGAGTTCTGGAACGGATACCTGCATACGGTATGCCAGCTCATACTGGGCAATTCGGGCGGAGATCTCGGGGTCATTGACGGCGGCATGCCGCCGTTGATTCATCCATTTCAGGAGGTTGAGCTGACGGCGGCGCTCGGACCGGCTGACCCCGGGAGGATTGGCAATGTGGAGGACAGGGTCGCCTGAGGTACGGAAGGTCGTGCCCTGATGTTCCGAAGGGAGAAAGCCTGCTCCCCAGTAGCTGTCGAGAAGCGGTTGGCGATTCTGGCCCGAAACCAGAACCACGAATGAGGGAAGGTCGCGGTTTTCTGATCCCAGGCCATATGAAAGCCAGGAGCCCATCGAGGGTCGCCCGAAACGCACGCTTCCGGTGTTCATGAACATTACCGCAGGATCGTGATTAAAGCTGTCGGTGTGGAGAGAACGAATGACAGCGATCTCATCAATGACCTTCCCGACGTAGGGAAAGAGGTCAGAAACCTCGGTGCCGCTCTGCCCCCGGGATTGAAAGTTCCACGGAGAGCCTTTTACCTTGGGACGGGCCTCTTTGATCATCGCGAACTCATGGTTCCTGATGAGTTCCGGAGGCATTTCCCTTCCGTGTTGCTGCGTCAGAGTGGGCTTTGGATCGAAAGTGTCGACGTGGGAGGGACCGCCCGACATGAAAAGGTAGATTACTCGTCGAGCTCGGGGGGCCAGATGCTGCAGGCCTGCACTTTGACCCTGTTCCGCTTGATACAGGGAGGCAAGGGCTAACGACCCAAGGGCAAGGGGAGCGCGCCCAAGGAGTTGCCGCCTGGTTATCTCGTGGCTGAGAGAGTCCATCATCATTCGCGGGTCAGCGTTTCATCGAGGTTCAGCAGGATCGCCGCCACCGATATCCATCTTTCCGCACCTTCATCTTCCTCTGCGAGAAAAGTGAGGAACATTCTGCGCTCCTCGGCATCAGGTGATCGGCTCAGACATGCCCGAAAGGCATACTCAAGACGCTGGTGGTTACTGGGGTGAGAGGCGGTAATCCGTTCGGCGAAAAATTGGGCGCATTCGTGGAAGATAGGATCGTTCAGGGTGACCAGAGCCTGCCGGGGGGTGTTGGTTACTGAGCGGCTAGCGACGCAGACTTGGCGGGACGGAGCATCAAAGGAGGCCAGAGAGGGATGAAGCAGCATGCGTTTCCAATAAGTATACATCGACTTACGGTTGCGATCATCCCCGGTGGATTCTTTCCAAGTGAAATTGGAATTCCCAGGTTCGTTCTGGCCAGTTTCCTCGTAAAGCCCTTCTGGCTGTGTGGGAAAGACCGGCGGTCCACCAACCCTGTGAACAAGAAGGCCGCTGACGGCCAGGGCGTTGTCTCGAATTTGTTCGGCTGGATGACGAGAGCGCGACATGCGGGCAAGTAGCCGGTTGGCAGGATCTGCCTCTTGCTGCGTGGGAGTCTGGATGGAGGATTGCTGGTATGTCTCCGAGTTCACGATCAGCCGCACGAGGTCCTTGCGGCTCCACCCACTCTCCACGAATTCCACTGCCAGCCAATCGAGGAGCCCGGGGTGGGATGGTGGTTCCCCCATGGCGCCGAAGTCGGCCGGGGTGGCTACCAGGCCGCTACCGAAAAAGTGCTGCCAGAGATAGTTAACCGCCACGCGGGAAGTGAGGGGATGATCGGGTTGCACGAGCCACTTCGCGAAATCGAGCCGATTGGCTTTCTGACCCTCGGGAAGAGCAGGCAGGACGGCGGGAACCGCAGGGTAGACCCGTTCGCCCCGGTCCTTGAAGTTCCCCCGGACGTGGACGTGTGTTTCCCGGGGGGCAGGGAGTTCATCCATGACGTGGATCTTGATGGGCTTCTGGCGGAGGGATGTGAGTTCGCTCTGCAGTTTCTGGATTTCAGCTCCAGCTTTTCCAACCTGGCCCGGGTCGGGGAGAGCTCTGGTGTAGAGACGGACCTCGCGCAGCTCGCCCTGAAAGTGGAAGGCGTTGGGAGTTTCCGAGTTCGTGTAGCCGGCTCCGATGGCGAGCGGTCGCGCACTCACCGAAATTCGCCCGGGAATTTTCCCGATCACCCTGGCAGCCTTGTCCTCCACACCATCGACGAAGAGCTTCATGGATTTACCCGCCTGAAAGACGAGGGCGACATGATGTTCCATGCCGTCGTTGACGGGGATGCTGCTGTGTATTTCGGCACCGTTCCACGGCTCGTTAGTTGAGGAAATCCATGCGAAGAGATGACCGGGGCGGCTGTTCTTGTTGGCCTCCCCCCCAATCCCGAAGACGAAGCTGCGGGTCTTGCTCTTCCAATCGTATTTGGAGGCGATATCCGCTACTTTCTCTCTGGTCCTGAGCACAGCCGTGATGCTGAGGTCATCGGTGGGTGCGAATTTTGCTGGGTCGTTCTCCACATGACCCTTCTCCCAAGTTCCTAACAGGGCCGCGTCGTCGGGTGAACTCGCCCTTGGGACGGTTTTGCGAAGAGTGGCGATCCGGGCCTCCAGCGTCGTAGTCCGGGCGCTATGGTCTTGGGGCACAAAGTCCATTTTTGGACCGTGAGTGTCGTAGCCTTTTCCAAGGTGAGGCACGTTGTTGAAAATGGCGAAGAGCTGGTAATACTCTTTCTGGCTGATGGGATCGTGCTTGTGATCGTGACACTCGGCACATTCCAGAGTGAGCCCCAGCCAGGTGCGGCCGGTGGTCTTGAGACGGTCGACAACGGTCTTGATCCGGAACTCTTCCTTTCGTGGGTTGTTCCCCTTGGCCTGCATCGCGTTGCGGTGAAAGCCAGTCGCGACCTTTTCAGCAAGTCCGCCATCCGGCAGAAGATCCCCGGCAACCTGCTCGATGGTGAACTGATCAAAAGGCTTGTTGGTGTTGATGGCGTTGATGACCCAGTCACGATAGACCCACATGTTACGGGTGCGGTCCGCAGCGTAGCCTGAAGTGTCAGCGTAGCGGGCGAGGTCGAGCCAGTTCTGAGCGAGGCGCTCTCCGAAATGAGGTGATGCTAGAAAACGCTCGACCAACTTCGACCAGGCGCCAGGAGACGTGTCGGATCTGAAGCGTTCCACTTCTTCCTGAGTCGGGGGGATTCCCCGCAGGTCAAAACTGAGGCGGCGGATCAGGGTATGACTAGGGGCTCGGGACGATGGGGACAATCCCGCCTTCTTGAGGCGTTCATGTACAAAGTGGTCGATAGGGTTGATTGCTCCGGGGAGGGAGGATTTCCGGGGTGGTAGAAACGCCCAGTGGTCGGTTTCTGTTTCCCCGATAGACCGGAGATGGGGCAGAAGGGCAAGAAGGAGAAGCGCGGCTAATCTCAGGGAGAAAGGCGTAACGGAAGAATGGATACTCCCAGTGGTTTTAGATTTCTCCTTCACGGCTTTCAGGATCGCCGTTCTTCTTCAATGTCATAGACATCAAACCAGACGTAAATAGGGTGACCGGCAGGAACACACTTCGGGATATAGTCCTCAAGAAATTCCTGAAGCTGGATCGGAAGATCGCAGATTCGTTTTCCACGCATGTCGTTATTCCATTGAATGATTTCGCGGCGCTGGTGCGGCTGGGCGTTGTCGGTGATCCATCGTCCAACCGATTCGTCATCGGCACCGGTGGATACGAATTCCTTGAAGGACTCAGCTGTGAGTCCGGTGAATTCGAAAAAGAAGTTATCGAGAGGGCAGTCGAACTTGTATTCTCCGAGCGTGCCGGCAAGCGCCGCACGGCATTTGTCGAGAGTGCGGGCGGCAATGACGTAGCCAGCAAGAGTTTCATGCGGGCTGCGGGGATAGTCACCTGCCTGGGTAAAATCAGAGGTGGGCACGTTGATGATTCTTGCCGCCTCTCCAGCGGGGTCAAGCCACCGTTGTTTCGATAGGGGTGCTCTGGGGTGGGGGGCAGGAATGAAGCAGCGAATTGCCCTTCGATGGCTCTATTCGGTATCCAGTCTTTCCAGCAGCTTCTTCCACCCCTTCATGGATCGGCCGAGGTTTTCACGGGCGCTTCCGCGGATCCCATAGTGCTGCAGGCCGATGGGCCCCTTCCACCTTAGAGTTTTAAGCTTCTGGAGAAGGGGGAGGACATCGTAGGTGCCTGTATCCAGAGGCTGGATAAGGGTATTCCAAGCCGTTCCTCCCATATCTGCACCATTAATGGTGACCACGAAGAGATGGGGAGCGGCCTCCTCAAGCAGGGTGTTGAGATTTTTCCCGTCCACCTTCAGAAAGTGACAGAGATTGAAGGTGACTCCGAGGTTTCTTCGGCTAGCGGCCTTTACGAGCCGAATACAGTCCTGAACCCGGTCTGCATAGGCCCCGGCGTGAGGATAGAGTGCGAGGCGGACTCCCGACTTGGCAGCGTGGTCGGCAAGGGCCTGCAGTTTCGCCACGACAGGAGTATCGGCCGCCTGAGGATTCGCAGGTCGCCGCCCTCCGACGTAGAGCCATACGATAGCTTCCCGCCCACTGGCCTCGGTGATGGCTTTTTCGAGGTTCGGGTTGTGAGTCACACCGTTGTCGCGGACCTCGATTCCATTGTAGAGTGGAGCGAAGCTGATCCCATGCTGCTTCACGGCAGCCAGCATCTCCGGGATGCGGGTTGCCCCGGTGTAGCCGATGCCGGAAAAGCCGAGCTCCTTGACGAGTGCGGCCTGCTGTTCATAGGACCTGACCTCGGCATCCCTGGTGCCCGTATCCATGGCAAAGAAAGGCCATTCGGCTTGGCAAAGAGATGAGAGTCCGACGAGGCCGCAAAGGGAGAGGAGGAGGCAAAGCTTCATGGTATTCTTAGTGAAAGAGCTCCACGGAGGCGGTTCAAGCCTCGAGTCGCTCAGGGTAGGGAGCGTGGGAAGAAAGGGCCTCAGGGAAGGGGAGTATTAGGCTGAACCGCATTGTCCGGATACTTGCCGTTAAAAACCATCATCTGTTCTCTGGTCTCGGTAATGACGAACGATTCATCGATTTTCTGATCCTTACCTGTGACCGACTTGAGATCGAGGCGCAGGTGCTTGGCAAGAAATGGATAAGCGGCCATGCGCTTGGAGGGGCCATAGTCATGCTTTTCCTCCGAGAAATGGGCATTGGCGACCTTGTCGGTTGCGCCATAAAGCTTGTAGATGTGCTGGACGAAGGGAAACTCGACGCGCGGGGTGTTCAGAGTCCAGTCACTGCCGTTAGAGATAAGAAGCTGGGGGCGGGGAGCGGCCAAGGCGGCAATTTCCACATTGTTGGTCTTGTGGGTGGCGCTCCAGTGAATCGGCATCCCGCTTTCGCAATTGCAGCCACCGAAGAAGTGGGCGGAGACCTGGCAGACTGGAATGGTGACCGCCACCCGCTCGTCGAGGGCAGAAAGGATAAAGGTCTGGGTGCCGCCCCCGGAACATCCGGTCATTCCGATGCGCTTGGAATCGACGTTGGGCAGGGTGAGAAGGAAGTCGAGAGCGCGCATGCTGTTCCAAGTCTGCAGGCGGAGTATTTCGGGCGTAGTCCGGTGGTTCCAGCCAGCTTCTTTTGAGTCACCATAGCCCATCATGTCATACTGGAAGACCGCAGCGCCCATCCGGGCGAGGACCGCGCAACGGATCTGGCGCGATTCACGAAAGCGGCCTCCATGGCCATGCGGGCAAAGAATTCCGGCCAGCTTTCCCTTGAACCCGGTGGGACGGTACAGTGTGCCGGTGACGTAGAATCCAGGAGAGCTTTCGATAGCAACGTTTTCGGCCTGATAGCCTTTATGGAGGCGTTTCTTGACGAAGCGTGGGTTGAGGGGGGTGCGTTCCGGGAGGGTGGAGAGCTTGGCTCCAGCCAGAATGCCGGCCTTCACAGTCGCCTTGCGCTTTTCCCAGCTTTCGAGGTCAGGGGTGGCGGCCTGGAGCCCGGCCAGTTCCTTCCTCGCCGCCTCCTGGTCATGAGCGTGTCCCTTGCGCAGTCCTTCAGAGAAAAGATATGAATGAGCCAGGATTCCCAGAAGGACCACTATGGCAAAGGGGAGTTTCATTCCTTCAGGGTCGGGTTCAATCCCCGGCAACTCAAGAACGGAGATTAAGAGCTGGTTCGATGCTGAGATTCGCCGCAAATGCAATTAGGGCAACTTCTCGCCGGGTGAAAGCGCTTCCTGTCTGACCGCTACATGCAAGATTCTGCTAAAATCCCGGGCGAACCCTCCAAAGCTGTGCTTCACTTAGTCATGCAGCGACGTTCTTTTGTGTATTTACTCTGCTCTATGTTCCTCGCCCTTGCAACAATCGGCGATTTGTCGGCTCGGGATCACGTCCTGACCATTGGAGGAGGCTATTCTCCGTCCGGGAATCAGATCTCATTGGAGCGGAATGTCATTTTCTTCGAGAAGCTCCGCGCCGAGAAGTTGGGAGGCGATATCAGGCATGACCTGTATTTTGCGGATGGGAATTCGCCGTTGCCAGATCTCCAGTTTGAGCCGGAAGGGGGAGAGGTGCCCCGAGCTAATCTTTACATGGCGGGGTTGTTCGGATCAGAGAGGGGCATCGCGAATCATTATCGCGACAACGAGCTGAAGAATACCCGGGACCTTTCAAGCCCTGATGCGGTGGAGCGATGGTTTGAGGAGGAAGGGTCAAAGCTTGAGTCCGGGGATCGACTCATCCTTTACGTCACCTCCCATGGGGGCCGAAGTGGGAACAAGGACAACAAGTTCAACACGAAGATATGGATGTGGAATCGTCGGACCCTCGAAGCATCCCGCCTTGCTAGTTGGATAGCGAAGCTCCCCGAGGGAGTTAGAGTCATGACTGTCATGGTCCAGTGTTATGCGGGAGGGTTCTCCCATCTCATCTTTGATGAGAACAATGAGAAGAAAGACAGTGTTGATCGTCGTGTATGTGGGTTCTTTGCCACGGTCTGTGACCGCGAAGCGGCTGGATGTACCCCGGATGTAAATGAAGCCAACTATGATGAATTCAGCAGTCACTTCTGGGCGGCTTTGCGGGGTAAAACCCGCATGGAGGAACCGGTGGGTCACTGTGATTATGATGGGAATGGGAAGATCTCATTCGAGGAGGCGCACGCGTACGCCATTCTGACTTCCCGCAATATCGATATTCCCGTTAAGACGAGCGGCGCGTTCCTGCGGGTCCACAGTCGCCTTCATTCCGAAAAGGAAGAAGAGGAGGGCCTGCTGGGTCTGGAAACCCCTTATTCAGTGATTCTGGAGCGAGCTGGTAAAGTAGACCGAGCAGTCCTGGAAGGGCTCTCCAGGCGTCTCGACCTGAAAGGGGAAAATCGCGGGACACAGGCGCGGGATGGAGTTTCAGCTTTAGCCAAAAAGATTCGGAAGGTGGAGGAGGAGAAAAAAGCACATAAAAAGAAGTTCGATTCGGCGCGGGGAGTGCTTTCGAGAGATCTCCGAAACCGTTGGCCGGATCTCGAGAACAGGTATAGCCCGGGAGCAATACGCCTCCTCAGTAAAGAGAAGAGGCAAAGCCAATTCGTGTCAGCGGTTGAGGAGCACCCCAGGTTTGAGGAGTGGTCAAAGTTGAGGGCAGAGCGCTCCAAACTTAGCGATCGCGACCTTCAGCTCTCCAAGGAGTACGCCAGTTGGCGGAGGTTCCTGCGGGCGTTTGAAAATGTGGCTTACGCGGCCAATCTTCCCGTCATTTGTGGGGAGGCTGTGGTGGGGACCTATATGCGGATCCTCGCGGCGGAGCAGGAGGGATTTTCCGGTAATTAGGGAGAGACACTTCCTTCGATCGCTTTGACGGTATGGTATGGCGATTCTCTCCGAGGCCACGACTGAGGTTGAGTTGATCAGACGGAAGCGGAGGGAAACAACTCCTCGAGAATGCTGCTCCAGGTTCCGTTGCGTGAGGCACCCCGGTAGTTTCTCAGGTGACTTGCGGCATTTTCGAGGAGCTGACTGCAGAAGTGGGGTTCAGATTCGCCTCGATGGAGGAGGATGCTGAGTGCTTCCGTATCGCCAAAGGGGAAAAGTCCCGGATAGTTCTCTCCCAGCAGACTGGTAGAGGCATCGTTACGGGAGGCCACTATCGGGATTTGTGCGGCGGCGGCCTCGTTCATGGCGCACCCTCCCCCTTCCTGTAAGGACGTGAGAGCGAAAAGGTTGCTGGAAGCGATCAGTCGGAAGGCCTCCTCTGTTTCGAGAGGCCCAAGCCACTTGTAGCGCGGGTTTTCTGCCTCTTCGCGTTCGACCTCAGCAGCAAATTGTTCCTCCAGGATGGATCCGGCGTGGAGCACACGAATTCTTGAAGTAGGAGGAAGGAGTCTGGAGGCCCGGGCAGTGCGCATGGGGTCTTTCACCGCTCGAAGGTGGCCGACTACACATACCAAAAAATCGTTTCCACTCTGTTGGTTGCTTCCCCTCAGGGCAGGATGGTTGGGGGCAGAGAGGGGGATAACACGAGCCTTGGTCTGATGATGTTCAGGGAGATGAGCGAGCGCTTTGTCCTGATAAACCACGATACGGTCAGCCATCTGGAGTGAGGAAAGAGAGTTTGGTGAGAGGCTGGGGTAGAGATCAGTCCCCGTGAGGGCTACGACTACCGGAGTTTGGCCGTGCTTATGACATTGTGCCACGGCATGGTGGCTCTTCTCCGCGTTGAGGGCGACCAGGAGATCAACATTTTCGCTTTCCCATTCAGAGGCTATTCGGACTTCGTGACCAAGGGCCGAGAGTTCAGTGGCCCAGCGTATCGCACTACTGGTATTCCCGTTGTTCAGGGAGCCGGGAGACACGATAAGAATGTTCAAGACTCGCAACCCTAAGGCCATCCATGGGAGACGCAATCGTGGAGGCAGGGCTCCCCGGAATGAACCTCCTGGTGTGGCGCCTGTGAGCCCATCTGCCATTGAGTCATTGTGAGGGGGGGCAAGCCTGCCAGAATGTCTCTGGCCAGTTTTTCATCCAATTGGGGCAGTCATATCCTGAGGCAATATTGACGAGGGATTCAGAATTGGTTTTGGTGGTCCATCATGAAATTTGAGTATCTTCGAATCCTTTTCCTGGGGTTTATCCTGACTACTCCTCTCTGCGGGGCGGAAGGGTTGCAGGTGACTGAGACAGAGAAGGCAATTATGATAACCCGGGGGGATGTGATGGTTCTGACCTACCACAAGGCGGAGGTGCCTCCTCCCGAGAAGGCAGACCCCATTTATAAGAGGAGTGGATTTATTCACCCTCTATGCGCTCCGAATGGGGAGCCGGTAACTGGTATTCATCCTGCGGATCATTACCATCACCTCGGACTCTGGCATGCCTGGGTGAAGACCAAGCATGGCAAGGACTCTCCAGATTTCTGGAACCTGAGAGGCAGAACGGGGCGGGTTCGTTATGTGAAGACGATCATTCTCCATGAGGGTTCGGACAGGGACTCCTCGGTTGGATTCGTGGTGGAGCAGGAGCAGGTGGCCTACAAGGGAGAGGGCAAGACTGAGACCGTTGTTCTCAAGGAGCAGTTCGGGATCCGGGTGGAGTATGTGGATGGAGAGAACCGGGTGGGATACCGTATCAAGCAGACCAACGTGAGCAGCGAGAGCCTGATGCTTCCTGCCTATCGCTACGGAGGCGGCCTCGCCTATCGGGCGCCGCACCATTGGGACCGCACCAATAGTGATTATCTTACCTCCGAGGGGCTGGACCGCACCAATAGTCATGCCACCCGGGCCAGATGGGTGGCAATGTGGGGGCCGACAGCGAAGGGACTTTCCACCTTCACGGTCCTGATCCATCCGGAGAACCGGGACTTCCCCCAGCGTCTGAGAACCTGGCCTCCGAGCAGTCACAACGGAGCGATTTTTTTTAATGTTGTTCCAACGCAGGAAAAGGCATGGGAGATCAAGCCGGGGGAACAGATTTCAGAATCTTATCTTCTTACCGTAAGTGATGGGAAGCCGGATAAGGGCAAGATCGAGAAGGCGTGGAAGGCTTGGGCAGGTGATGCCCTGAGGCTCCTCGAGTCGCTGAAATAATTTCTGTAGCCTTGATTTCGGTTTATTCGACAAGTCGATATGAAGTCCCTCCTTTTTTTCCTCAGCCTAACAGTATTAACAGTGGAGCTCGGAGCAGCTCGCCCCAACATCCTGCTTATTCTCACTGATGACCACCGTTGGGATGCCCTGAGCGCTAAGGGGCATCCCTTCCTCGAGACCCCTAATCTCGACCGGCTTCTCCAGGAGGGAGTAGATTTCACAAACGCCTTCGTCACGACTTCACTCTGCTCTCCCAGCCGGGCATCCATTATCACTGGACGCTATGCGCACAACCATGGGGTGGTAGACAACTACCACCCAGTCCGTGACGACTTGGTCTTCTTCCCGGAGTTGCTGCAGAAGGTGGGGTATGAAACGGCCTTTGTGGGGAAGTGGCACATGGGAGATACTGATGAGAAACAGCGGGGATTTGATCACTGGGTAAGTTTCAAGGGGCAGGGCGTATACTGGCCATTCGACGAGGGCCTTAAGGTAAAGGGGCGTTATGTGCCCCAAGCCAACCGGACCGGTTTCAATGTGAATGGAACTCGGGTGGCGCAGAAGGGCTACATTACCGACGAGCTCACGGACTATGCCCTGGAGTGGATGCGGCCGCGTATTGAAACGGGAGGAGATAAACCGGAAAATCGCAAGCCTTGGTTTCTCTACGTTTCACATAAGGCAGTACACGCAGACTTCCTTCCTCCCAATCGCCATGCGTTCAAATACGAGAAGGAGCCTTTCCAGCCTCCGGCTACGTGGGCGGACAAGCCAGAGGCCTTTCGGGATGTGCCCCGCTGGGTACAGAACCAGCGTAACTCGCGGCATGGTGTGGAATTTGCCTATTACATGAATCTCGATCTTGAGAAATACTACAAACGGTATTGTGAGACGATTGTTGCGGTGGACGAAAGTGTCGGCAGGCTGGTGGAAGCGATGAATGCTAAGGGGGCGCTGGAAAATACCCTCGTTATTTATATGGGTGATAATGGGTTTCTCTTCGGAGAGCATGGCCTGATCGACAAGCGCTGTGCCTACGAGGAGTCGATGCGTATTCCCATGATTGCTCGCTGGCCTGGAGGGCTCAAGTCCGGGGCAAAAGTGCAGCAAATGGTGGCTAATATTGATGTGGCTCCGACGCTTCTGGCAGCGGCTGGGAGTTCTATTCCTGACTCAATGGATGGGAGGAACTTTCTTCCTCTTGCGGCTGGGGCTCCTTCCGGAGAGAAGGTGGAATGGCGCCAGGAACTGCTCTATGAGTATTACTGGGAACGAAATTATCCGCAAACACCCACGGTGCATGCCCTCCGGGGAGATCGCTTCAAGTATATCCGTTACCATGGGGTGTGGGATGTTGATGAGCTCTACGACCTCGAAAGTGACCCTCGTGAGCAGAAGAATCTGATTAATGATCCGGCCTACAAGGGACAGGTGGAAGAGATGAACAAGAGGCTCTTTGCTCAACTTGAGGCTACCTCAGGAATGTCGATCCCTCTCCTGGGGGATCGAGGGAGGCAGTTCTACCATCGTAAGATCGATGGAGGGAAAGGGGCTCCTTTTCCCAGCTGGTTCTATCGGCCGGCGGGAACCGATGGGAAGTAGCGCGAGAGGGATCAGGCTTTCGGCCTCTAATCCGAGAGGCGTCTGATGATCTCATCCACGTCGTAGACGCTTCCTCCCCATGACCCTCCTGAGGCATTCTGGAGGGCCGCCCAGAGCCTGGTGTCATCGGGAAGCCGGGGGTCAGGAGCAAGGTTGGGATGAATTTCTCGACTGAGAAACTCCTCTTGGTCGCCCATATAATCGGCCGTGCCAACCAGCTTCCGGGTGTCGATATAGATCCGGATGGGATCTCCGTCCCGCAATTTTCCGAGGGGTCCTCCGGCGAGTGCTTCGGGGGAGGCATGACCAAGACATGGACCGGTGGAAACTCCCGAGAAGCGGCCATCCGTGAGGACCGCAACGTTTTTTCCAATGGAGGCATACCTCAGAGTCGAAGTCACCTGATAGGTTTCTGGCATGCCGGCTCCCAGTGGGCCCAAGCCCGCGAGAACCAGAACGTCTCCTTCCTTCACCCGGTCGTCCCCTGTGGACTTGAGGGCGGTGATGGCGGCTTCCTCAGAGACGAAGACCCGGGCTGGGCCCTCGTGGAGGAAGCCCCCTTTTTCATCCAGAAGTTCAGGAGCAATAGCAGTACTCTTGACCACGGCACCATCGGGAACGAGGTTGCCCTGAACAAAGGTCACCGTACTGGGAAAGGCTTCGCTGGGAGCCTTGATCACATCCCCGGAGTCAATTCTGTCCAGAGTCATGAGCTTCTCCTTGTAGACCTGGCGTCGCTCGGATTGTTCCCACCATTCCAGATTTTCACCCAGAGTTCTTCCCGAGACGGTCGGGGCTTCAAGTTTCAGGAGGTCGTGATCCCTGAGGTGGAGCATCACCTCGGGAACTCCACCAGCGAGGAAAACCTGTACGGTCGCGTAGCCGTGAGGGCCATTTGGCAGGGCGTCTACCAGTCGGGGGACCTTCTGGTTGATATGTTGCCAGTCTTTTACGGTGGGCCGGGGCAATTTCGCAGCATGAGCGATGGCGGGGATATGCAGGATCAGGTTGGTAGATCCTCCGAACGCCGCATGAAGGACCATGGCGTTATGGAGAGAGGCTTCCGTGAGAATGGAAGAGAGTGGAGTCTTGTTTCTGGTAAGGTTCAGGAGGGCGAGGGC
>DIHT01000074.1:6184-31128 GCA_002420305.1 Akkermansiaceae bacterium UBA5689 | reverse complement strand
CTGCTACCGAGCCTGCTACCGAGTAGCCCCGATAGCTTCTTTTTGAGCTCGCTGGGACTTTCTTTCGTGGCGCCTGCCTCGCAAGGGCCCTGCTGAAAGGGCATGAATACCGATTCTGAACAGACAGTTTGGTCTCGCCCGGAAGTGTTTCCGGGCAAACCTAAAGCCGCACCTTACGGTTCCGTTTCGCCAAGAGGCCGACAAGTTGAGTTCCAGACCCTAGAGGAGCTGGCTCATCATATCCATCATAGCCGTGAGAGAGTAGAGGCGGTGTGGATGCCAGAGCAAGAGGAGCTCATGCCTCCAGAGGCAGTCTTAGAGTTTGTGGAGCCATTACGGGCAAGGCTTCTCGAGCAAGCCGGATTAGACGCATATAATGCCCGGCGCAATACCCTGATATTTGCGATTCTTGTTCTTTGGGCGCTCTATGCAAATGTAGCAAATGGCACCGCACCTACTGAGTCATTCGAAGTGGGCCTCGCGGGAATCCTGCTTACAGTTCTTGGTCTAGTGCCTTGGTATGATGCCTGCCGTGAGCGCAGATCGGCGAAAGCCTTGAACGAGCAAGCGATGGCAATGGAAGAGCAGGAGGCACGTTTTGATTACTGGTTGAAGAATCATCGGATTTGGTTCACACGGGTTCTTATCGCCCTTTTGGCAGTATGCGGAATTATCCAGCCATGGGTTGGTTTAGAGCCTGCCGTGGAGGTTGCAGGACTTCGAGCGGGTGGTTTCGATGCGGCGGAGTCCTACCGCCTCCTGACTGCGCCATTTTTGCATGGGCACCCGCTGCACTGGGCGCTGAACGTATGGGGTATATGGTATCTTGGCAGACGTGTGGAGTCCTTGGCTGGGTGGCCTCATCTTTCGTTCGTGATGGTGTTTTCCATGCTCGCGGGAGGGTTAGCTACGAGTCAATTCATGCCGGAGAAGGCATCGATTGGGGCTTCGGGGGGAGTATTGGGCCTGCTGGGATTCCTACTTATTTTCGAGACCCTGCATGGGGAGCTTGTGCCTCGGTCTTCCAGACGGCGCTTGCTGGGCGCTCTGGGGGTAACGGTGCTTGTCGGGTTTATCGGCTATCAGTTTATCGATAACTTCGCGCATGGTGGAGGATTACTGGCTGGGATGCTTTACGCCGGAATCGCCCTTCCTCGTTCGGGTTCCAACCGGCGTCCCCGGGCGAGTAAGCGGGATACGGTGCTGGGGGTGGCCGGGCTCCTCATATTGGCCGCTTCCTCGATATGGGCCGGGCTGCTACTGCTCGGTGCCTAACTTGGAAGGGCGCGGTCAGCTAGGAGGTCCGGGCGTAAGGGAGATGGCCCCGAGAAGCGATATCGCACCCGCCAAGAAGAATGTGCCAGAGCGGACAGACGAGGCCCTGCGCTCGCAGTCACGCTTTCCAGTCCAAGGCCCCTTTCTTGAGGACATAGAGGTAGGCTACTCCGAGAACCCCCACGAATGAAGCCATAGACAGGAGAGCCATGGAGTTTGTAAGGATAAGCTCTTTGAATTGAACCGCCCATGGATACATGAAGACAACTTCGATATCGAAGATGACGAAAAGCATGGCGACCAGGTAGAACTTCACACTGAAGCGCGGAGCTCCTTCCCCGATCGGAAGCATGCCACATTCATAGGGTACGTCCTTTACGCCCGTCTTTCGGCCGAGTTTACCGAAGGCGACACTCGCAATCAGCATGGAAGCACAAAACCCGATCGCGACCAGGATCTGCATCAGGACTGGAAGATAGTCAGGAAGCATGGACTAATTATGAAATAAGAAACCTGCGCCAGAGACTGGCGCAGGTTTTAAAGAATTACTAGCGGGAACCTGTCCAGCTGACGATCTGATGGCAGCTGCTCAGGCCTGCTGCTGCTGCTGCTGGGCAGCAATATTGTCGCTGTGGGCCTCCTCGATACGATCAAGGCCTTTGTATTCCTTCCCGCTTTTCTCGACGAGACCGCGGGTGACAAGGTTTTGCAGCTTCTCGTAAGCGCGGAGCCGGAGCATTTCTTCGCCGCCGCTCACCGCATTTCGCTCCTTCAGCCGATCATAAACCAGCTCAAAAAGGTCGTTAAAGCCGAAGAACTTGTCGTCATCTCCGAGCACATTCACCAATTCGTCAGTGACGTGATCAGGGAGCCGACGTGAAAATCGCGTTCTTTTTGTGGTAGCCATAGCGAGGATATTTTAGCAGCGATTGGGCAAAAATGCGATACGAAAAAGGAAGTAGCTCATATTTTTTTCAAATTCCTTACAAGTAAAATGTTCATTTATATTAGAAATAAAGCTTAGGGAGTCTCGTTTTCTTCGGGGTTTTGGCTTGGAGGGCCTATTTTGGAGCCCTAAGGGTATTCATGTGATCGCGCGTTTGCGAGGCGAGGTGGTAGAGGCTCTTCCCAGCCGGTTGGTGGTGGATGTTGCCGGAGTGGGCTATCAGGTCCTTGTTCCGATTTCGTCCTTCGACCGCCTGAATCCGAGGCAAGGTCAGGAAATTACCCTCCTGACCCACCTCCATGTCCGTGAAAACGCCCATACCCTCTATGGATTTTCGAGTCAGGAAGAGAGGGACATTTTTCTCCTGCTGGTAGACCGGGTCAGTGGCATAGGGCCAACTATCGCGATGGCAGTTCTAAGTGGCATGGCCGTCGAGCGTTTCAAGCAGGCTGTCGTCGATGAGGACGCAAAGGCGCTCGCGGCAATAAAAGGACTCGGGAAGAAGACCGCGGAGCGCATCATTCTTGAGCTTAAGGACAAGGTGGGGGTCGCCGAGACTTGGCAAGTAGAAGGGGGGGGGAACGAGGCAGGGGTTGCGTCTCGGGACGCGGAACTCGCGCTCCTCGCGCTTGGGTTCAAACAGGCGGATGCCCGGAAAGCAATAAAAGTGGTTTTGGAAAAAGATCCCGGAATGGCTGCTGAGGACCTTATCAGAGAGGGATTGCGGGAGCTAAGCTAGGGTCCTCGCCGATCCATGGGACTTGCATGAGCAGGCTTTCCTGTTTGCAGTCCTAGCCGGTCCTCGGTCAGATTGCTCCCCGATGGGGCTGGGTCTTGATGACTTCATGAGTGATGCCGGAGCGGTGGGCTTCCGTGACGACCGTGGCTGGCTCTTTTCGCCTAAGCCTTTGAGGCTGGCTCCCGCGGAAGTTTCTCAGTTGGAGCGGCTGGGCCATCCCCTGCGGATGTTTCAGCAGGGGTGCGATCGAATTTATCGGCGGAGTGTAAAGGGTAGCTTACCAAGCTGGATTGCCGAATTACTGGATAGCGGCAAGCCTGAGTGGTTGGTAAAGGCTCAGCAGTCTGAGGATTTGCGAGATATGGCCCCCCGGGTTATCCGCCCCGATCTGCTGGTGACTGAAAATGGATTTGCCCTAACGGAATTAGACGCAGTGCCGGGGGGAATGGGAATCACAGGATGGCTGTCGCAGCGCTATGGAGCAGAGGGCTACAGCCTACTGGGTGGGGCGGCGGGAATGGTAGAGGGTTTCCGCTCTCTCATGCCGAGTGGCGGAGAGGTTCTTATTTCGGAAGAGTCTGTAGATTACCGCCCCGAAATGGAATGGCTGGTTAAGTCTCTTAACGAGGCCGCAGAGGGACCTTGGGGAATTGCATCGGCAGAGGCGTTTCAGGAAAGCGACTCATCGGACAAACTTTACCGGTTCTTTGAGCTATTTGACTGGGAGGCAATTCCTGCTCTGTCCTCCCTTTCGAGGTATCGGAATCTTACTCCACCTTGCAAGCCTCACTTTGAGGAAAAACTCTGGTTGGCCCTCCTCTGGTCGCCGAGTTTGCGAGAGGTATGGGATGCAGAGATGAGGGGGAGCCATTTGCAGAGGATCAGGGAGCTCGTGCCTTACGGTTGGGTTGTCGACCCTATCCCGCTGCCCCCTCACGCGAGCCTGCCCCGTCTCGAGGTGCACTCGTGGCAGCAGTTGGGAGATTTCAGCCAAAAACAGCGGAGGCTGGTTCTCAAGGTTAGCGGTTTCAGTGAACTCGCCTGGGGTAGCCGGGGAGTGGTGATTGGTCACGACGTCTCCCGGGAAGAGTGGGTTGAAGCCCTGAGTGCGGCGTGCGAGGGATTTGAAACCCAACCGCATCTTCTACAGGAATTCAGAGAGGCAAAACTATTGGAGCACCCCTACTTCGACCCCGTGACTGGTTCTCGGAAAATGATGAGGGGTCGAGCGAGGCTCTGTCCCTACTACTTCGTTGACGAAGAGGGAGGCATTAAGCTGGGGGGCTGCCTTGCAGCCATCGTTCCTGCTGACAAGAAGAAGATCCACGGAATGCGGGATGCCATCCTTACCGTCTGCGAGGTAGGAGAATGAAAGAGCCGATTAGGGAGGCGTATTGTCCCTCGAGAGAAGTGGGACAGGTGGCCTCTACTTGATCAATCCAGCCTTCTTGAGGGTGGAGTAGGCGCCATTCTTGTTGATGGTCTTGAAGGCCTTGCAGCTTGCCTTTACCTTCACGTAGCGCCCGAGTTCCGGGACCCAGACCCTCTTGGTCTTCAAGTTTGGCGACACGGAGCGCTTCACCGTTTTCGTCACGTGACGACCGATACCGCCCTTTTTCTTGGCCAATCCGGAACGGTGGATTCTACGCCCCATGCGGACGCGGGAACCTCTAATGCTGCAGACTCGTGACATTGTGTAGGGGGATCTGGGTTGCGGGGCGGGGAGGAAAGCGGTGATTCGGCAGCCGGTCAAGGAATTTCGAGGCCCCGGGATCACCAAAACCTACAAAATCAAGTTCGGGGGGAGGGCCAGGTCAGTCTGGAAAAGTTCAGGGATTTGAGGTCGGGTAGCTCCATACTGTGTCTTTTGCGGGCCCGGTGCCAGCCGGCCACTCGATTGAGATCACCGGGGTTCCATCCTTTTTCAGCTGATAGACGACCTTTTGTCCCTTTGTTCCGGCCGCCCCCCGAGTTTTCACCGCTGTGGGCGTCAAGTCTTCCAGCGTAGGGGGGTAAGATCCATGGATCACGCGATGAAGCTCAATCTCGATAGCCCAGCGTGCGGCGAGGATGGCTCCGTCCGATTCAAGGATACTGGAGAACGGGCCGCTGAAAACGGGAGCCATCATCAAGCTTGGGGCGTTGATATATTTCGAGAGCCCTTGTGCCCGGCTCTGAAGTCGTTCCTCATAATGCCTGATGCCGGAACGGGTAGCTTGCTGGGCGAGCTTTCCTCCAGGGGCCAGAATGCATTCCTGGAGATCCCGGCAGTAGGAAAGTCGATTCGCAGCGAGAAAACAACGAGTGAGGGCGGGGGCCTTCCCACTGCCGCCTCCCGTGGAGAAATCCTGGAGTCGATCAATAAGCCCTAGAACTTGTGCTCGGGATACTCGGATGACTTTAAGAAGTCGGTCGCGTGCTGGGGGAATGGTCGAGAGTTCCTTGCCTAACTTTCGAAGGTTTTCTTCATTCCAGCTATTACCTGCGAGGCCGTCCCATAGAGCGCTGAGAGCGAGTGAGCGAAGTTTGCATTCAGCGAGGAGGTTCATCAGTAAGGGATCCTGTCCCACTGCGGAGGAGAGGCGAAGGGAGCTCGTGATATCGGCAGCTGCTCCCGATGGGTTCTCGGAATGGAGATTCAGGGTTGCGCGAAGGAGATAGCCATGGGCTGCACTCAGGATCTGCAGCCCAGAGCTCTCCGTCTCTAACAAAAGGAAGGCGTCATGCCATGGGTGTGGGACGTGGTAGTGTGGCCGCTGGGCAAGGGCCTCCGAGAGTTGGTCGAGTTGGTCGCTCACGGGTTGATTGAGGCGAACGAGTTCGGCAACACGTTCCTTCTTCGAGTCTAAGAGAGCTACCGAGGCGATTTTGGATAGATCAGACCGCTGCATGGTGGCGGGATTGGCCCTGAAGTCATCTTGGGCCCCGGGGCAGGCCGGGTTTGCACGAAATGAGGCAAACCAAGTGTGTGCGGGAGAGCCGCTCTTTTCGAGATTCTCGAAGAGGGGGTGGAAGGCGAGATTCTGCGATTTCGGGACATGAGCGGGCAGGTAATGGCTTACAGAGAACGGATCACGAGAGTGCCACGCGGCCTCGTATTGCTCCCAGGCGTTCTCGGTGCTGGCCTTGAAGACAAGGAGAACAATAACGGGAGTCAGGAGTGCCAGAACTGTCAGAGAAAGAAGCCATTTCCACCAAGAGCGTTTTCTTTTCTGCTCAGACATGCCCTCCTATAGGCGTGGGAGTGTGTGGTGATAAGGGCAAACCGGGATTCGCTTCATTTCCGCCGAGCCTTCCAACTGCCACGGGAAGGCAGAATTGTCTCGTGAGGCAGAGGAACAGGCTCTAATCGTGCGCCATGCTCGATCAGAGAGTTGCATGGATTACGGGGTGCTCCCGAGGGTTGGGGCGGGCAATGGCTCTTGGCCTTGCTGAAAGAGGGTGGGTTGTTGCCGGGCTGGCGAGGAGTGCCGGCGCCGTGAAGGAGGTGGCAGAGCGCCTGGGAGAGGGGCACTTTTTCGCTTCGGTTGATGTGGTGGAAGAAGACGAGGTGAAAGCCTTCTGCGGGGCTGCCCTGCGCGAGGTTGGGCCGCCACGGCTTCTCCTCAATAATGCGGCTCTCATCCATGAGCCGGCTCCGCTCTGGGAGATTGAGAGTGCTGAATTCGAGCAGGTGATTGATGTGAACATCAAAGGGGTAGCCAATGTTTTGCGTCACGCAGTTCCGATCATGATCGACCAGAACAAGGGGGTGATCGTGAATTTCAGTTCCGGGTGGGGCCGGTCTACCTCGCCAGAGGTCGCTCCTTACTGCGCGACCAAGTGGGCGATTGAGGGGATGAATCAGGCGCTGTCCAGCGAGTTGCCTGAGAATCTCGCAGCAGTAGCATTCAACCCTGGAGTCATCGATACGGATATGCTCAGAACCGTATGGGGTGAGGGCGCATCCGAGTGCCCGGACCCCCAGCAGTGGGCAGAGAGCGCCTTGCCGATTCTGGAGAAACTTGACGCCGGAGACAACGGTCGTTCCCTCTCTGTATGATCAAGGCTTTGAAAAAGGCTCTTTGTCAGAAATAACCATCGCGAGCGATATGAACCTGCGCCTCCCCGAGCGAAACTTGAGATTTCCAAGGCGCTCGCTGTTGATGGGGATTGTTAATGTGAACGATGATTCTTTCTCAGGGGACGGCACGCTTGATGCCACCGAGGCTCTCGATCAGGCCTGCCTTCAGGTTGCAGCAGGAGCTGATATTGTGGATGTCGGGGCGGAAAGTGCGCGGACGAACCGGGCTGCGATATCTGTGGAGGAGGAATGCGAACGGCTCCGGGGGGTCCTCGGGAAATGGAAGGAGGCGCTCGCGAAGATGCAGCCTCGGGATTCTGAGCAGGTGTGGCCACCGGTGCTTTCCGTGAATACGTGGCGGCCGGAAGTGATCAAGGTTGCGTTGGAGCTTGGGGGAGAATTGATCAATGACATGAGCGGGTTGCCCGATGACGAGAATGCCCGCCTCGCTGCGGATTATGGAGCGGCCCTTTTGGTGATGCACACGGCGGGTCCTCCCAAGGAGGAGCGTACCGGCCAGCAATGGGAGGACATCATGGGCGAGCTGGAGCGATTTTTCGGTGAGAAGATGAACTTAGCCACGTCCGCGGGCCTTTCCGGGGACCATCTTGTCTTCGATCCGGGAATTGATTTTGCCAAACAGCGAGCAGACAACCTGGTTCTCATTCGCGAGTTGGGTCGCCTCCACCAATTCAATCGTCCGATTCTACTGCCGGTCTCAAGAAAGACGGTGATCGGGGACGTTCTGGGCCTTGAGGACCCGGTCGCGCGGGATGCCGGAACGATCGGGCTTCTGGCCGCTGGGATGGCAGAGGGAGCCCAAATCTTCCGGGTGCACAATGTGGATGCCACGTGGCAGGCGGTGAAGGTTTTAGCGGCGGTGAAGGCAGCAGGATAAGGGCTCTGCCGTGCACGAGATCTTCAGGAGGCGCCAGAACTACGCCGGCAATTAGATCGCGCTCTCGTCATCTCCGAGGCAAGATCACCGGATGCGTTCAGAATTTCTCATTCACTGCCTTAGCTATGCCGTGATCCAGATTCCGTTTCTGGTAGGGGCCTTTCTCCTGGTGCGGGCGGTCAAGAATTGGGCGACGATCACGCTTACGGTAGGAGCTTCCTGTCTGACTCTTGCCCCTCTGATTGCGGCGATAGCAGCCGGCATCAGCTCCTCGCCGGGATGGGAAGGACTTTACTACGTCTTTGGAGGGGTCGTACTGGCAGGGGTGGGTTTGCTGTGTTGCCTCGTCGGGGCGGTTGGAGTGGGGATAAAATACGCGGCGACTGTGCGGCGGGCCAACGAACTGGAAGTGCTTCTCCAACAGGTGCAGGAGCGGATCGATTCGGGTGAGAGGATTTAAAAAAGGGCGCGGCTTCGTGCCTTGGTGAGGGGAGTTAGTCGAAGGGTCGAAGGGGGGTAATGGGGTTAGCCGGTAATGGAAATTGCCGGGCGAGAATGCCGGGGGCGAGCTCATTATGGGCCTCGTAGGCCATGGCGAGCATTTCGTATTTTGCATCGAGGTTGTCGATATAATGGAGGGCGAAGGCCTCTGGTGTTGAGGGTAGAGTCGGTGAGCCAAACTCGCGGGTGCCATGGTGGCTGGCAATGAGATGAAGAAGGTGAAGGCGAACGAGGTCACTGGGGGGGTCGAGGGTTCCCCAAGAGCTGGAAAGAGGCGATTCTAGAAGATCTCGCCAGAGCTTGTTAACCAGCTCAATACCGAGTGGAATGTGCCCCATCATCTCGCCGTGAAGGTTGATGTTTTGCGCAAATCCTGCTTCCGGGTAGTTGTTTTCCCATAGCTTGCCACAATCGTGAAAAAGGACACCGGAGAGAAGAAGGTCTTTGTTGAGGTCCGGGTAGGCGCTGGAGATCGCAGAGGCCGTGCGCATCATCTGTGACACATGCTCGATGAGGCCGCCCCGGCGGGCGTGGTGGTTACGGCGAGCTGCGGCGGCGCGGCGGAAGCGCTCGCCAAAGTCCTCGAGAAACTTGTTGGCCAGTGCGAGCAGGCGAGGGTCCTTCAGTGCAGCGCACGTAGTGATGATATGATCCCAGTCTTCCTGCTGTTTACGCGCAGTGGCGGGATCGCCTCGGAGGAAGTCCTCGGTTTCTGATTCGTTGAGAGAGCGCAATCGCCAGTTTTTGCCATCGATTCCGTATTGATTCTGACTCCAATGGCCCTCCGCCCGGATGGAGGCTCCGGAGGCGAGTTCACTCAGCTCTGTGAATTGAGAGTGGTTGCTCCATACCTTGAGGGTAAAGTTGCTGGTAGCATCGGCGAGGGTAAGTTCCATGTAGGGAGAACCACTTTTGGTCGTCTTGTCCGAGCGGTCCTGGATCTGGGCGTAGAAAAACGCCTCCTTGGGGGTCTCATTGGCGGTCTGCCTGAGCTGCGCGATAGTAATCAATTCCACAGTTCCACTTAGCAGGGAAGGCCCCGGCCTGACCAGCTTGACCTCTCTCTTTCTTGTCCCACCAGTCTTTCCCCTGAGTGTTCCCGGACAATTCTAAAGGTTTCGTTCCTTGGGTTTTCGACAGGTCTTCTTAAGATCCAGAAATGATTGAGCCGTTTGAGGACCACTGGCCACAAATTGATGAGAGCGCCTTTGTGGCATCGAGTGCGGATCTCATCGGCAGAGTGAAAATTGGTGAGGAAGCGAGTGTCTGGTATAATTCGACCCTCCGGGGGGATATCCATGAAATCGAGGTGGGCCCCCGGTCAAACGTTCAAGATAACGCGGTTCTGCATGTCGAGAGCAACCAAGGCTGTTATCTAGGGGAGCTCGTCACCGTAGGCCATGGAGCCATTGTCCATGCCTGCCAGATTGGAAATGAGGTCCTCGTGGGAATGGGAGCGATCGTGCTTGATGGAGCAATCATTGGAGACCGATGCATCATCGGAGCCAACACCCTGATCACTATGGGCACGGAGATTCCACCGGGTTCTCTTGTGCTGGGTTCTCCTGGAAAAGTGGTTCGTCGATTGAGTGTCGAGGAGCAGGCTGGGGTTAAGGTGTGGGCCGAAAAATATGTCGAAAATAGACGGAAGTTCCTCGCCCGAAACCTGGATCGTCGGTAACCTTTCGTCGTGCCTGATCTAGTGAAAGTGGACCCCGTGGCTCTCTTGCCCACGCAGGCAGGTTGTGCGGTATTTCTGGGTGACGGAAAGAAGTCGATCGTCTTTTACATCGAACCAGCGATTGGGGCTTCCATCAATGATGCGCTTTCCGATCGTAAGCCGCCGCGGCCTCTTACCCATGATCTCTTCAATGATGCACTCAGGGCCTTTGGGGCCGTAGTGCAGAGGGTCGTCATCGTGAGGGTTGAAAATGACGTATTTTTCGCGCGACTGTTTATTGAGGCAGAAAATGAAATCAGCGAGAAGCTGATAGTTGAGCTCGATGCCCGCCCAAGCGATTCGATCGCATTGGCCGTTCGCCAGCAGGCCCCGTTGTATGTCCTGAGGGAGGTTTGGGAGGGGTTAAAGGACATGACCAGCGTCCTTGAAGAGCTGAGGGACAAGGGGATGGAGATGGAGGGAGGAGATTCCTGAAGAGAAAATGGGGTTTGTGGTCTCCTTCTTCTCTTGCCCGGTTTTCGAATGCTCGTAGGGTGAAATACCATGCAATCCATCACCCGAATGCTCCCGTCCTACCTTGACGAGGCAATTTTACAGAATCCCTCGAGGAGAAAGTTTCCCCCCTTTGACCCAGCGCGGCTCTTATCGACTGTTTTCGAACCGACGCAGGGGTGCCGGGTCTGTATTCTCACCGATTTTCAGGAGCCACAGGAACTGATAAGAAACTTTACCTTTCTCGAGCAGGAGGGTTTCGAGGTGCAGAAAAATGCTCACAAGTATTTCTATGAAACACTTCACGCTGGGGTCATGGACCAACTTGGGATGACTGGAGGGGAAATGTTTGCTTACAAGTGCACCAAGGGGTCGAATCTTGACCTTGACGACGAGGTCTGGAGCACCGACGGAGAGGAGCTCTCCCTCGACCGGGATATCTACACGAACTACGATCTGATTCTCTGCGTTTCTACGTACTCTGCAACGGCGCCTCTCACTGCCAAATGCAAAGAGTATGGATTCAGGGGAGCAACCATGCACGGGATGAATGAAATCATTCTCAGCTCTGGACTGGCGGTTGACTACGATGAGGTGTCAGCGGATGCCGAGCGTATCCGCCTGTCGATGACCGGTGCTGAAAAAGTTGAGATTGAGTTCGGCCTCGAGGATGGGCGTGTTCTTGAGGCCTCCCTTGACCTTGGAGGGCAGGAGGCCCAGAAGTCCCACGGGTTGTGTAAGGGAACAACCCCGGATATTGCGAATCTGCCCGCAGGGGAGGTGTATTTCGTGCCACAGGATGCCCAGGGCCAGTTCCCCATGAAGTATGAAGATGGCACCCTTGGAATTCTCGATGTGGTGAACCGGGATGTCGTCAAAGCGACCCTGATTGAGGGGAGCCAGGATACCATTGACCAACACAACAGGCGTCTCGCGGACGACCCTATGACGGGAACCCTGGGAGAACTTGGGTTTGGGACGCAAGTTCTGCCAGTCTCTTACCAAGATATTCAGGATGAAAAGGTGCTAGGAACCTGTCACCTCGCCACGGGAAGAGATGATCACCTTGGTGGTGATATCGTGCCGGAAATGTTCAAGAAGCACGAGAACAGCACTCACGATGACATTCTTTTTGCTCCTCATAAAACGCCCAATTTCAACCTGAAAGAGGTGCGGCTGAAGAGAGAGGGCGAATGGCATGTGATCATTGAAGATTTCAGGCCAGGCAAGTATATCATGGAGGCTCTGGCTGGCGGATGATGCCCATGAAAAGGTACGAGGAAGTTAATTTTGGAGACCTTACCGAACAGGATTGCTGCTGTGGAGTCGTCCGGAGGGCATTCGCGGCTAGTGAGGACGGGCCTGCTTCCGTGCACCTGTTGAACCTCGCAGAGGAGCCAACGAGCCACTACCATCGCAAGACCACAGAGATCTATGTTGTCCTCGAAGGTAAGGGCCACTTAGAGTTGGACGGGGAATTGATTCCGGTAAAACCCTTCTCAGCGGTCATGATCAAACCTGGGTGCCGGCACCGGGGAATTGGGAAGCTCAAGCTGTTCAATATCTCGGTGCCCAAATTTGACCCGGATGACTTCTACTACGATGAAACTGATGCTCCTGCAGGGGGAGCCGACCCGGTCCATTGAAATCCGGTGTGGGAAACATGTGAATTTGAACAACGATGGTGAACGTTTACGAGTCAGAGCGTCTGAGGGATGAATACCTGCTCTTTCACTATGGGAGGCCGGAACAGATTCATAACTGGGCGGGAGGCCCGGACCAGGCTCACGAATTTCCCAAAAGGATTGTTGAACGTTTTTCACCCGGGCCGGCGGACAGGGCTCTGGATCTCGGTTGTGCGGTAGGTCGCTCTGCGTTTGAGATGTCTCGGGAGGCCGGAGAGGTTGTTGCCATCGACTACTCCCATTCCTTTGTGGAGGCGGGGAAGGAAATGCAGAAGCGTGGAGGATGTCAGGTGTCCCGGCTTGATGAGGGGAGCCTGTTAGATTCTATTTTTGTTGAGGCTCCTTCAGAAGCCCGGCCCGACTGCATCAAGTTCGAGCAGGGGGATGCGATGGATCTCAGGAGAGATCTTGGAGACTTTGACCGAGTTCTAGCCGCCAATCTCCTATGCCGTCTGCAGGATCCCGCCTGCCTGCTGGCGCGCCTGCCCGAACTGGTCAGATTGGGTGGAGAGCTGGTTCTAACCACGCCCTGCACCTGGCTAGAGGAGTTTACCCCCAGGAATCACTGGCCGACGGGGTCTACTCTGGGCTGGCTCAAAGACAAGCTCTCTCCAACCTTCGAGCTCCTGGAGGAGCACGATGAACCCTTTCTGATCAGGGAGACAGCGAGGAAGTTCCAGTGGACCGTGGCGCTTCTGACGAAGTGGCGCCGAGTCCAAGGGGCCTGAGAAGGTTAGTTGCCTGCGGTAAATGATCTCCAGGCCTCCTCAACCTTCGCGCTCTCCAGGGTCCCTTCGTGAAGAAGGAGCCGATAACGCTGTGTCAGAGACTCGCCTTTGTTGAGGTGGAAGTCTCCGCTTCCCTTTTGAGACTTGTCGCGGAAGGCCCGAACCCCAAAGGGGTTTGCGGTAAGCAGACCATAGTTTCTGGCATGCCACCACGTGGGGTGGCGCAGATTCTTGTTATGATCAAGAATGGCAATCACTTGAGCGGCGCCGGCTGAGTCGGGGCCGTGGTAAGCAACCCAACGGGCCCTCTTCCCCCATGCGTCATTATCCTTTGTGCCCTCGCTATTGGTGATCTTCCCCTTTGCGACTTCTCCTACGAGCCTCAGGGACGGAGCGGTCCGAATGGCGAAACTCCCTTCCTTGGTATCCCCAAAGGTCACCTTGCCCTCAGCGGGCTTCATGGTGGAGGTGACATCAATGTAGCGGGCAGTTGCTGTAAGTGTGACGTCATAGCGGCGTTTCTCCAGGATGATAGGATTCCCTTTTGCTTCCCAGGCGAGCTCAGTGGTAAAGCTAACGGCGGCCTGATCTTTACTTGAGCTTACCTTGGTCTCGCCAACACTACGTGTCACGATCTTGCAATCGTCCTTATGCCAGAAGTCATGGCCATTCACATTTCCGTGGGTGAACCAGAAACCGGTATGATGAGGGTGATCTGATTTCTCCCCTGCGACTTCCTTCACGAAGGGATACTGCCTTGTGAGATGGGTGCCGGAGGGGCTCATCAGGGGGTAGAGGCATGGAACGCGGGTATCTCCGTGATATTCGGTGAAGAGTTTCCCGTTGACGAGCACCTTCAGGTTTGTGTTCTCCTGTTTAAGACTAATCTTAATGTCGGCGGAAATAGAAGCAGCCGAGAGCAGTGCGAGGGCGAGAGTAAGATGGAGAGTGCGCATGTCGTCAGGGCAGAAGTGAAGCAGGGAGACTTGCCGGGGGGAAGAAGGAATGCAGATTGCTTCGCGCCTCTATCCGGGCCAACTTGTCCCCCTAAAGGGCGTTAAAGGGCTCTGAATCTTTGCATCTGCTGCTAATCGCAGAATGTGTAAACGGTGAGCCCTTTCCGCAATTTAGAGAAGCAGAGAGTCAAAGCCTGTGGAGGTATGAACCAATTCGAGGAGCTCGTCGACGCCTACAATCAACCCTTGTACAGGTTTGCTCTTTCGCTTGTGCGGGACCTGGACCGGGCTGTGGAGCTAGTAACCCGGACGTTCGTGATCTGGAGTCGACAGGAAGGAGAAGGGGTAAAGTGCGTGAAGCCAAATGAGGGGCTCTTCTCAACTCTTTACCGGGAACACTTAGGCCGTTTTGGCTCGAGAGTTGATAATGTCGGAAAGGCGATGCTCTCCCCCGCTGTAGTTCCGAGAGTGCCGGGGGACCTGGTAGAACCGCTTGGTTCTCTCGATGCCGACCTGCTTCCTACCCTGACATTATTCTATCTTCAGCGACATAATTACAGAGAGATAGCTACTATTCTTGACCTTCCGATCGGCACCGTGATGTCGCGAATTGCCAGAGGTAAGGATCAGCTTCAGGAAAGAGCCAGAGGAGGGAAGAATGGATAGGGAGCAGGCACGCTTCATTCTTCAGAGTCTTCGTCCTGATGGAGCGGACCAAGGGAGTACGGATTTTGAGGAAGCCTTGGGCGTTGCCGCAGAGGATGTAGCCCTCGGGGTGTGGCTGTCAGCTGAGCGCAAGCGGGACGCCGCGATCGCAGCAACTTTTGAGGATGTCCCGGTTCCCGCGTTCCTGCCGGAAGACATTCTGGCTGCAGTCAGCTTGGAGAAAGGGCCGAGAGCTTCTTCCGAAGACCTTGCGGCGGATCAGGCTGGCCTCCGAGAGGTGCGGGCTCCTGTGCAGGTTGGGGCAACTGATGAGAAGCAGATGACGGTGTTGAAGGTCGAGATCGCAGGGACAGCGAGTGGTCTTACCAGCCCCGCATGCTCGCTGAGCTTTAGTAGTTCCGGGAAGCGGAGAGAAGGAATGGTGAAGGTGGTTTTTCTGGCTGGGTTGCTTGTGGTGGCTGCCTTTGCTGCCTTCGAGTTGACATCGATTAACTCTGAACCCGTGGCTAGCGGGAAGGAGGTGATCACATTACGAGACCTCAGTCAGGAGGCCCTTGCCGCGATCAGTGAAGACCTGCCTTTCGAGCTTCAGGGCAACGACCTGTATAGCTATCAGGATTGGCTGGAGCTCCGGGGAGGGCCTCGGTTTGATTTTCGGGTTCTTCCCCGTGAGATTGCTGAAGGGAACCTGTTGGGATGCAGGGTGTCCATGATCGGAGAGGCTCGTGCCGCCCACCTCTGTTTCGAGGTTGAAGATATTCCTGTTCATGTATTCGTGGTTCCCACCATGCCGATCAAGAACGCTCCTCGCGGGTGGCGGGTGGCTGCAGACTGTTGGACATGTCCTGATACGGGGATCGCATTGGCGGCTCAGAGGCTGGAAAGCAGGATATGGTTTTTTCTGAGTGAGCGCGAGGAACAGGCGCTGGCCGACTTGATCAGGACCGCCGGTGATTGATTTTTCTTGGTCCGGGGGCACTCAATTCTGTCTCTTGGTCCTAGTGACACGCCACTCTCCGCCAGGGGTAATATGAACCCTCATATCAGTAAATAAGGCTGAGCAGGCCCCTTGGTCCGAGATGGCCGTGTCGATCTCCGGAGGGAGGGTGCCGGCGGGGTAGGGGGTGAAAACGCTAAGAAAGCGGGCAGGCTTCCCCGGTGTGACCGGGCGGTAGGCGTATGAAGTGATGTTAGGATCGAGGTCTTGGGAGGCTTTCTGGCGAATCTGGCCGAATTTGAGATCCTTGCTGGGGTGCAGGGTAAGTCGAATACGCTGCCGGGATTTCTGCCACCAGGCGTGTTCAAAGGCAGGGGCATCGAACCACGATTCCTTCCGCGGGCCATCCTTCTGACCGTCCTCACGCGCCAGATGCCATATCGGACCGCTAAGGTAGTCAGCTCCAATTTGGGAAGAAGGAATGTAGGTGTCCGATACGATCAGAAAACCCTCCCTGGTCAGGACAGTACGGCGAATCCACGTGCTGCCTTTTCCGTAGTAGTTTTCCCACCCAACTTGGCCGTAGGAGTCACCGTGCGCATTGCTTCCTACGGTTAGTGCTGAGGGGATCAGATGGATGGCTCCCTTTCGAATAAAGTCGCCTCCTTCGGCCCGGTCAGGGTGAAGTGGGAAAGAATTCTTCCCCTGCATGACGAGAAGAACATCGAGGCTTTCTTCTCCAGTACCGCCACCTTTTCCAAGCATACTGTATTTGCCGGAGCTGTGGAGAAACTTGGCTCCATTAGCAACGTATTCGTAAAGCTGCCCCGAGAGGCTATCGAGGTGCTGGTCTTTTTTTGGATAAAGGAAATAGGAGGCAAAGGGCGTTCCAGCCTTACGGTTGGCTCCAAGGTAAAGACGCTCCGGGATTTTGTATTTAAGGGCACTAAGCAGTCCAATACGGGAGGTGTCCTCCGGGACCTCGGGGTGAATAGACCTCTGCTGGAACCAGCCGAAGCGCACAGTGTAGGCGGCTTTAAGGGCGTCTATTCCAGGGGATTCCATCGGATCTCCACCGAATACACTCTGCGTTGCTGCCCATAGATAATGGCCATTGCGGTAATGTTGGGCGAGCCGATACCAGAAATGGCCGTCCCGTCCGGGGCTTTCAACCCGGTAGTTGCCGAGGTTCCATGGATCACGATAGAGAGCAGCGCGGTCTGAAAACACTGCACTGCCACAGTTGGGTCCCCCCCGGAGACCCCCTCCATGGATGAATCCCAACACGCGTTTTCCTACTGCGTGAATCAACTCGGCCTCCGTTTCGATCCAGCCCATGGACTCGGCGATATCGATCATCCCATGAAGGAAGATTGGTCCGTAGGGGAAATAGTTCCATTCCGTCCAATCGCCAAAATCAGCGAGATGCTTCCAGATTCGAGCGATCCATGCGCGCGCCTCCTGCGCCTGCGGGGCTTCGGGGAAGAGTTTCAAGGCCATCGCAATGCCCCCGGCATTTCCAAAGGAGTGATTGTCTGCCGACTGCGAGCCCTTGCTAAAGTCGAGGAAGCGGCGGCTCATACTCTGGTAAACGATCTTCTTGAATCGAGCCTGTTCCTCTGCTGTGAGCATCTTCTGCCGGACGAGTTCCTCGTAGATCCGCATTCTGGCGCCACCGCCCCAGCCACCGTGATACCCACCCCCATGATAGTCCCTCTTCAGGGTTGCTCCGTCTGGCAGTTTTCGCTCCACCTTGCTGCCCGGAGCGGTGGTGACAAAGAAGATGAACATGAGCTCTTCCTCTCCTTGTTTCTCAAGTTTGGCATGCCAGTCGAGAATCAGGGCGCGGAACACAGCTTGGAGAATTAATAGTTCATTCCGATCGCGGCGCCCTCCGTCGATGTAGCGTGCACGAAGGCGGTCCCAGACCCACCATCCACGGGAAAAGGAGTAACTGTTTCTAAGAGACAGTTCCCGGCGAAGTGCCTCTGCCATCGCGGTGATGTCACGAACCTCGCGGTAGGTGGTCCTGGGATGATCTGACGCGAATTTCACCTCGGCCTCGGTAAGTTGGGCGCCGCCGGCGAATAATGGACTGCATAAAATGAGGAAGAGGATGGGCCCCGCGAATTTCATAACAATTCGTGAGACTGTGAGATGCAGTGAGATCGGGGAATAAAAAACTTGAGGAGAGGGGAGGTGCTTGCGGGGTAAAAGGAGAGTTTGTTGACGACGGATTCGTAATGAGGACTGCTTCGCTTGAGAAAGGTGTCGGGCAATGGTAGGAGAGAAGGGAGATGGGCTATGCTGATAGAGAGTATTTCAGGGAGGGTGGCGGACGTCCTCCTAGCCGTCTTGCCGGAGCTCCGGTCGTAAAGTGGCTTCTGATCGTCAATCTGGGAGTGTTCGTCCTAGGACTTTTGCTCGATCTGAGGGGCGCATTTCAAGCAATGGGCTGCTTTACGGTCGAAAAAGGTATTCTGGGCTTTCAGATCTGGAGGTTCATCACGTTCCAGTTTCTTCATGGAGATTTTGGGCATCTCCTCTTCAATTCCATTGCGATTTATTTTTTTGGCGCATTTGTCGAGCAGCAGCTCCGAAGCCGGGCCTTTCTTGCCTTTTATCTGCTCTGTGGCGGAGCTGGTGCTCTGGGCTATGCTGTTCTTGTTTCCAGCAATTCTTCCTACTCGGATGTTGGCGTGGTGGGAGCATCGGGTGGAATCTTTGGCATTCTGGCTATGGCGGCGCTGATCGCGCCGGATATGCGGGTTCAGCTCCTTTTCCCCCCTGTGACTCTCACTATGCGGCTTCTTGCCATTATCATACTCGCCTGGGGCGTATTCGTGGTTCTTTCCGGAGGGAGGAATGCAGGGGGAGAGGCCGGGCATCTTGGAGGGGCGCTGGCCGGGTTTCTCATGTGGAAAATTCCCATGCTCCGCCAATTTCTTCAGAACCTTGCACGCTCCCAGGGTGGACCCTCAAGGAAACGAGGAGGCTTTGGAATTCGTATTACAAAAGAGAAAAAGAGCTACACCCGTAAGCTGGGGCCAAGAATCAAGGACCGCGGGGGAGAAGACGTCGACGTTGACCGGATTCTTGATAAGATCAATGCCCATGGTCTGCAGTCTCTCACGGAAGAGGAGAGAAAGTTTCTTAGCGATTCAGGAAATAAATAAGTAGCGAGGGAAGTCGTCGGCAGGGAGCGGCCTGTGAGTTGGGGCAATATTTTTTAAGGCTCTCTTTTCGCTCTGGTTTCGCCTTCACTCCCCATGTGACGGATGAGGAGATGATCAATTGCGCGGTTCCCGGGCGTCAGATGGAGAGGCTGCGATCCATCATGCATAGGCTGCGGGCTCCGGGGGGGTGCCCCTGGGATGCGGAGCAGTCTCACGCCAGTCTCATTTCAAATTTAATCGAGGAAACGTATGAAACTGTCGATGCGATCCGGCGTGAAGACTGGGTGCATCTGGAGGAAGAACTGGGAGACCTGCTTCTACAAGTGGTGTTTCATGGTGAGCTCGCTGAGGAGGAGGGGAGATACAACCTTGATGATATCGCGAGGGGGATTTGCGATAAGCTGGTGCGGCGTCATCCTCATGTCTATTCCGACGGCGAAGCCGAGGATACCGGGGCGGTTCTGAACCGGTGGGAAGAGATCAAGCGTGAGGAAAAAGGGGATGAGGCGAAGCCTTATCTTCATGGGGTGGGCAAGGGCCTCCCTGCTGTCCTGCGGGCGGGAAAGCTCCAGAAAAAGGCCGGGAAGGTGGGCTTCGACTGGCCGGACCTTGTGGGGGTTGTGGCTAAAATCGATGAAGAGCTAAAGGAGGTAAAGGATGAGTTGCCCACTAATGGAGAGGTGGCAACGCCTGCTCTCGAGGCCGAAGTGGGGGATTTACTTTTCTCTGTTGTGAACCTGGCCCGCAAACTGGGGGTCGATCCCGAAGCTGCCCTAGAGGGCACGAATGTAAAATTCGAGGGCCGGTTCGCGGTGATGGAGAGAGAACTGCTTGCAAGAGGCAACTCGCTTAAGGATGCCAGCCTGGAGGAGATGGAGAGCGGCTGGGTACGTGCGAAATCGTTGTCGTCCGAGGGATAGGGTCAGGATCCAGGAGATTTTTCCCGGAAGGACTGGATGATCGAGAGCGCGTCTTTTTGGAGCTCTGGGGTGAGGGGCCGGGGAAGAGCCGCCTGCATGAGGATCACAGAATCCTTCGCATCGATGAGGACAAGATAATAGGTAAATCTGACGGCCACGCCCTGGGCAGTTGCTTCTACGGGAACCACTCCGAAGATTGCAGGTTTGCCGTCGAAGTTCTCCTGCTTTTGCGATTGGACCTTGGCACTTAGCTTCAGCCCAGCCTTTTCAAACGCTCTGATCCATGCCGTGAGGGTCCCCTCAAGGTCGGCCTTTCTCTCTTTCACTACCGGGAGTTGGTAGGCGGAAAAAGAACCTGAGCCGCCCGGGGCATCGAATTGCAATAGCGCGGAGCTTTCTCCCTTTATTGAAGATTGCTTCCATCCGGCGGGAATCTCGACGGAGAAGCGGCCATTCGAAAAAGAGAGCTTACCTGCCTGAAGGGCATTTCCAGAAGTGAGCCAGAGGAGGAGAACCAACAGAGGAGAAAGCACTTTGGGGATCACAGTTAAGCGCCTAAGGGTGCGGAGCGGGGAAGGCCAGAATTATTTTGGGTTTCGGGGAAAGCGAGCGAGCCCGATGGAGAACAAAAACCCCGCGAGTAAACGCGAGGTTTGCATAAAAGAGTGTGAGTTGGGCGAGCGTTACTCGCCTAGCGCGTAACGCACAAACCGACGAATTGACAGGGTATCACCAAGTGACTTTCCCGTCGTCTCAAGGAGTGCTCCTACAGAAACGTCTGGGTCCTTAACGAAAGATTGCTCTAGCAGGCACCGCTCGGCGTAGAATTTGCCAAGTTTTCCCTGGGCGGCCCCGTCGATACGTTCTGCGGGTACTCCCCGGGCTTCCAGCTCCTTCCGGGCAATTTCCTTCTCCGACTCAACGAGTTCGGTGGGAATATCGTCGCGGTTGATCCCTGCAGGAGAAAGTGCGGCAATGTGTAGGGTCAGGTCCTTGACGAGGGCCCGAAAGTCATCGTTTGACACGGTATCGTCGTTTTCGCAGCCGACTTCCAGCATGACCCCGACCTTGCCTCCGAGGTGGATATAGGAACCGACCAATCCTGATCCCTCCATATCGTAGCGTGTCATCCGGCGGAACTGCAGGTTCTCTCCAAGTTCAATCACCTTGGACTTTACGAAGTCCTCGATACTGCCGTCGGCATGCGGAAGCGCGTGAGCGGCCTCCACATCGGTGGCTCCCGACTCCGCGACGGCGCTGACAAGCTCCGCGACAAATGCCTGAAAGTTGTCGTTCTTGGCTACGAAGTCGGTCTCGCAGTTGATCTCTGCAAGGATGCCATGCTTGGCATCCGGTTCAATTTGTGCGGCAACGATGCCTTCCTTAGCGGAGCGATCCGCCTTCTTGGCGGCCTTGATAGCCCCGGCTTCCCGCAGCTTTTTAATGGCAGCCTCGATATCTCCATCAGTTTCCTGCAGTGCTTTCTTGCACTCCATCATGCCTGCATTGGTGCGGTCGCGGAGTTCCTTAACTTGAGAGGCGGTAATAGACATTGGGGTGGTAAGCTTGGTGTTGATCGGTTCAGATGAGCCCTTTAGGGCGGGAGCTGGATATAGCTTCTGCCTGAAAGGGACGCGCTCTAGCCCTTGCTGGCAACCACGATGGAGTCGACAAGGTTCTGCAAGATTATCCGCACTGAGCGGATCGAGTCGTCGTTTGCAGGAATGGGGTAATCGATGACGCTGGGGTCCCCATTGGTATCAATGATTCCTACAATCGGAATCTTGAGCCGCCGGGCTTCGGCGACTGCGATGGATTCCTTGGCGGTGTCGACAATAACGACCGCCTGGGGCGGCTTATCCATTTCGCGAATGCCCTGAAGGTTTCGAAGAAGTTTGTTTCTTTCGCGGTTCAAAGCGGCCAGCTCTTTCTTTGACATGGCCTTATACTCCGGGGCCTTCTCGATACCCTCGAGATATTTCAGACGTTCAACAGATTGCCGGATGGTGGTCAGGTTTGTCAGAGTGCCACCCAGCCACCGGTGGTTGACGTAAAATTGTCCAGCGGCCTGAGCTGCTTCGCTGACTGCCTGCTGAGCCTGCTGTTTACAGCCGACAAAAAGAATCTTCCTCTTCTTGGCGGCCAGCCCGGAGATGAAGTCCGAGGCCTTGTCGAGGCAGCGAACGGTTTCCTCGAGGTTGATAATATGAATGCCTCCTTTGTCCCTCATCAGGTAGGGGCGCATTCCTGGGTTCCACTTGCGGGTCTGGTGTCCGTAATGGACTCCCGCCTCTACCATTTCCTTTATTAGGTCGTTTATCATTTCGGTGTCTTCCGTTGATTCACAGAAGCTCTTTTGTTGGGAGGCCCGCCGCGTATTGTTCCCCTTCGGCTCTCCATTGTTCTGCGGCGGCGCGAGGAAGGGGCGGGGGAAGTAGGCAATTGAGACCTCCTTGGCAAGGAATTTCCCTTAAATTGTAGTCTTGGGGGCGCGAAAAGGGAATGGCCGCCTCTGGTAAAGGCTCTGTCTGTTTGAATCTCTCGGGTGAAAATGTACGCTAGTTGCCGTGACAAGTAAGGCTAAGGCCCACCAGACACCGGGATCCTCGCAGGGACGGGTGTCCGCCGACTTTGTCGTTCTTCGGTTGGCCCTGCTGGGTGGAGGAAGCCTCGTGCTGATACTCTCTTCCGTTCTTTTTCTCCGCGAAATGTCGGATCTCGATAAGGGAACGGTTGCAACAACGGGTATCTCGGAAATCGCTTGGACAGTTTGCTGGCTGGTGGCCCTGCTTCTCGTGGCACTTTACTCGAGTCTGCTGGTCTTGCACAAGGCGCGCTCAGATGGCACGGCATTTCCCCTCGGGGCTCTCAAAAATATTCTCAGCACTTTTTGGGTCCCCATGGTGATAGGAGGTGGGGTGGGGTTCATCCTGGTGCTCTTGCTCACACCAGCAATCGGGGCCTCTCTATGGGCTGTCTCCTTCGGAATAGCCATTCGCGCAACTCGTAGGAGGGCGCCAAGATCAATTGCGCGCCTGGGATGGCTAGTTCTTTCCGTCGGCCTGACAGCTCTCGCCTACGCCTGGAGTGATGGAACATACCCCCTGCCTCTTGTTGGCGTTCCGGAACATTTGGAGAGCCCAATGCTGGAAGCAGATTTGATCATTGGAGTGTGCTTTGGCCTTATTCCGATGTTCTACAGTATTTTTTTTATGAGGGCTTGTGGGAGGTTACGCAAGACAACTGGATAGAGGCGAAGACGTTCTCTTCAGAAGGGAGTCCGGTCTCCGTCTGATGCTTTGTTATGGGACGGGTGATTTGAGGTTAAGGCCGGGAGAGGAGGATGCTGCTTTAATGACACGCAGTTGTTGTAGTGGAGCTGGTCTGTGGCTTAAACTATGGGCGCAACGAATGGGAGAGCGACTAAACCCACCCGAGGGGGCGTTGTGGGACACTGGTGGGCTGTTCATGATAGTGCTCACGGGGTAGTCGTGGAGGCGGCTTCTCACGGTTGCACCGGCTTTTACCCATCATTAGGTTGCCCCAAAATAGGGGAAGTTGGGCAAGTCTTTGTAAATTCCCTTTGATCCGTTGCTTTAATTGGTTGAGGGTCGAGCAACATTCTTTTTTTAGCCATGTCGAGATTTTCCGCCTTTCTGTTGCTTCTAGTATTTTGTGCCCCTCTCTACGGTGAGCCGGAGAAGCTGAGTGCGCTCGACGTTCAGCTTCTTCTGGAGAAGATTAAGACTCTCAAAGAAGGCTCTCAAAAGACTATTGGGGCCCGCTATACTACTGCCCATTCCGCATTTCGATCCGCAATCCAAAGTGACTCTGCCGCATACGCCCTCTTTGTAAATTGCACGGAGAAAGTGAAGTTCGAGGAAGAACAGAAGAGTGGAAGTGAGTTTCGTGATTGGAAGAGGCGCCATAAGGAGCGTTCGGATAGCCCAGCTTTTCGCCGCGCCCTCCGGCATCAATTGAACTGGCTCCTTCTCACGCTCGAGGCCGCTTCTGAGCCCAAGAAGAGGGATGAAATGTGGTCAAAGGCCCTCGATCATATCGATACGGTCCTCAAGGACGCGGAAGATCTAGAGGGCGCGCAGGCCATGCTCCGCGAGAACGTTCTGGGCACCGTCTTCGCCGAGGCCTATTCCGTTGATAATATCGATATTACTGATTGGCCTGGTTCCCCTCTGCAGTTGGAAGCGGTTTACGAGGGACTGGTTCTGCCTTCCCTGCGCAGCATGAAGACGCTGACTGAACTGGGACAGGCTTGGGATCGAAGAATCCTCCATGAGGGAAAGATGATAGAGATATGGAATAAGCCGAAGAAAGGGCTTGGCCGCCCGGAGCATTCCGCTCCGATGGAAAAGTTTCTTGGAGTTCGACGGCCGCAGTTGCAGTGGAAGAGGGAAATGGACCTGTTCGGCGTGGGGGACCAGAAGCAGGCGGCCCTCCGGATGCTGAAACATATTGAATCCCACACGGCCCACCGGGACATAGCGACTTGGATTACGGAATTTCAGGCGGCGGTGAAGGGACAAGTTTCCCCTCCGCCAGCAGAGGGGTCCGGGGCCTCGGAAGGAGCTTTCGATTCTTCTGAAGAATCTGGCTCCTAGTCCACGAAGAGAGGGGTGCGATACGTGGGTTGCCTCAGGGGCGCTTCCTGCCTTGGGTTTCCGGGGCTTTTGTCGCTTCGACTTCGCAGTCCCTGAGGTAGGCAAAATGTTGCCCGTCGATCAGCTCAAAGGCGACTTTGCCTCTGACAGTAATCCATGTCTTGTCTGCGATTGCCGGAAGCGAGACGCTGAACTCGAGCGGAACGCCCAGCACCTGGGCATCAGCGGCGCAGCATGTCATCACAACCCTGTAGAGGCGCTTGCGGTTGTTGTCAGGATTGAGGGTGGGCTCCTCCTCGATAAGACGGCCTTCGAGCTGTGCAGGAAGGCCATCATAGATCTTCATGATTTTTTCATCCCCCGCAGACCAATATAGCTCGGTGAGCTGAAGGAGAAAATTGCCCTCCGAGGTCTTGGGGGTGCGCTTTTCGAGAAGCTCACGAGTAAATTCGGTATTGTAGGTGGAGTAGAGCGATTTAAGGGTGCGCTGCTTGTAGAGGCCCTTCCACCGGAGAGCTTCCTTGGAGTATTCATGCTTGGTAAATCCGGTGCACAGGAGCACCGGAATGATCATCAGACAGATTGCAGCAACTGGATTCTGCTCGTGATGATCATGGTCGTGGCCGTGATCATGCTCATGGCTGTGATCATGCTCGTGGCTG
>DIHT01000074.1:0-5845 GCA_002420305.1 Akkermansiaceae bacterium UBA5689 | reverse complement strand
TCATGCTCGTGGCTGTGATCATGCCCGCAACCCACCTCCCGTCCGGCGTGAAGGAGATTGAAAAGACCGAGAACAATCATGGCCAGCCCTCCACTCAGTGCAATGAGGTGAAAGGACTCACTCAGGTACTCACCAATAAGGCCTTTGGTATAGAGATAGACCGGAACTCCTCCCCACGAGATCGTAGCGAGACTGGAGATAATCTGATTGAAGGTCGCCTTGGTCATAGGGTTGAGGCGTTAGTCCTGTGCAGTCTGGGCGAAGGGGGGGGGCTTATTGCGTTCAAAACCTTCAAAAACCGGCTCAAGGAGAACACTCAATGTTCCTATTCCGATAAAGAGGCCTGCAGCGAGGATAAGGATGAATTTTCGGGACAGGATCGTGCTGTAGAGGAAGAGCAGTTTTACGTCCATCATTGGCCCAAAGACGAGAAAGGCGAGGCGCGGCCCAATGCTGAAAGTGTCAAGGGTAGCTGCAATGAAGGCATCCGACGTGCTGCACAAGCTGAGAAGGAAAGAGAGGCCCATAAGTGCAGCCGGAGCGCCCCATATGCTTTCTGCGGTACCGTCGATGTAATCACGCAGGGGGATGGTCTGCTGGTCGACAGGAGGGGGCGTGTTGACGATTGCCACGATGGTGATTCCGATTACGAAGTAGATCCCGACATCTACGAAGTCCCGCATGGCGGCTCGGAGAGCCATGATAAGGCGATTTTTTTTCTCTACGAAGTTATCTCCACGGTCGTGGTGGTGATCGTGACTGGACTTAACTTCCTTGAGCTCTTCCACGAGGCGCGGCTTTAAGATTCGCCCGACTCCAACTTTCAGGAGAATCAGACCGACTATGACTGCGATCACGTAGCCAAAGAGAAGTCGCGATCCTGCCATTTCGAGGGGGATTTTTTTAAAGGCACTGTATGTGCTCAAGAAGGTGACGGGATTTACGATTGGAGCGGCCAGCATGTAGGTGATGGCACAGGCAGGAGGCAGGCCTTTCTTGACAAGTCGGCGGATGACGGGAACTACCGCACACTCGCAAACCGGGAAAATAATGCCAAGTAAGCCGCTCATCAGGACGGCTAGACCACGGTTTCGGGGAAGAAGGCGGTCAATCGCTCCAGAGGGCAGGTAGACATCGATGAAGCCGCTTATGATCGTTCCCAAGAGGATGAAAGGAGCTCCCTCGACCAGAATGGAGAGGAAGAGGAACGAGAAATCAGGCAGCCAAGGGTCAAGAAACACGGAGGGCCGATCAAAGGCGCTGGGAGGGACTTTGCGAGTATTTTCTACCAGTGAAGTCGCGGTAAAAATACCTCGCGAAATTACTCAAGCGACAGGAATGGCCTTCTAAGGCCGGGTTAAGGGTGGGAACTGCTGGGTTCTCTGGTCGAACGGGCCGTCCCCGAGAGTTACAATTCGGCAGGAAATCTCCCCGGCCGCAAAGATCTTGGAAGCGAATCGCGGCTCGATGCAGCAGAAGGTGGCCAGAGGGTCGCTTTGGACTGCGGTGGGTGCGACTACCGTGGCGGCTATCCGCTGGGTGAGCCCGATGCCTGTGTCGGGGTCGATGATATGTGAGTAGCGGGTTCCCTCGATATCCACATAGCGCTCGATATCCCCCGAGGTGGAGACAGCACAGTTGGCGACGTGCATGACTTGCTCAACGTCGGCGCCCAGGGTCCTGATGCCAACGGCCCACCCGGATCGGCCCGGGGGAGGAGAGCCCAGTCTGACGTCTCCTGCGACAGCTACCATCGCGGAGGAAATCCCGTGGGCCTTGATGACGCGCAGCATTTCATCCGCGGCATAGCCCTTGGCGATGCCCCCGAGGTCGAAGAGCAGGTTTTCGTCTTTTACGATTACGGTCTGCTGTTCCAGAAAGACGTCGAATTTTGTCCAGCCTGCCGCATTGCGGGCTTTCTCGAGGAGAGAGGGATCAGGCAGCGCATTTTTTCGCTTCGATCTTCGCCAGAGTTTAGTAAATCCCCCAAGAGTGGGGTCGAAGGCTCCTTCAGTGGTTTCTGCGATGCTGTGTGCATGGGTGAGAACTGTCGCAAGAGTACGGGAGACGGGAATTGGTTCATTAACCGGCCCTCGACACAGACGCATTAGCTCGCTCTCAGGATTGTAGTCGCTGCAGATGAAACCAATCTCATCAGCGCGATCGAATGCGGCCTTGATGGCGATCTCTCCTTTCTTCAGATCCGTCGCATAGACCACAATCCGTGCTTTTGTGCCCATCATGGGATGGTCGCTGGAGTAGACAGGAACTGTCTCCAAAGCTTGTCCTTGCCCTTGCCGGGGAGTCTGGAGCCTTTCCCAAAGTCCGGGGCCGAGCAGGAGGGAGAAGGCGCCGGCTACGATGATGATGAGGGCAACGAAAATCCTTCTGGCATTCCTGCCCGGGCGGGATATGGGTCGAGTCATGAGGAAAAAACTTTCGAGGTGGCTAACGGGGCTTGGGTCGCTGTTTGCCTTCGCTCAGCCAACGATGGCGGAAAGCCTGGATCTTGGCAAAGCCCTTCCCAAGGCTGAGGCGAAGAACCACAAGGGAGAGCTCGTCAGAGTCCAGGAAGTGGGAGCAGAGGGATTGGCGTTATTCTTTTTCTATCCCAAGGCGCTGACCGGGGGATGAACAAAGCAGGTGTGTAGTTTACGGGACGTAAACGAAAAGTTACTGAAGAAAGGTGTCAGAATTTACGGAGTGTCTTTCGACACAGTATCCTCTCAGAAAGCCTTTGTGGAAAAGCAAATGCTTCCCTTTGAACTACTGGCAGACGTGAAGGGGAGGATTATCAAGGCCTTTGGCGTTCCTCATCTGGGGAAATTTGCCTCCCGGCAGGCCTACTTATTCAAGGATGGCAAGCTGGTCTGGAAGCAAGAGAAGGTGTCTGCAGGTAGCCAAGGGGAGGATTTACTTCAGGCTCTGGAGGCTCTCGAATAGCCCCCGGCTCGACGACAAGAAAGGCGCAGCGAGAAGCTGCGCCTTTGACGAGAGAGGAAGAGGTTGAGCGGATTCGCCCTAAAGGTCCTCGGCGTTCCTGGTGGGTTCCCACCAGTCAGTGTTCCAGTAAACGTGCATCTCCTCGGCGGTTGGGGTTTTCAGTGGTCGCACGATACGGAATCCGACGAACTGACCATCCGTATGATACCAGATGCTTTTTGGCACCTGCGGGTCCGTATCTTTCCAGTCATTCACGGATTGCACACGGGCGGCACTTCGGCATTCATCAGGGTTCTGGTCCCATGAGCCCCCTTTTACGATCCGAGGATAACGAGTAAGGGAAATATTCCAGGGATTGACGGCTCCATCCTTGATGGTGTTCCGATATCCTTCGCTGAATCCATCAAGGACCCACTCGCCGACATTACCGTGCATGTCATGAAGTCCCCACGGATTCGGCTTTTTGGTGCCGACCGGATAATAGGTAAATTCGGAATTATCGCCGTGCCACGCATAGTCGTCCAGCTTGGCGATGTCGTCCCCGAAGTGAAAGGCGGTAGTAGTTCCGGCACGGCATGCATATTCCCACTCGGCCTCGGTGGGTAACCTGTAAAAGTGGCCAGTCTGGGCGGTGAGCCACTGGCAGAACTTGGAGGCAGCATGGTGGGTGGTGCACATGGCAGGATAGTTCAATTCGGAGGCGTGCTCACCGCTCCCGAACATGTCGTGGTATTGGGGTGTTGGCTGTGAGACTACGTCTACGATGTTACTACTATCACCACGGGCCAGAGCATCTTTCACTGCTTTCTTGCGCTGTTTCCCGCGGACGGTCACTTCCTTGTCCTTATCGGACGCAAGCAGGCTGCCGTCCTTCTTCCGCGCAACACCGTTTTCGTAGAAAGGCTTATAGAGAGCCCAAGGGATTTCAGTCTGCCCGATCCAGAACGGTTCGATCTGGATTTTTTTCTGGGGGCCCTCGTCGTCCGTGCGATTTTCGTGCTCACCCTCTGGGGATCCCATGAGGAACTCCCCCCCTTTTAGGGCAATCATCTTGTATTTCGCCTCATTGGCTCTGGGTGCCACTTCCTCGTAGTCCTTCATTTCGGGAGAACTGCTGGGGCCTCCCTTTGTGGTGACGACCTCGTGGATCTTCTTGCTGACGAAGAGTCGGTGAGTTGAGGGAAGGTCCCACTGAGCTGGGGTAGGGGTAGAGTTGGTAAACTTCGCCGGAGCTTTGGCCGCCGGGGATTCCTCGGACTTGGAGTCATCTGCAAGGGCAGCGATGCCGACTAGCACGATGGCTGCGGTCGAGGTGAGAATCAGGTGGATGCTTTTCATGGGGATTGATAGATAAAATTTGGAAGGCAGGGTCGCTGCGGGTTGGGGGGCAATTTCTTCCCCGCCGGCTACTGCTTTGAGCCCCTGCCGCCTGTCGCGTGTGTCAGGCTTTGGCAAGGGAATCGGTCCCGGGGATGGGCGGCGCTGGAATCGGCATCTTGCCGTTCATAGGAGGATTGTCTGGGGCTTGGTCTTCACTTGTCGCCCAGAGGTTGTCCCACGTGATCCGCTGTCCGGTGTGAGCGGCCTCCCGGCCGAGAATACCGACCGCGGTGGAATTGGCCATGAACTCGCAGGAGTTGACAATCTTACCTGCCCTGAGATTGGCGAAGAACTCGTTGTGGCACGTTTGATACATGTTCTGCTCCACTCCCTTCTCCGCCCGGTATTTCCAGTTGGTCTTGCCCTTGGCGTCCTTGGTGGAGACCTTCCATGGGCCAACTACTGTTCCGCCCTCGCAGATGATACGGCTTACATTTTCGTTAAACGAATTGCTGTACTGACGCTGCTGAATCTGACAGAAAACATTGCCCGGATACTCATAGGTAATGGAGTAGTTGTCGTAAACATTACCCGCATCGCGGCGCTGGCCCCGGCCTCCGTTACCGAAGGCCGCAATTGGGGCAACGTCGTTCATGGCCCATGCCATCTTATCGACAGCGTGAATACACTGTTCAAGGAGCGGCCCGCCTGAGAGCCATTCGAAGTTGATCCAGTTGCGAAGCTGCCATTCGACGTCTCCCATGCCCTCAGGTTGCTTTGCGTCGGGGGCGAGAGCACGCACGGTGCCGCCCAGATAGGTGCCCACAAAACTTGTGATGCGGCCAAGTTCTCCGCCCAGGGCCTTACCAAAACCTACCCGGTTGGAGGGGCTGTAACGCCAGCAGTAGCCGTGCTGAATAGCGAGTTTCTTCTCGTCTGCAATCTTGGCGGTTTCCATCAGGTGATGGATCCCCGCCATGTCGACAGCCATGGGCTTCTCGGCAAAGACGTGCTTTCCAGCCTCAATACACTGGCGCAGCATCGAGGGACGATATCCGGGAGGAGTAGCCATCAGGACTACGTCTACGTCGGAATTGGCCAGTTTTTCAAAGGCATCTAGTCCGGTGAACTGCCGGCTTTTGTCGACCTCCACGCGCTCTTTCCCAAAGGCAGCTCCGAGGGTCTTGAGAGGGCCCTCGATTTTTTCGGGGAAAGCGTCAGCCATGGCCCAAAGCTTGACCTTGTCATCAGACTTCAGGGCTTGAGTAGCCGCGCCTGTGCCCCGGCCACCACATCCAATCAGGCCGATCTTGATGGTATTGCTGCTGCCGATCTCGGCACGGCCGATGTGGGGGAAGCCAGCGACGGCCGTAGCGGCTGTGGCGGTCTTGACAAAATTACGTCGGTTGGAGTTGGTGGTCTCGCTCATTGGATGGTCGGGTGTCGTTTGGGCGGATACGGTAGGGTTTCGGCCCTTCCTTTCAAGGTTTTAGGCCCGTTCGAGGGCGAAATGAGTCTGCTGTGCCCCGGTGCGGAGCATTTGTTTACCTCATCGGAGGGGCTTTTGCTGGGAGATCAGGTC
>DIHT01000046.1 GCA_002420305.1 Akkermansiaceae bacterium UBA5689 | reverse complement strand
GGGTTGATCTTCATGGCCCGCTGGAGGACGTCCCGGTTATGGTCGACCACGCCTTTCTTGGTCACTTCTCCCTGAGCCCTGACGATGGAGGTGTTCAGCTCCTTGAGGGCGGCGGTGAGGGCCTTGTCGTCTGCCCGGGTTCCCCAGAATGCGATAGAACCTCCGAAGCCGTCAATTTTCTGGCGGGCGAGCTCGGGGTCGATAACCAGCGCAGTGGTGTTTCCTCTCGCGGGAGGGATACTGGAAGGGGCCTTTTTCCTCGCGCCCGATTTTTTGGGAGGAGCGGGTGCCCGAGCAGTCTTGAGGCGCTCGCTGAGCTGACTCTGGGCCTCTGCGAGGGTCTCCGCGAAGGCGGGGTCCTTCACCACGTTGGTGACCTCCCCGGGATCTTTGGAGAGATCTGTAAGAACACTGGCGACCACCTCATCAGACTCTTCCGCGTGCCATTCGGTATAGCGAAAGGTTTTGAAGCGGATGCTGTGACCGAGCGCTTTCCACGATGGATAGGAGCTGTAGGCATTGTAGCGATGGCCCGCGGTGGGGTCTTCCAGGAGGGTGCGGAAGCTGCGCCCCTGGCAGTGAGCGGGGACTGGAAGGCCGGTCAGGTCACAGAGGGTCGGATAGAGGTCGATGAATTCGACGAGGCGCGGACATGGCGTTCCTCCCTCGTAGCCGGGGGCCCGGATAATGAGTGGAGCCCGGGTGTCACATTCAAAGTTGGTGTGCTTTGACCAGGAGCCATGGTCACCCAGTTTCCATCCATGGTCTCCCCAGAGTACTACGATGGTATTCTTGTCGAGTCCGGTTTCCTCGAGAGTTGCGAGGATTTTTCCCACGCAGGCATCAGCGTAGCTCACACAGGCGGCGTATCCGTGTAGAAGGCGCTGGTTCACCTCCATGGGATAGTCCTTCGGTTCCTTGCCGAGGATGTCACTGTATTTATGCAACTCGTAGGCCTTGGGGTTGGCAGCATCGAGGGGGTAGCCGGGAGGGATGCCCTTGTTGGCTGGCATTTTGAAGTCCTCTCGATCGTAGAGATCCCAATATTTCTGGGGAGCGACGAAGGGAAGGTGGGGCTTGGTGAGTCCTACCGCGAGGAAGAAGGGAGTGGCAGTAGCCTCCGAAAAATTCTCGAGAAGCTTACAGGCCCTGTTGGCGCGCTGCCCATCCGCATAGGTATCGTCTGGGACATCGGCCGATTCGGTGGTGGGCCCTTTAGGGGGGTCATTTTTTGTGCCCACTTCATTCCGCGCCAACGCTTCCTCTAGGATCTTGATATTGGTCTCGTCGGCATACTCGGGAACGTTGAGGTTGATCCAGCGAGTCCAATTTGCTTCATCGACTCCGGCACCCCCTGTTCCGTGATAGATCTTGCCCAGTCCCACGGTGGTGTAACCCTGACGCCCAAAGTGCTGGTTCATGGTCAGAACATCGGGATGACGCTCCCGCCAGCCGCTCACATGGAAGGTTTGTTCCCCGGTGAGGGTAGGGTAGAGCCCAGTCATAATCGAAAGACGGGAAGCTCCGCAGACGGCTTGCTGGACGTAGGCGCGGTCGAAACGAGTGCCACTCCGGGCGAACTTATCGAGGTTCGGAGTCTTGACCTTGGCTCCGTAGGTGCCGAGCTCAGGTCGCAGATCATCGATCGCAATGAAAAGAACGTTAGGGCGCTTCCCGGCGGGGACATCTTTGCTGGGAGCGGTTGGGAGAGATTCGGCATTGGGAGAGGCCGCAGGCTCGTTAGCAGTGGTATTTCGGGAGGGCTTGAGGGATTTTGATCCGGAGCCCGAGTGAGCTCCCGAGGGATGAGCGGTGATCTTGGCGGTTGTCGCCCTTGGAATAGTCTTCAGAGCAAGAGGCTTGCTCAGAGTGGTGGAGGACCCTCCCACGCGCACCTGATAGGTGCCTGCCGGGAAGGATCTTTGCAACGCGCTGTCGTGGAAGACAAGGTCCTCGGCGTAGATCTCGATGCTCACTCTCTTGGTCTCACCGGGCATTAGCGTGACTCGCTGGAAGCCTTTGAGCTCAAGGCCGGGTCGGGCGAGGGGAAAGCCCTGTCCGCTGACATAGAGCTGAGCGATCTCGGTGCCGATTCGTTTTCCGGTATTTGTCAGGTCAAATCCCACGAGGATGAGATCTTCAGGGTAGATTTCCTCTGCGGAGAGAGTGAGGTTGGAGTATTCGAAGGTCGTGTAGTTAAGGCCATACCCGAACGGATAGACCGGTCCCCGAGGGGAATCGACGTAGTCAAAAACCTTTGAGCTTCCGTGCTGGCTGTAGTGGATGGGAAGGTGCCCCACGCTGCGGGGCCAGCTCACGGTGAGCTTTCCGGAAGGCGAGGCTTCTCCAAAGAGAATTTCAGCGGCTGCGGTGCCGGTTTCCTGCCCGGCGTAGTGGCCGGTTAGAATAGCTGGAAATGTCTCGCCTAGATCGTGAAGAGTGATTGGGCTGCCGTTGTTCAGGAAGGCTACAACAGGCTTTCCGGTATCGAGGATGGCCTTGGAGAGGGCTTGCTGAGACTCAGTGAGATCGAGAGTGCTGCGATCCCCAATGTGGTTGCCGCCCCAGGCTTCTCGACCGAGAAGTACGTTCTCTCCGATGGCGAGGATGACGAGGTCGGCCGCGTTTGCGACCTTGATGGCCTCGTCGATGAGGTCCTTGTTGTCGGACAGAGTGGCGAATTCGATTTCGTTGACGTAGCGCCAGTTGGCATACGAGTCCCCGGTGTCGTTGAGGGCAATCTTGCACCCCTCGGCGTGGGTGACCTTGATCTTTTCCCCAACAAGATCGCGGATGCCTTGGAGCAGGGAGACGGTTTTGAGAGGGCGCCCTGAGTAGGAGCCGAGGCGGCAGGTGGCGGCGTTGGGTCCGATGACCGCGATAGTTTTGTAGGCGGTGCGATCGAGGGGAAGCAGGTTGTCCTGGTTGCGCAGAAGGACCATGGACTGTCGCGCAGCCTCGCGGGCAAGTTCGGTGGCTTCCTCTGAGCGGGCCAGAGCATTGGCCTTTTCGGCATCAAGTTCGAAGGGCGCCTCAAAGAGTCCGAGGCGAAACTTGAGGGAGAGAACCGCCCGGACGGCCTCGTCGATTTGTGCCATCTGGACCTTCCCCTCGCGCAAGAGGCGAGGGAGGTGCTGGTATCCGAACCGGTTGGGCAACTCAAGTTGCAGACCGGCGTTCAGGGCCATGCGGGCCGCGTCGGCGTCAGAGGATCCGATGTTCTGGTATTTACGCACCAGATCAATGCCCTGATAGTCTCCCACGGTCAGACCGTCGAAGCCGAGCTGGCCACGGAGGACCTCGGTCAGAATCCACGGATTCACGTGGCAAGGCAGGCCATCGATCTCATTGAAAGCTGCCATCACAGCAGCAGGCTTGACGCGGTCGATGACATGACGGAAGGGCGCCACATCCACGTCCAGAAGGTGGCGGGGTCCGTTGGAATAAGGAGAGCGGTTCCGGCCTCCGTCGGTTCCGGCATAGCCAGCGAAATGCTTCAGGGTGGCGGCGACGTGCCCTTTCGCGATGGTGCCGTCCCGCGAGCCCTGAAGACCCTCGACCATGGCCGCTCCAAGGCGGGAAACGAGGAAGGGATCTTCCCCCAGGGTTTCATCCACGCGGCCCCAGCGAAGGTCCCGCGCGACATCAACGATCGGGGAGAGGATATGCGAGATGCCACGGGAGCGGGCCTCTCGGCCAGCCTGGGAGTAGAGTTTGACCAGAAGGCGTGGATTCCAGGTGCAGGAAAGGCCAATGGGAGCAGGGAAGGAATTGGCCTCGAAGCGCATAAACCCGTGGGCGGCCTCGTCGTGGAGAATGGCAGGAATTCCGAGTCGGGTTTGCCGGCGGAAGTACTCTTGGACAGCACGATACTGCTTCATGTCCTCAGCGATGGTGAGGTTGTGCAGGGGACCGAGTTCACCCACTCCGTGGGGAGAGTTCGCGGCGTAGAATTCCGGGGTGAAGATCTTTCCTTCTTCTCGCAGTTTCTCCTCATTGGGATCCCACCAGCCAGTGATCTGAGCGACTTTTTCCTGGAGGTTCATCCGAGCCAGGAGGTCCTCTGCCCGCTCCTCGACAGGAAGCGAGGGGTTGCGGTAGGGCAGTATTCGCTTGGTTGGGAGGGCGAAAGGAGAGGGGAAGTTGATCGTCTCGAAAGGCTTGTCGCTGGCATTGAGAAACTGGTCCTCGGCCATTTTGGCCAGCCATCGCTTCCGCAGGAGGGGAGCGGTCTCGAGTCGGGACTGGCCCCAGCCGTCCCACATGTCCTGGGAGTCCCAGTCCGCATTGATGTAGGAGGCGGCCCTGACCACGTCGAGATTGTCGTCGATGTGCTGGAAGAATTTTATAAACCAAGTGTCCCAGACCTCTCCCGGCTCGTCCTTGTCAAAAAAGAGTCCGCGAGGAGTGGCCTCGGCGATAAAGACGGGCTTCTGGAGGCGACGGGCAAACTCAAGGGCGGCCTCGCCGTCCTTATCGCCTCCCCACCAGGAGTAGCCGACCCAGTCGTAATACTGGGCCCCGGGATCATATTCCTCGAACTGCTTGAGGGTGGCCATGCTCGAGGAGGCGTAGCAGGTGGCCACGTTGGGAAGCTTGTCCTTGCGCAGGCCGTCTACGATTCGGCGGAAGGCCTTCTTAAAGTTTTCGGGGTCATACCCGTTCCAATTTCCATCAAACTCGTAGCCGATGCGGATGAGGAAGGGGTGCTCTGGGTGATCCCGGACGAAGGTGACCAGCTCGTCGATGAGATGGTCAAAGGTGCCGTCGGCAACCTTATCCTCGCAGTTTCCCTCCATCGAGATGGAGAGGTGCATGACGCAGCGGTCAAGGGCTGGAGAATCAAGGTAGGCCTTCTGGTGCATGGGGCCGGAAGCCCATTCGGTCTCGGTGTTGAGACCAGCAACTCCCTTGCCGAAGGTTCTGTTGAACTTGTTGGTCCAGCCTTCGGAGAAGTAGACGTAGTGCGTGATCCCTGCCGGGACCCCGACATTCTCAATATAGCCGTTACGATACTTGGCGGTGCCGCCAACCGAGGCATTGTCCTGTCCCGCGAAGATGAGGACCTTGCCAGCGGGAGGAGCGAAGCGTCCAGTAATTTCCTGACCGATGGCGGACAGGGAAAGAGCGGTCCCCGCGAGGGCGAGAAGGAGGAAGGGGTGTTTCATGAATGAGGAGTAATTGTTAAGTCCGCACTAGGTCTGCTTCCAACTGTTCAAGAGTCTTGCCCTTGGTTTCCGGTAGAATGCGGAAGAGAATGAAGAATCCGACGAGGGCGATCCCGCCGAAGATGAAGAAGGAGGGCGCAGCCCCGAGATTTGATAGTTCCCACGGAAATGCCTGGGTGACGATCCAGGCCGTAAAGGAGTTGATGAGGCCGATACTACCGATGGCCAGCCCCCGGATCCGGTTGGGATACATTTCTGAGAGCATGACCCACATCACTGGACCAAGGGAGAAATTAAAGCAGGCGATGAACCCGAGAATTCCCACAAGCACGATCGTGGCATTCATGTTGGTCGCAGCTTCGAGGATGGCTCCCTCCTGTTTGCTATAGGTCTCTGTTCCAAGGACTTCCCTCATGGTGTTTTTAAAAGCGACGTCGGAGGTAAACGTCCTGTTCTCCACGGCTGAGAGCTTGGCCATATCAACTCCCTCCAGAGCTGCGATCTTCTCCGGGGTCAGCTGATAAGTGGCGCCTTGGAAGCCAAACCCACAGAGCAGCATACAGACGGCAATTCCTGCGATGCCGACAAGAAGCAGAGGTCTTCGGCCGATCCTGTCGATGGTCAAAATGGCGATGGTAGCGAAGACCACTGAGGTGAGACTGAGAAGCACGCCTTGCAGGAAGGCATTGTCGACACCCACCCCGGTCTGCTTGAAGATCTGGGTTGCGTAGAAATAGACCGCGTTGATCCCGGTAGCTTGCTGAAGGATGCCGATGACAATGCCGACAATAAGGATAAAGCGGAGGGCGGGCAGGAGGAGATCTGAGATTCTGGATCCGGCGACAAGGCGTTCTTCCGCGAGGCTTTTTCGGATATCTGCGCTTTCGGACTGGGCGTTCTCAGGGCCGTGGATCTTGGCCAGGACCCTCTCACCTTCGGTCTCCCGCCCGTTGGCCAGTAACCAGCGAGGGCTTCTCGGAACAAGAAAAAGGCAGCCGAAATAGAGGAGCGCAGGTAGGGCTTCCACACCCAGCATCCAGCGCCAGACTGTTTCGCCTGTAAAACTTCCCGACTGGAAGAAGATCCCTGCCCCTTCTGTAGTCAGGTGGTTGAACAGGTAGTTGCTGAGAAAGGCCGCAAAGAATCCTAAAACAATGTTGAGCTGCTGGATGGAGACAAGTTTGCCGCGGTCTTTCGCCCCGGCAATTTCTGCGATGTAGGTAGGAGCGATTACGAGGGCAGCTCCAAAGGCGACCCCGCCAATCATCCGGGCGATATAGAGCATTTCGTATGAGCCCGCCAAAGCAGACAGGATGGCAGAGATCGCGTAGAGAAAGGCCACAGCGAGGAGGACAGGTTTGCGGCCGAACGTATCGCTTAACTTTCCTGCCACGAGCATGGCGAACATGGCGATAAAGACCGTGCAACTGACAGCCCATCCGGTTTGGACATCGTCCAGTTGAAAGTAGGGGCCGGCATATTCCATGACGCCAGAAATAATTCCGGCATCAAACCCGAAGAGAAACCCTCCGAGCGATACGGTAAGAGCGATGAAAAAGGAGCGGAGATTCATGAGGTGGATATCTGGAGAAAGTGGAATTCAGCGGCGAGGCGGGAGCCAGTCAGGTCCTGGCAGCACAAGGCAACGAAGGTTCCGGTGAAGCCCCAGTGATCTCCGTGGTCGTCGGAGAGGAGGGAGGCGTCGAGAACCGGCCCGACGGGGTGGAAGGTGTCCTCGTCGGTAGAGTAGGAGAATTGGAGGTCACGATGGTCAAGGGTCGCTCGTAGGAAGAGGGCTCTTTGGGGAACAGGTAGGAGATTTTTACCGAGAGGAAAGTTGGAAGTGCCGTCATCGCAGGAGTGGATCTGGAGACAAGGTCCAAGGTTCTCATCTTGGGAGAGGTAGAGGTAATGGAAAAGGTGGGTGTTGTAGTAAAGGGCGAGGCCCGCCATCTGCTGGAAGGAAGTCGGATCAAACTCGAGGGAGGTGGTGATTGTCGCCTGCTGGGAGGTGAGGCGACGGGCCAGCATGGCCTGCTCGAAATTGGACTCAAGAGACTCGCACCCGCGCAGGACCAGCTTTCCCGTTTCCCGGATCACGTTGGCGGAAGGACCCCGGGGAGTGGCATAGTGGGGGGAGTCGAAGGGGAGACGATTCGGGAGGTCAGGCCACGAATGGGGCTTCAGCTGCGGAGGGCTGACTTCGTCCCGGGGCGCATTGCCATCCCCGACGAGATAGAGCCAGTCATCATCCCGCCACTCGACCTGCTGGATCGCGGTTTCCCGACCGAGATTGCAACGACGGGTCCCGGGCAGAGGGCGGCCGCAGAGATGGGGCATATACCATCCGCCGGCGGGAGTTTCCACAAGGCTGGCGTGGCCGGCCTTCTGGAGGGTGAGATCGTCGTGCCCAGAAGAGGTGAGGATGGGGTTGGCAGGGTGCACCTCGTATGGTCCATCGAGCGTGCGGGAGCGCGCGAGTGTCACGGCATGGTCATACTCAGTGCCACCCTCGGCAGTGAGAAGGTAGTAGTATCCGTTACGGCGGTAGAGATGTGGCCCCTCGGTGAGGCCGATCTTACTCCCCTTGAAAATCATACGGGGTTCCCCGATCAGGGATTCGGCCTGATGGTCGTATTCCTGCAGGACGATTCCGTGGAAGGGGTTGCGATCCGGGCGATGGTCCCAGACCATATTCAGCCAATATTTCCGCCCATCTTCATCATGGAAGAGAGAGGGATCAAATCCTGAGGAGTTGATGAAGACCGGGTCGGACCAGGGCCCATCAATAGAGGAAGCGATGGTGAGGAAGTTGGGAGTATCCTTGGTGGCAGCTTCATGCTGGTGGACCACGGTGTAGCATAGGTAGAAGAGGCCGTCATGATGACTGAGGGCCGGGGCCCAGACTCCGCCAGAGCTGGGTACGCCACGCAGGTCGAGCAGCCGGCTCTCCTCGAGAGCGTGTCCAAGTAGTCTCCAGTGGACGAGATCGCGGGAGTGATGGATCTGGACCCCCGGGAACCATTCGAAGGTCGAGGTCGCGATATAGTAGTCCTGCCCGACCCGGCAGATTGATGGGTCGGGGTTGAAACCAGAAAGAATGGGGTTCTTGATCATCTGCCGGCTGCTAATGGTTTCTCATGCGCAAATCGACCTTGGCGATCTTGATAGGCTGCTTCAGCGGGGCGAGGAAATAATGAAGAGCCTCGATCGTCCTTGCCGCCGAGGGGATTTGGGCTCAAGAAGGGACCCATGAGCTCTCTGAGATCTTACAAGGTGCTGGGATTGTTGTCCCTGGCAGGAATTCTTTCGCTCGGTGCGGAAGAGAAGCAAACGCCCGGTCCAGCGGTGACGCCGCAGCCTCGGGTTGAGGAGTGGTGGTTCACGCGTCACGCCGAGAAAATCGGAGCGATGAAAGAGGGTGAGTATGAGCTCCTGATGGTCGGGGATTCCATTACCCACAATTTCGAGAGTATCGGGGAGAAGGTGTGGAAGAAGCACTTCGAACCTCTCAAGGCCCTGAACCTTGGTTTTGGCGGGGACCGAACGAATCATGTTCTCTGGCGCCTCGACCATCTTCCCAAGCCCAAGTCTCCACCCAAGGCCGCGGTGGTCATGATCGGGACCAACAATATCTGCTGGGGCAGTGACAAGCCGCGGGAGGCTGCGGATGGGGTGAAGGCGATCGCAGCCAAGCTCAACAATCTTTATCCGGAGGCCAAGGTGCTGGTGTTAGGCGTTTTCCCTCGAAGAAGGGAGCTTTCCCACCCCCACCGGAAGCAGATTATTGAGCTCAATTCCTACCTTCCCGATCTCCTGAGGGATCTCAAGAATGTGACCTTCCTCGATATTGGCCCCAAGTTTCTCGACGAGAAGGGACACTTGTCCAAGGAGATGATGCCAGACACGACCCATCCGAGTGAGGCGGGGCACCAGGTTTGGGCAGATGCCCTTGAAGGACCCTTGAAGACCTTATTGGAGAACTAAGGGCGAGGTCACCTGAACGCGACCCCCTTGGACCTTGCTCCCCGGGAGAAATATCCTGTAATGGCACCAATCTGGAGTGCCATGATGAATACGAGATTTCTTCCATTGATTTTCGGTGCCGCTGTAGTGTCGGCGGCTGTCCTGCAGGCGGAACAACTGCGCTGGCCCTCGTGGCGCGGAGGGGCAGATGCCGGCTCCACAGTCAAGGGTAGCTATCCAGCCAAACTGGATGAGGATCATCTCGTCTGGCAGGCGGAGTTGCCCGGGCGAGGGTGCTCGACTCCGGTGGTGTGGGACGAACTTATCATTCTGACCTCTGCGATTGAGGGGGAAGATGCGGTTCTGGCGTTCGACTGGAAGGGCAAGAAGGCGTGGGAAGCCACCTTGGGCAAGATGCGCAAGGGGAAGCATCGGAATGGATCGAGTAGTAATCCGTCGGCGGTAACGGATGGGGAGCATGTCTTCGCCTACTTCAAGAGCGGTAATCTGGGAGCGCTCGACATGAAGGGGAAGGTTCTCTGGAAGCACAACCTGCAGGAGCGTTATGGCCGTGATACACTTTACTGGGACATTGGGACGTCACCGGTGATTACCCGGGAGCATGTGGTGATGGCGGTGATGAATGACCGCAAGGGATTCATGGTGGCTTTCGACAAAGGCACAGGTGAAGAGGTCTGGAAGGTGGAGCGAACGTATGAGACCCCGGTGGAGGGAGATCATAGTTATGCCACTCCGCATGTCCTCGAGGAAGATGGTCGCCAGGTGCTGGTGGTCTGGGGTGCGGAGCGGGTGACGACCCACGAGGCTGCAACGGGGAAGCTGATTTCTGAGTGCGCGGGGTTCAACCCACAGAAGCGTAATAACTGGGTGGTGGTGTCCTCCTCGGTGGTGGTAGGCGACATGGTGGTGGTGCCCTACGGGCGGGGCAAGTGTCTGGCCGGAGTCAAGTTGGGAGGAAAGGGAGATGTCACCAAGACCCACCGGGTGTGGGAGCGCCTCGACAACAAGGGCTGCTTTGTCCCCACCCCGGCGGTGCATGATGGCAAAGTGTATATCCTCGGGGATCGAGGAGCAGTCCATTGCCTCGATCCGGAGACGGGAGAGACGGTATGGGAAGCGAAGTTGCCCCGGGGTGCGCAGAGTTACTATTCCTCTCCGACGATTGCAGACGGTAAGATTTACGCCGGACGGGAGGACGGAAAGCTCATGGTAGCGGAGTTGAACGAGGGGTTGAAGGTGCTGTTTGAGCGCGATTTTGGAAAGCGGATCGTG
>DIHT01000033.1:8934-10233 GCA_002420305.1 Akkermansiaceae bacterium UBA5689 | reverse complement strand
CCGATTGGCGGGACGCGGGCCCGCAACCGGACCAACTGGCCCTCTCTGACCTCCTTTCTCGGAAGATTCCAAGAAAGAACCGCCGGCGTACCGAACGCTATCCGTATGCCACACACCATGTATGACAACGGGGCGCTGATGGCAGGGGATGACGCTGGATGGTTGGGATCCGATTACGACCCCGTCATGTTGCGAATCCCTGACGGAACTCCCTACTCTGGCACCATTCGACACACCGAACCAGCCCTCGACCTTACTCTTGGGGTCAAATCGGATCGATTCCGGAAACGTCTCGTTATGCTTGACCAGCTTGAGCGTCGGCTCGCCGCGAATGGCGCCGCCGAATACCAGGAACTCGACCACTTCCGGCAGATGGCTGCGGATATGCTGGTCAGCTCCCCTGTCAAAGAAGCCTACGATCTCGAACAGGAGGATCCCCGCCTCCGCGCCATGTATGGGGACCACATGGGCGGCCAAGGCTTGCTTCTTGCAAGAAGGCTCACTGAAGTTGGGGTGCCCGTAGTGCAGGTGGTATGCGCTGCGGAAGATCTTCAAGGTGGATACTCTGACACCTTCGATACCCATCACGACCACTTCCCCAAGATGAAGGAGCGCTTGCTGCCCGTGTTCGATCAGGCAGCTTCGGCCCTTCTGACCGACCTCGCCCAGAGAGGACAACTCGACGAGACCCTCGTGGTCTTTCTTACCGAATTTGGGCGCACTCCAAAGATCAATGGCAAGGGAGGGCGAGACCACCACCCTGCCGTCTACTCTGTTGCCTTTGCTGGTGGAGGTATTCGTGGTGGGCAGGTTTATGGAAGCAGCGACAAGAATGCAGCACTCCCTACCAGCAACGCCTGCACTCCTGCAGATCTCCATGCCACCGTTTACCAGGCTATGGGGATCGACCACCGGGCCGAACTCCACGATCGGGAGGGCCGCCCCTTCATTATTTGCGAGGGCAACCCACTTCCGTTGTTCTAAGCGGACTGATACTCATGTTTTCCAGTATCCGTCTGCTCTCCTGCCTCCTCCTCACATTCGGTGTGAGCTATGCTGAGGGCCTCCCCCAGTGGAGCGAAGAGGGCCCCATCACGCTTGCTGGCCCTCACGTCGGGCATCAACTGGTTCTGACCAACACCCAACGCGACCTGACGCGGACTGCCTCCTACCACTCCGTCCCTGAGGGCATCGTCGAAATAGACCAAACTGGATACCTCCGCCCCCTTAAGAACGGAACGGCGACGATCAGAGCGACCGTTGAAGGGAACAGCAGCCAGGAGAGACAGGTCACCGTAA
>DIHT01000033.1:0-8551 GCA_002420305.1 Akkermansiaceae bacterium UBA5689 | reverse complement strand
CATGGATGCAATGGAGGAAGCTGTCACGGCAAGGTCGGCGGCCAGAATAGCTTTCGCCTGTCTTTAATGGGATTTGAGCCCGAGAAAGACAGAGCCTATCTGAGGGAAGGGCTTGGACGAAGGATCTTCCGAGCCGCACCCAGCCATAGCCTGCTGGTGTTAAAGGGATCAGGCCAGCTGCCCCATAAGGGAGGCTCCAGACTGACGCCGGGTGGGGACGATTATCAAACGCTGATCAGGTGGATCGGACAACTCGGCTCGAGAGCCAAGCCTGCCGACGAAGAACCGGGCGTAGACCGTATCGTCGTCATGCCCTCGGAACGGATCACCCTTGCAGAAGCCTCCCAGCAGCTGAGGGTCACAGCCCATATGACCGATGGTTCGTCGAGAGACATCACCCGGGCTGCACTCTATGAATCCAATGACGAGAGCATGGCAGAGGTCGACCTCCTTGGACTTGTCACACTCAAGAGCAAGAGCGGCACGGCCTCGGTCATGGTTCGATTCAGGGAAGAAATGACCGTGTTTCGGGCGACCGTTCCCCTTGGTGTTCCCGTGGAAAACATTCCCGCTCCGCGCAACCTCATCGACACGCACATTTTTGCCAAATTACAGACTCTGGGACTTCCGCCCTCAGAGCCCTGCGATGACGGAACCTTCCTTCGCCGAGTCACTGTCGACATTGCCGGGCGTCTCCCCTCTCTGCAGGAAACTCAGGATTTTCTCGCTGATGACTCTCCCGCCAAGCGTTCTCAGCTCATCGATAAACTGCTGGAGGGAAGCAGCCACGCAGACTTTTTTGCCGGAAAATGGGCATCGATCTTGCGAAACCAGCGCCGGAATGACCGTCATCGCCCTGACACCTACGCCTTCCACGAGTGGATCCGGCAATCCATTCAGGCCAATAAGCCTTATGACCAGTTTGTCAGCGAAATCCTGACTGCCACTGGGACGATTCGAGACAATCCCCCGGTGGCATGGTACCGCAATGTGGGTGGGGACAAGGAGCGCATGCAGGACATGGGTCAGGTATTCCTTGGAATCCGCCTTCAATGCGCCCAGTGCCACCATCATCCTTATGAGACCTGGAGTCAGGACGATTACTATGGTCTTGCTGCCTTCTTCACTACCCTGGAGAGCAAGCCTGCCCACCCCGGAGAAGGCGCCTTTGTTCACCGGTCCAAAACCGCCGTGGCAAAGAATCCCAGTAGCGAGCAGGATATCAGACCCGCACTTCCAGGCCGAGGCACTCTGGACCTCTCTCCCGGAGAGGATCCTCGACAGGCCCTCGCCGACTGGGTCGTGGACCCGGAAAATCCGTATTTTGCGCGCATGATCTCAAACCGATACTGGAAACACTTCTTTGGTCGCGGCCTCGTGGATCCTGAGGACGACATGCGTATCACCAACCCCCCCACGCATCCTGCCCTTCTCAGCGCCCTCGAGCAACACGTGGTCCAGAGCAAATTCGATCTCAAATCTCTCATCCGGCTGATATGCAACAGCGAGACCTACCAGTTGAGCAGCGCCCCAAATGAGCACAACCAGGATGATCAGCAGAACTACGCACGTTTCTACCCCCGAAGACTCCAAGCCGAAGTGCTCGCCGATGCGATCAACCAACTGACTAATGGGAGCGATTCCTTCCGGGGACAGCCTGCGGGCGCCCGCGCCATCCAGCTTCCTGATGACCAGTTTGCTCGGGAATTCCACTTCCTCGCGATCTTCGGCCGTCCCAACATGGCCAGCGCCTGCGAATGCGAGCGAACTTCCACTTTCAGTCTCGCGCAAGCGGTCCAACTGGTGAATTCCAAGGAGACCAGCACGAAGCTCGCCTCGCCTCTCTCCCGGGTCTCCCTGCTTCTCCGCAACAGCTCTCTCTCCGACGAGGAACGGATCAAGGAGCTCTACCTGCGGGCCTACTCCCGGCCAGCCGGGGCCTCAGATCTCAAACTCGCAGCGGAGCACCTCGCGGCGGCCGACAGTGATCCGAAAGCCCTGCGCGATTCCTACGAGGACCTGGTCTGGGTTCTCTTGAATAGCCGGGAGTTTATTTACAACCATTGAGCTCCCGCTCTGGTGCCCGCCTGCCAGAGCAGTCATCGAAATACGAAGATGTTTCCGAGGATCTTATCGCCATCCATCTGGTTCGTCATGCTGCTATCGGCCACGAGCGGACACCTCTTCGCTCAAAAGCCCGTTCCCGTCCTCGAGTCCATTTTCCCAGCCGGCGGACAAGCGGGACAATCCGTAGATGTGACCATCAGTGGTGAGGAGCTGGAAGGAGCCACCGGACTGGTCTTTTCGACCGAAGAATATGGGTTCACCATCGATACTGAGGTGCTTCCCTCTACCACCTCTCCAGAAAACCCGAATCAGTTCCGGGTGACCATCCCAGAAAGCGCCAAGACGGGCCGCTACGGAGTCCACGTCAGATGTGCCCGGGGCTTGAGCTCCCCTCGGGGATTCATCGTCGGCACCAAGCCAGAGATCATCGAGTCAGGTGTTCATTCCATGAAGGACCGAGCCATGCAGATCTCCGTTGATACAACCATCAATGGGAGAGCAGAGGAAAGTGCCAGTGATTTCTACAAGATTGATCTCGAATCCGGCGACACCATCCGGATTAGATGTCACTCGGAAGCCCTCGTTTCCCGTCTCAGCGCGTCGCTCACGATCTTTGGCCCGGATGGCACGGAGCTTGATCGTGACCGCGACAACTCTGACCGGGATGCCATGGTAGCATGCACCGCTTCCTCCCCGGGGTCCTATTTCATTCAGGTCTCTGACTTCACCTTCCGTGGAGGGCCGGCTTACACCTACCGCCTTGAAGTCGCAAAAGGTCCACAGATCCTTTTCGCCTACCCTCCTGCTGGCGAGGTGGGCAAAACGACCACTCACCTCCTTTACGGACGCAACCTTCCCGGCAGCGACCCCTCTCGTAGAATTCACCTTGGTGGCCGGCTCGTGGACGTCGTGGAAGGCCAGATCTCGATCGACTCCCTCGAAACCTTTCAGTCAAGCACGCGCGTTCGCCAGTCCATGATCCCCACAAAGTCATATCGGCTGATGGACGGCACCACCGCTTCAAATGCAATCCCCCTCGGCATCGCTACCGCTCCAATGATTCTGGAAACCGAGACCGGACCAGATGGGGATGCCCAGAGCATTCAAATCCCCTGTGAGATTCAGGGAAGGTTTGACCGGACCCGTGACGTTGACCGCTACCGATTCGAGGCCAAAAAGGGAGAGACCCTCTGGATCGAGGCGCTGGCCCAGCGTATTGGCACCACTGTCGACGTAACGCTTGTCGTCGAACGCCTAATTCCCGATCCAGAATCTGAGGGAACGGTCCAGCAGGTAGGCACTGCTGATGACCTCTCGGATGACACCGGGGAGCGCCGGTTCCCCCTGCCTTGTGGGGATGCCGCCCTGCCCTTCACCGCTCCCGAAGATGGCACTTACCGGCTCACCATCATGAACCTCGCCGGGCGAGGCGGCATCGATCAAGTCTACCGGCTCGCCATCAAAACCCCTTCCCCCGGCTTTGAACTGGTCGCCATCCCTTGGCGCCCAGTTCATATCAAAAACGAGGTGGATATTCTCACCCCCGCATTGTCACCGGGTGGACGCGGAGAAATACGAGTCTTCGCCATGCGTCAAGGCGGCTATGAAGGCGACATCGAACTCCTCGTGGAAGGGCTTCCGCAAGGAGTAGCCTGCCCTCCAGTCTCGATGGGAAAAGGGCGAGACTCCACCCTCACCCTGACGGTCGATCCCGAAAGAGCCCCATGGGATGGCTTCATTGCCATCAAAGGGAAAGGCGAGGGTCACTCGAGCCTTGCACGCATCGGAACGCTTATCCACCGGGCACGGGATTTCAGTAAAGAATCCTATTCTACCGCTCTCGCTCCAAGCCTGCCTCTCTCTGTCTCTGCGTCACCTAACCCGCTGTCCATCCAAATCCCTGAGCAAAAGACCTTTGAACTTCCTGCGGAGGGAGCCCTTGAAATCCCGGTAACCATCCAACGCCACTCCCACGAGGGAGAGGTCGTTCTGAAGGCTGAGGGACTCCCGGGAAAGATCCCGGAACTAAAAATTCCTGCTGGTTCAAGTAGCGGCACATTCCGTGTCCCCCCGGAAGTAAGAGCCCAACTACCAGAAGGAACTACCGAGCACCCGTTTCAGCTCACTACCGAAATTTCCTTCCAGCACAAGCCGGGTCCCGCTGCAGTTCTTTATGCGCGGGCCGAGCAAACCAAGCTCAAAACGGCAGAACGCACCTTTAAGGAGCAGATTGAGTCCCTAAATCCCGCCTCCACAGCCGGGACACAGACAGAAGTAAAGGCGGTGGAGGCGGCTCGCAGGCTCCCAGCCCTCCAGTCGGCGATTCAAGCAACTGCCGATCGCCTTAAGCTCATCGCTGAGCGAACCCGAGCCAGCAGCCGCAAGATTCGGATCTCCTCCGGCCCCCTCACGATTGCAATCAACCCCTAGAGATAGAAGCTCTGGACTTCGATTCGCGAGGAAACACCACCGTTCCTAATCCTCGCTGTCGTCACTGCCATAGGATCCATAGCTCCCATAGCCCCCGTAGCCGTATTGGCTGTAGCCATATTTGCCATAGCGGTAGGATCCATAAGAGTAGTTGTAGCCCAAAAGCCTTCGCGTTTCCCGGTATCCGTTCAGCACAATGCCAACAACCCGACTTCCATCGTCTTCCAGCATCTCAAGAGCTCGGAACACGGCTGGTTTGGGCACCACGTTCGCTCTAACCACGAGGATCGGATTATTTACGAGTGGCAGGATAATCCTCGTATCTGGCACCGCAAGAACCGGCGCGGTGTCGATCACAATGTGGTCATAGTGCTCCCGGGCCCAATCAAACAGCTTCCTGATCCCCTTCTCCTGAAGCAGTTCCCCGGGATTAGGGGCATTCCCCCCCGCGAAAATGGCATCAAGAGTCTCGATCCCTGGAGTCTTGGTGAGCGCCTCATCCGGCGTGCACTGGTTGGACAACACCTCAGACATCCCTTTTCCTAGCTCACTCCGACGAAGATTGAATTGTCTGTGTACCTTCGGCTTCCTCAAATCCATGTCCATAAGCAGGGTTTTCTTCCCCTGACTTGCCGTGGCGAGAGCATAGTTGGTCGATGTTGTTGTCTTCCCTTCTCCCGGAAGAGCGCTACTGAAGGTGCTGATTTTCCTCTCCTTCTCGTCCCCCAGGAGCATCACCGCAGCTCGAAGAATCCGATAACTCTCGGCGTACAAACTGGAATACAGTCCGTCACGAAAGACCACATCCGGAGAAAGGCTTAGCACTTTCTCTGAAGGCGCCTCGGCGCCCCCGTCCTCTTTTTCCTTCTTGTTGTGAGACTTCTCAGCTGCCTCGATTTTTCGTGCTTCAAGGACCGGGACAGCTGAGAGGACTGGCATCCCCGTTTCCTCCTCTACCTGTGCGACTGTGCGGAACCGATTATCAATCCGAAGGAGAAGAAAAATCAGACCAACCCCACAGGCAACGCCCCCCATTCCCCCGGCCGCATACACCCTCAATCCGCTAGGAAACGCGGCAAATTCAGCCACCATTGCGCGACTGTGCAGATCAGCAATCACATCCTCATCTATGCTATTCACCTTCGCTTCCTCCAAGGCTACCAGAATGGAGTTAAACACCGACATCCGGCTCTTGGTCTCGCCATCAAGCACCTGAGTTCGCGCCAGCAGAAGCTTTCTGGCCGTGGCCAATTCGGCATCGGCATCGGCTTCAACGCTAGAAAGCTCGACCTTAGCCTCATCCCAATAAGACTTGTCCGCCGCAGAACTGGCAGCAACCCGGAACTCTCCGAGAAACTTGGACTTTGCACTCGAAAGTTTAGCCACTGCCGCAATCATTTTCGGGTGCTTCGCACGATATCGGCGACCCAAATCCTGAGTCTCCTCCTCCACGAGCTCAAGAGCGCCATGGGCTTCAAGGGCTCTCTTATAAACTGCGAGGGCACTGTTCGCATCCTGAAGCTGCTGTCGGGCTTCCTCGGCCTGATTCAAAAGGCCCTGTGAGCGACGGCTCTGACTACCTTGGTCAACCTCCGCCAATTCCTTAAGGTATTCCTCCACAAAGGCATCAGCAAGCGCCCTCGCCAGCTCCGCCTCTTCATGACTGACCGTAACATCCAGCAGCCTTGTCCGTCGGCGCACCGTAACACTGAGCCTCTTCTGCAACATTTCCACCAAATCCTCTTCTGCCGCTGAAAGTTCCGATTGATCGGCTTCCGTGCCTTTCGTTCCTCCCTTGAGGAATCGAGCGGCCCATTCCGGCAGATACTGGGGCGCGGGGTAAACCATCTCGGCCCTCCCGGCAAATTCAGGGCGCCGCGCCACTTTTTCAACGAGCTCCACCCGACTTACCTGCGCCGCAATGGTGTTCATCGCATCGTCAGAGCGCATATCGATGTCCTCAACCTCATCCCGATTGATAACCGCTGAGGTACTCTGCTTGACGAGCAAGGTGGCGGTGGACTCAAACTGCTTGGGAGTTTTCTTAAGGTAGTAAGAGCTGAGAAACACTCCAACAAGCGCTCCAAGAACCAAGAAATACCATCGCCCAAGGATATCCCAGAAAAGCTTGGGGATCGCAGCTTGTCGTTGCCCCGAAGGGGGGATTTGTAAGTTACTACCTCCCGGCACCCCGGGATCATCTGTATGTTGCTGCGCCATAAAACTGGGATAGGGTGGTTGCCGTTCCGTTAAAATATCCTCCGGGCTACTGAAACAATGTCCCCCGGACGAAGCGGATAAGAACGCCCGCCACGGGAAAGAGCCTGGTAATCCAGCTGCACGACTTCATCACCACGGCGCACTGTAACCTTTTTCGGATTTGCGAGATCCGTCAATCCTCCAGCGAGTGCAATCGCAGCAACAAGATCGAGTTTTCCATTCAGCGGGAAGTCGAAGGGTCCTTCCACCTTGACCTCGCCGAGGACCGTAAAAGTTCGATCAAAAAATGCACTTTTCCCAACGATCACCCGATCACCAGATGACAGCGCGATTCTCTGCAGGGAGGACTCTGACTCCTCTTTGGCGCTATGCTTGGATACCTCGCCTGAAGCTCTCAATACCGTAATCGACTTTCTGTCGGCTTCCTCGGTAAAACCCCCGGCCATCGCAAAAAGGCTGGCAAGATCAAGCTGCCCGGATGCGGGCATCTTCACACGACCTGCATTTTTCACTTCTCCAAGGATATCAACGAATTCCGGTGCATAGTCCGTGATCGTGAGGGTCAGCTTCGGATCCACCAGATAGTCTGCGTTATAGAGCTCATAAATTCTGGTCGATGCCTCCCCAACCGTCAGCCCCTCTACCCGTACTCGGCCAATGAGGGGAAAACTCACTTCTCCAGTTTTGAGGATCGCTACCTCAGTATCGAGATCCGGCTCATTATAGACTTTCAACGACAACCCGTCCCCTGGCTTGAGCACATAGCCACTTCGAGCTTTCTCCTGACAATCTGCTTTTGCAGCTATCAGGCACAAAAGAGTCACGATTATTAACTGGTAAAGAGATCTTCGCTCCATGGCTAAAATTTATGATTGAGAGAGAAGCCAACCACGAGTGAGTCCGTGTCGCTTAATTGGTTGGCGGAGAGGTTCCCGTACTTAACAAATACCCTCAAGTCCGACGCCTCGAAAACCGCCCTCCCGACCGAAAGATCGCAGGAGTAATATTCTCTGCCAGAAAGGCCCGCACCGTTCACCCCGATATAATCGTCAAAATAGCAGCTCGCCCCTACCGTTACCGAGTTTCTCCCAACCTGCCGCTGAAACCTGAGTCTGCCATACGTCCTTTCCGTAAAAGTTCCGACATCGCTGGAGGACGCCACCAGATCACGGCCAATACCCAATTTGAGGGACCACAAGGGAGAAGCCCGATAGGTCGCCCCAATCGAAGCAGAAATAAACCGATCTCCTCCCCCTCCCGACTCAATATTATACCAATTTAATGCTGCCGTCGCCTCAAGCGCCACCACACTACTCGCCTTGTAGTCGACGCTCAGACCAGGGCCTACCGAACGGAGACGTCCCGCCTCTCCGGTTCCTGATCTTGTTGACGCCCTCAATGCCGGACCAATTTGAAGCAACGAGGAGTATGACCAGAGAGCCTCAAGACGAATTGTATGACCGCTGACATCATTCACGGTCGGCACCGCAACTCCCGGAAGAATGTCCTCTCGGACTGCGGGGTTACGGTCCTGATAATCATAGCGTGCTCTGAGCTCAGTGAGAGCAGTTAGCTCATAGGCGCTCTTCAGGGTAACATTCCACATCCTCTCCTGAACCAGACTTTGATAATAGGCATTAGCTCCACTGCCACTCGTTAGAGAAGCATCGAGACTGACCGAAAGAACATCCCGCTCATATCCCACTGCCAAATCGACCTCGTGATAGTCATTATTCAGGTCAGACTGACCAAGATAGCTCTGGTAATCGCCATAGTAACTGAGATTCAAACCGAGGTCTCCCACCCTGCGAAGAAAACCCACCTCTCCCCCTAG